>CAYZXP010000099.1:0-11316 GCA_964482415.1 uncultured Bifidobacterium sp. | reverse complement strand
AGGTGGTGTGGGTCGACCAGCGGATCGAGAAATCGCAGCCTTTGCCGGACGAAATCCGGGAGCGTCTGCTGCTGCCGGCCCGCTGAGCTATCGTCGTCGGCTTCGTGTCAGGCCCGCTGCCCGCCCAGCAGCCGGTTCACCAGTTCGCTCGACGTACCTGCAGCGAATTTCTTCATCAGCCGCGCGCGATGCATTTCGACGGTGCGCGGCGACAGTTCCAGCTGGCGTGCGATCACCTTGCTGGTCTTGCCCTCGACCAGCAACGCCGCCACTTCCCGTTCGCGCGCCGTCAGCTCGGCCGTCACCGGCCGGCGGCTGGATAAATCTTCGAAGGTCCAGATGCCCGCCGCATGCGGGTCGTCGCGCGACAGTGCGCGGCCGGTCACATGGCACCAGAACAGTTCGCCGCTGGCGCGCTTCATGATCCGCTCGTCCGAATAATGTCCGTGCCGGTTCATGATGGGCGCGATGCGCGCGCCGGTGCGTTCGAATTCGTCGGCGCTGGGGTAGAGGATGGAGAAGGATTGCCCGCGCAGATCTTCATCTGCATAGCCGAACATTCCCGCCAGCGCATCATTGCAGGCGCTGATCACGCGCTGGTGCGACACGCACAGGCCGACCGGCGCACGCTCGAAGATCATGGCGAAGTCGATGGTCTGGGGGGATGTCATCAGCGGCGGGATCGTACTTTTACGGTATTGTCTGCGGGCTCTGTCGCTTTTAACCTTGCCCGCACTGTCGTTCCGGCAGGATCGGCCCATACAGTTTACCTGAGGAGACACATGAACAAAGTCTATCCGGACGCCGCCAGCGCACTGGCCGGCGTCGTGAAGGACGGCCAGACCATCGCCGTCGGCGGCTTCGGCCTGTGCGGCATTCCCGAGGCGCTGATCGCGGCACTGCGCGATTCCGGCGTGAAGGGCCTGACCGCGATTTCGAACAATGCCGGCGTGGACGGCTTCGGCCTCGGCCAGCTGCTGACCACGCGGCAGATCAGGAAAATGATCGCGTCCTATGTCGGCGAAAACAAGGAGTTCGAGCGCCAGTACCTGGCCGGCGAACTCGAGCTGGAATTCACGCCGCAGGGCACGCTGGCCGAGAAGCTGCGCGCCGGCGGCGCCGGCATCCCCGCCTTCTTCACCAAGACCGGTGTCGGCACCATCGTCGCCGAAGGCAAGGAAGTGCGCGTGTTCGACGGTGAACAGTACGTGATGGAGCATTCGCTGGTGGCGGACGTGTCGCTGGTCAAGGCCTGGAAGGCCGATCCGGTCGGCAACCTCGTCTTCCGCAAGACGGCACGCAACTTCAATCCGAACGCTGCCATGGCCGGCAAGATCACCGTCGTCGAAGTCGAGGAACTGGTCGGCCTCGGCGAGATCGATCCGGACGCCGTGCACACGCCGGGCATCTTCGTCCACCGCATCGTGGTGAACAAGAATCCCGAGAAGCGTATTGAACAACGCACCGTGCGTGCACAGTAAGCGGAGACAGACATGGCATGGACACGTGAACAAATGGCGGCGCGCGCCGCGCAGGAACTGCAGGACGGCTTCTATGTGAACCTCGGCATCGGCCTGCCCACGCTGGTGGCCAACTATGTGCCGAAGGACATTACCGTCTGGCTGCAATCGGAAAACGGCCTGCTCGGCATCGGCCCGTTCCCGACCGAGGACGCGGTCGATGCCGATCTGATCAACGCCGGCAAGCAGACGGTCACCGCGCTGGCGGGCTCGTCATTCTTCAGTTCGGCCGATTCCTTCGCAATGATCCGCGGGGGCAAGATCAACATCGCCATCCTTGGCGCGATGCAGGTGTCGGAGCGCGGCGACCTGGCGAACTGGATGATTCCGGGCAAGATGGTCAAGGGCATGGGCGGCGCGATGGATCTGGTGGCCGGCGTCGGCCGCGTGGTGGTGCTGATGGAGCATGTCGCGAAAGCCAAGGATGGCTCGACCTCGCACAAGCTGCTCGAGCATTGCAACCTGCCGCTGACCGGTGTCGGCGTGGTCGATCGCATCGTGACCGACCTCGCGGTGCTGGATGTCACCGAACACGGGCTGAAACTGGTCGAGATGGCACCGGGCGTGACGAAGGAAGAGCTGATCGCCAGCACCGGCTGCGAGATCCGTTTCTGAGTTGAGTCGGGACCGGCTGCGCCGCAGGTCAGCCTCCGCAAGAAAGCCAGCCGGCATTCCGGCTGGCTTTTTCTTTTTCGAACAGCGGAACGGGCGTCGGAAATCCGGTTACACACCCGCGAGTTCTTGACCGCAAACCTCAGTTCATCAGTTCGTTTGTCGTCAGGCCTTTCGTTTTCGATCGCGGAGAATGTCATGAGCGTGCCCGGTTTGCCTTCATCCCCATCCACCACCCCGACCACCACGGCGGTCCCGCAAACCACGACCGGCGCCTCATCCGCCGAGCCGGAACAGGGCGGGCAAAAGGCTCAGACGCCCACGATGAACTCCCGCCGAACCAGAGTTCCCCCGAACGCCCGTGCGAAACAACGGGCGGTCGATACTCAGTCGTCTTCTTCGAGCACGAGCGCCGTCTCCGGCCTTTCGCAAGACAAATCGGAGCCCCGGTTCGTCACCCCCGACGGCAACAAACAAGGCGCACCGGCACGCAAGGCCGTGTTCGACATCTATCCGGGCGTCCATGCCGCGAGCGGCCTTCGGCAGGACATGCTGGTGGGAATGAGCGCGCAAATCCATTTGAAGCTGGTGAGCCAGAATGTGGAAAAGCGCCTGAAGGCGCGGGGCATCGCGGTCACCTGGGAAGATGTCGCAAAATTCGAGGCCGCCGAATCCCTGATCAGCAGGAAGCCCGTCGGACCGGTGCCCGCGCAATTCCGGCAGGAATTGTCAACTTACTTCATCAGCAAGGAAAGCGCGGAAAAATACAAGGCGGCCCAGATCGACGCTTTTCTGGCGGAGGGCAAGGATTTTCTCAATGCGCTCGCGTCGGGGAAGAGCGCTCGTGTCGGGATTGAACCCTACCTGTGGCTCGTACCGATGACGCTGCAGGCCAAGGGCGAGTATCTCGCGAAATTTTTTGATCTGGCACTCGCTTTCCGGGAAAAGGGCGTCGAGCTTCCTTCGATGATCGTGAACGACGCGATCGAGAAGGGGAATGTGGATTTCCTGCGCAGCTTGCGCACCGTCTATCCGGAAATGAGTTTTGCCAAGCTGTTTTCGTCGGCATTGGCTGCAGCATCCAAGGCGCAGTCGACAGGCATCTCGGGCAGGCAGCGCGAGATTCTGAGGATGGCGCTGGCCGATGGCGGGCTTCCCGACTCGGAGCAGGAGCGTGTCAAGGTGGAAAACCTGGCGCTGCAGACGGGCGATGCAGAGATGATGGCATCGCTGTTGAAGTCGGGGGTGTCCTCGAAACCCTATGCAAACGGGAATACCACGCCCTTGCTGCATCGTGCGGCGCGGATTACCGATCTTGCGACCTTCAAGTTGCTGGTCGCGGCCGGACTGGATGTCAACCAGCGCCACTGGAGCATGGAGGGCGACCATGTGCTCGCATTGGCCGCCAGCCGGGAAAACGGAATGCCACTCGTTAAATATCTGGTCGAGGAATGCCCGGGGCTCGCGAAACGGCGCAAAAAGATGGAAGGGGCACAGAGCGTGGCGAGCGTGGAAAAACATGCCGCGATCCATGAGTACCTGACCAAGGCGCTCGAAACAGCGACCGACTGATCGGCAAGTTGTTGCCCGAAAGCCAGCCGCCACCCCGGCTGGCTTTTTTTCGTCCGCGAGTTGGCTTCACTACCCCGGCGCTGTTGCAAGCGGCGCACCGGCATACCATGAATGCACTAGCCCTCCGTCTTTTGGCAGGGTATCGAACATACTGAAAATCGGCTTCATCACGGGCGATGGAGTGCTCAACGGAGGTATGTACGATGAAAAGCCATGACAAGGATGTACGATGAAAAGCCATGACAAGGTGGGCCGATCGGCGCTGGTCGACATCAACGGTACTGCCGAGCCCGATGCCGCACCGCAGGAGAAGGCGCGCACGAGAAAGCCGCCGTCAGTCAGGCAGCGGGAGCAGCAGATGAAGGCCGATGTCGATTATTGGCTACAGGGGAAAGCCCCAATGACCCAGGAGCCGGATCTCCTCCTCGCGCAGGCGCTGGCCGGGGAAAATCCCGTGATTGACAGCCTGATGAGCAAATTCGATTCTGTCCTGACTTTGGGGAATTGGGAATTGCTGTCGGACATGCTGGACAGCTTTGCCGCGCAGGGATTCCGTTTCGATGCCGAACCCGTGACGAACGTTCACCCCGGACGGCGGGTGGCGCAGAGTGCAGCGGTACGTGTCCTGAACCCGGTGGGGCGCATTACGCCTGAGCAGTCCGACCTGGCGATCAGGCTGCTGGAGCTGGGGTGCAGCCCGAACGCGACCGATGGGGAGGGCAACACGGTATTGATGCGGGCTTGCTCCGCCGGCGACAAGCGGCTTGCGCGCCATATCCTCGAGCATTGCAAAGACGCCGATCTGCACAAGCGAAATACGGCAGGGAAGAATGCGGCAGGTCTGGCGAAGGGCAATTCGAGCCTGGCGACCTTGTTGGCCAAGGCGGGTTTGATCCCGTAGCGCTCGTTGTTGAAGCGACTTCTGGACATGAAGGTATGCGCAGGCCTTTGAGGATCGGAATGCACTGCCGGTGTGCCGGGCGCCGGAATCAGAAGAAGTTCGGCAACCGGCGCCATATCAACCTCAACTGCGTTACCCGGGCAAGGCATCCGATCAGGGCAGGGCCTGACGCTGGGGCTTCTCGAGCGTACGGCTTGTCACCCCAGCCAGCCGTTTCCGCGGCTGGCGTTTCTCTTTCATGAGCGAACCGAAGGCAAGGCAGTGTTTCGAAAAGTGAAGCAGGCTGGTGTCCCAGTGTTCAATGAACGCGCCAGCCGAATGACGCTCGCTGCAGCCTTGGAGATGTGACGTGAAGCCGATTAACAGCCCGAAAGGGCAACAGATTCTCAGCAACAATCAGGTCGCGACGAAACCTGCTCTGCCAGCGAATGCGAATCCTGCGGCACCCCGTCCGCCTCGTCTCGCCGAGCGCGAGCAGGAGCGGAGGCCGTACGAGCCGGAGCGGCGCCCCTTGTCCGATGACATGAAGCCGGTTGAACCGCGATCCGAGCCGCGCGTCGAGCCCAAGCCGCTGCCACAGCCACAACCCCAGGCGCAGCCGCAGCCGCAAGCACAGCCGCAGCCCCGGGCACAGCCACAGCCACAGCCCCAGGCACAGCCACAGCCGGCAGTCCTGTCACAGCCACCAGCAAAGCCGCAGCCCCAAACCAAACCGCAGCCCGAGCTTCAACCTCAGTCCGGGTCACAGCCGCCGCAATCGGGCGCGCAACCACCACCATCAGCCGCGCAACCGCAACCGTCGTCGAGTGCTCAACCGCAGCCGCAACTCCAGTCACGACCGCAGCCGCAATCCGGTCCCCAGCCGCAAAGCGGGCAGCGTCCCGGGCCGGTGCAGGAATCACCCGGAAGACCGGTTGATTTCTCCGGCGCGCGTGCATTACCGCCGCCAGCGCAACCCCGAGGGGATCGCCCGCTGCCGGCGGCAAGCCGCGAACCGCCCGCTGCGGATCGGCAGCCGGCGCATGCATCCGACCCGCAACCCGCCGGAAGCAGCAAGCCGGCGCCCGCTCCCCAGCCTGGCGTGCCAGCCCAGCCGTCGCGCCCCGGGGCAGCACCTGCTCCGCTGCAGCCGCGCGAACTGGCGGGATTGATCTTCGATTTTGAACGGGACGTGCCGCCGTCGAAGGACGTGGATGCAGCAGCCCGCCTTGTCCGGCATTTGCAGGCGAACGGCTTCGCGCCGGCAGACAGGGACGCGATGGGCAATACGCTTCTCATGCATGCGGTCAGGTCGGGCAACGAAGCACTGGTGAGTTACTTGCTACAGTCATTTCCGGAGCTGCACCCGCAGGCACTGAACAGCTACGGCCAGAATGCCGCGATGATGGCGATGGCCAGCGGCCATCCGGAATTGCTGGCGATGCTGCAGAGAGCGGGCATCCCGCTGCAGCCGGACAACCCGGCCTTGCAATGGTATTTGCAGAACCGGAGCGATCCGCTGGCGGCCTCGCAGCTGCGCGACCTGAAGCCGCTGGCGGCGTTCCTGTCGCAGGAAAATTTCATGAATCTGCGCGATGCGAATGGCCGGAGTCTGATATTCCACGCGGCGATGAGGGCCGACCTGGAAGCCATACGCTTCCTGTGCGGCTGCCTGACCGCGCCTTTCCTCGGCTGGAAGGATGCGTACGGCAATTCGGTATTTCGCTACACGACACGCATTGCTGACGTGGAGCTGGGTACGGCCATCTGCCATGAACTGCGCGCGCTGCGCCGCAAGACACGTTCGCTGTACAAGTACCCGAAGGAAGAATGGGAAACCGACGGGTGCGAACCCATCGTACGCAAACGCGACATGCCCTTGCCCGATGAGGTCGATGAAGACGCGTCCTGAAACGTGCTTGCCGATGAAAAAAGCCAGCCGCAAAGTCGGCTGGCTTTTTTTGGGGCTCAGTGCGCGTTGCGCCTTACTGGGCGACCCAGCCCCCATCCATGTTCCACGCCACGCCGCGCACTTGCGACGCGGCCGCGCTGCACAGGAATACCGCCAGTGCGCCCAGCTGTTCCGGCGTGACGAATTCCCCGGACGGCTGCTTCTCCAGCAGCAGGCCGCGCTTGGCTTCTTCCTGCGACACGCCCAGGCTGGCGGCGCGCGCATCGACCTGCTTCTGCACCAGTGGCGTCAGCACCCAGCCCGGGCAGATCGCGTTGCAGGTCACGCCGGTCTGCGCGTTTTCCAGCGCCGTCACCTTGGTCAGGCCAACAATGCCGTGCTTCGACGCGACGTACGCCGACTTGCCGACCGAGGCCACCAGTCCGTGCGCGGAGGCGATGTTGATGATGCGCCCCCAGTTGTTCTTCTTCATCGCCGGCAGGGCAAGGCGAGTCGTGTGGAAAGCCGACGTCAGGTTGATCGCGATCACCGCGTCCCAGCGCTCGACGGGAAAGTCGTCGACATTCGCCACATGCTGAATACCGGCATTGTTGACGAGGATGTCGACGCTGCCGAACTGTGTGATCGCGTCGTTCATCATCTGCTCGATCTCGGCGGGCTTCGTCATGTCGGCGCCGCTGTAGGCGGTCTTCACGCCGAATTGCGCGGCTGTCTGCCGCTGCAGTTCGGCAATCTGTGCTGCATCGCCAAAGCCGTTGAAGACGATATGGGCGCCTTCTGCAGCCAGCGCATGCGCGATGCCGAGGCCTATGCCGGATGTGGAGCCGGTCACGAGTGCGGTTTTGCCTGACAGCTGACGGTTCTGCATGGACTTTCCTCTGGGTCGGATTGATCGGACGTCCGGAATTTTAAGGCCAGTGCCGCTAGAATGAGCAAGATTTCAACAGCAAGGGAACGGGCCGCCATGACGCAGCCGCGAATCAACAGTGTGCAGTGCCTGTCGCCGGCCGGCCTGCACCGGATGGCCTACAAGGAGTGGGGTGACCCTGCCAATCCGAACGTGCTCGTCTGCGTGCACGGCGTGACGCGGGTGTCGGACGATTTCGATGCGCTGGCCGAGGCGATGTCGGACCGCTATCGCGTGATTTGCCCGGACGTGGTCGGGCGTGGCCGTTCGTCATGGCTGAAGGATCCCCGGTTCTACGCGGTGCCGCAGTATGTGAGCGACATGGTGACGCTGGTCGCCCGCCTCGATGTGCCGCAGGTCGACTGGTTCGGCACCTCGATGGGCGCGCTGATCGGCATGGCGCTGGCGTCGCTGCCGGAGTCACCGGTGCGGCGCATGCTGATGAACGACGTCGGGCCTGCGCTGAATTTCAGCGCGCTGGCGCGGATCGGCGATTACATCGGCAATGATCTTCGTTTCGGCAGCTTTGACGAGGGGCGTGATTACGTGCGTTCGATCTGCGTGCCATTCGGGCCGCATACCGATGCCGAATGGGACAAGCTGGCAAGGGACGTGCTGAGGCAAGATGCCGACGGCCGCTGGCGCCGGCATTACGACCCGGCACTGGCGCTTGCATTCCGCACGCTGACAGTCGAGTCGGCCCAACAGGGCGAGGCGGCGCTGTGGGCGGCGTATGACGCGATCCGCTGTCCGGTGCTGCTGGTGCGCGGCGCCGAGTCGGATTTGCTGACCCGCGCGACTGCTCAGCAGATGAGCGAGCGCGGGCCGCGCGCAAAGCTGGTCGAAGTGCCGGGAGTGGGCCATGCGCCAACTTTCATGCACGACGACCAGATTGCGCTGGCGAGGGGATTTTTTCTGGACTGACGATGGTTTCTGTAGCAACCCGCGAGGGTGATGATCAGCTGACGGCGGGGCTGCGCGCCGAAGACGGTGCGCGCTTGCTGGCGGCAGTGGAGTTCGTGCGCCAGTCGTATGCAGGCAAGACGGTGCAGACCGGGCAGGACGCGACAGCCTTCACGCGCGGCGTTGTGGCCGTGCTGGCCTCGCTCAAGGCCGACATCGACACGCGCATCGCCGGCCTGCTGTTCGAGTTGCCGCTGTTCGACCCGGCAGCGGCGGCGCAGATCGAACCCCGCTTTGGCAAGGAAATGGCGGACATGGTCGCGGGCATACGCCAGCTGATGCGGCTGCATGAGGGAACCTTCCTGCAGCAGGAAGCGGGCAAGGCGAAGCACAGCGCGGCCGGCCAGCTGGAGACCTTGCGCAAGATGATGCTGGCGATGGCGACCGACATGCGTGTCGTGCTGGTGCGCCTCGCGTCGCGGCTGACCACGCTGCGTTTCTTTGCCGACCGCAGGCTCGAGAACGAGATGACGCTGCGCTATGCGCGCGAGACCTTCGACCTGTATGCGCCGCTGGCCAATCGCCTCGGCATCTGGCAGATCAAATGGGAGCTGGAAGACCTGTCCTTCCGCTTTACCGAGCCGGCGAACTACAAACGGATCGCAAAAATGCTGGAAGAGCGCCGGGTCGAGCGCGAGCAGTTCGTCGAGCAGTCGATTGCACGCCTGAAGGCAGAACTGTCGGCTGCCGGCATTCGCGCCGAAGTATACGGGCGGCCGAAGCACATCTTCAGCATCTGGAACAAGATGCGCGGCAAGGCGATCGATTTCTCGCGGTTGCATGACGTCCGCGCATTCCGCGTGATCGTCGACGACGTGAAGACCTGCTATGCGGTGCTGTCAATCGTCCATAACATCTGGACGCCGATACCCGAGGAATTCGACGACTACATCGCGCGTCCGAAGCCGAATGGTTATCAGTCGCTGCACACCGTGGTCGAGGCCGACGACGGCCGCACGCTCGAGGTGCAGGTGCGCACCCAGGAGATGCATCGCTTTGCCGAGTACGGCGTGGCGGCGCACTGGCGTTACAAGGAGGGCGGCGGTTCGGCTGACGAGTCCTACCATCAGCGCATCGCCTGGCTGCGCCAGCTGCTGGCCTGGAAGAGCGAGGTCGCCGACGTGATGGTCGGGCAGGAGGACAGTGAAAAGCAGTGGGTCGAGCAGCTGAAGGCGGCGTCGATCAATGACCGCATCTATGTGCTGACGCCGCAGGGGCGGCTGCTCGAGTTGCCGATGGCTGCCACGCCGATTGATTTCGCATACCAGCTGCACAGCGACGTCGGCCACCGCTGCCGAGGCGCGCGCGTCGACGGCACGATGGTGCCGCTGAACACGCGGCTGAAAAACGGGCAGACGATCGAGATCATCACGGCCAAGGGCGAGGCGGCGGCGTCGGGCACGGCCGGGCCATCGCGCGACTGGCTGTCCGACGGCTATACCGCGAGCCCGCGTACGCGTTCGAAGATTCGCGCATGGTTCAATGCGATCGAACAGGCCGAGACCCTGGGCCACGGCCGCGCGCTGCTGGACAAGACGCTGCAGCGCGAGGGCAAGACGGCGGTGAACCACGAGGAACTCGCACAGAAACTGGGTTTTGCCAGGCTGGAGGATTTCCTGCTGGCGATCGGCAACGAGCGGATGAGCCTGCGGCTGGTCGAGCAGGCGCTGCATGCGGACGATCCGCAGCGGCAGGCGCCGCCGGCCGACGAGGCGATCGTGCCGCGTAAGAGCCGCGCATCCAGCGTCACGCAGGGCGCGAAATCGAATGTGCTGGTGCTGGGCACCGACGGACTGCTGACGCAGATGGCCAGCTGCTGCAAACCGGCCCCGCCGGACCCGATCGTCGGTTTCATCACGCGCGGCAAGGGCATCTCCATCCATCGCGCCAGCTGCAAGAATCTGTCGCAGATGCTGCTGCGCGCGCCGGAGCGCATGGTCCAGACCACCTGGGGTGACGTCGGCGGTGACACGGTCTATCCGGTCGATGTATTCGTGCTGGCGCAGGACCGGCAGGGTCTGCTGCGCGACATCTCGGATATTTTCCTGCGCGAGAAGATCAACGTGATCGGCGTGTCGACCCGCAGCAGCAAGGGGCAGGCGACGATGTCCTTCACCGGCGAGATCGGCTCGACCGAGCAGCTGCAGCGGGCGCTGAAGGTGATCGGTGACGTGAAGGGCGTCATCGAGGTCAAGCGAATCTGATCAGATCCGCGGACCGGTTCTGGCCGCGCCGGGACGTTCATCCGAAGGGAATGAAAAAATGTTTCAGAAAGGTATTGGCAAGAGCGCAGGAAGCTGGCTATAATCTCGTTTCTTTAGGCGCGTAGCTCAGCTGGTTAGAGCACTACCTTGACATGGTAGGGGTCGTTGGTTCGAGTCCAATCGTGCCTACCAAATTGCATGACAACACGAGCAGCAGTATCCGGCTCCGTGTGTTGTACGAAGTTGGTAAGGAAAATCCGCCCCATCGTGGGCGGATTTTTTTTGTCTTCGCGCCGGGCAATGGTCCGGGAGTCCTGTCCCTGCCGAACTCCAGACCGCTCGCACAGCTGTTGCCGCAAACCGGCGGCCATCGCTGAACAAATCTCTGGCTCATCCGACACCCCGCCGGTAAGACATTGTCGCCGAGCGAGCCTGTTGTTGCCCGGATTGCGACAGGCCATCCGGCGCCTTCCGATTCTGCCCCGTCGCGCTGACTTACGCGCATGCGTCAGCCAGCGCTTTCCGGCATCTGGCCGCATGAGCGGCCGCGCTTGCCGCGAAAAATTTTGACTCGTGTAAAAAAATTCCGCCACACAGGGCACGGAATGCGCCTTGCATGCGCACCGGCGCCGACGCCGGCGCGATCATCCAAATTGATTTCAATTTATATAATTTTCCGGTGATCCTGGCCGCGGCGCTCCGATGCTTGCAAGCCTTTCGTGCGAGTGCGCGCCTTCGCAGCCACT
>CAYZXP010000098.1:2319-11329 GCA_964482415.1 uncultured Bifidobacterium sp. | reverse complement strand
TCCAGCATCTGCGCCAGTTCGCCGGCCATCAGCTGGAAATCCGATTCGAAGCGCTCGTCTTCAGCTGCCGACTGGTCGGCGCTCTCCTTGAGCACGTCAAGCGCGGCGACGCGTTTGATCGCCAGCGATTCGGTCAATACGAAGGACACCTTGTCGCGCCAGGTCAGCGCGGCGCGCGTGCACTGCTTGCCTGCCTCGATGTGACGGCGCACTTCCTCGGGCTCGACGGAATGCCTGACATAACGCACGGTCGCGTTGCCGTGGGCGGCCGAGCGCAGTTCGAGGTCCTGATCGATCGTGAAGCCGTGCGGCGCCTCGTCCGACAGCAGCCAGTCCGTCATCGACGCCACCGGCGAGCGCTGTGTATGCAGGGTCGCCAGCGGCAGCTTGTCGACGGCTTTCAGCAAGAGCTTGATCGCATCCTCGGCGCGCGCGCTCGAGGCGGCGTCGATCGCCAGCCAGCCATTGACCGTGTCGATCCACACGCCGGTATCGGACTGCAGCGAGAACGCACGCGGCAGCAGCTCGTCGGTGACCTGCTCCTTGATTTCCTTCATTTGCTTGCGGCCGCAGCGAAAGCCCTGCTGCTCGGCGATCTCGGCCGCCTTCTCGCGCGCGACCTGATTAATCACCGAGGAAGGCAAGAGCTTCTTTTCGCTGCGCAGCTTTAACAGCAGCTGCCGGTTGCTGGCAAAGACCAGCCGGTTGTCGCCGGCGGGCGCAACCCAGCCCTGGCTGGCCGGCTGCTGGCTGGTACACGGAAGGAAGGCCTGGGGCGCCAGCGCGGCTTCGAGTTCATCGGCCGAAACAGACCAGTGCCGGGGCAGGCGATACAACTGCAGGTTCTTGAACCACATGGGGAAAGCTACCGAAGAAAAAGGGCGGCCATTCTACCTTCGGCGCCGCAAAACGCAGGCAGCCATGCGGGAAATTTACGACATGGCAAGCTGGCGTCGGTGCCGACGGAAAGGCGCGCCCGGAGTGTACGGAAGGATTACTGTGCGATCGGTGCCGGCTGCTGCCGGCGGTGCTGCACCAGAATCCACGGCTTGACGACCACAGTCCACAGCAGCGCATCCTGCGTCTGCCAGTCGCCTGCCTCGTCGTCGGTCACCTTGTAGATCAGACCGGCATTCATCCAGGTGAGCACGCTGTCCTTGTCGTCGGCGGCGATGCGCGCGCCGACGTCGATCAGATCCAGTTCGCCGGCCACTGAAATCACCGTGCCGCCGGCAAAGAAGCGTTCGAGTTCGCTCCAGCGCATCTGCGCGGTCTGCTCGTTGAGCTCATGGCGCAATGACGCCAGGATTTTTTCATTGATCATGGGACTTCCTCTGTTTTCAGTAATGCGGCGGCTTCTCGTTGGCCGCCAGCCCGTCAGGCAGGCGCGCATGCACGTCAGCCAATCGCTTGGCCAGCGCGATGCACAGCGCATCCAGTTCATCGATCTTTTTCTGCTGTTTGTAGACGGTCTGGTTCAGCACGTCCAGCAGGTATTCCTGGTTCGCAAGCTTGCTCTCCAGGTTGACCAGGCGGTCTTCCATGGGGGTCCTTTCAGGATTTTGACGCCTTGCCGCGGCAGGCGTCCGAACAGTATTTGACCTGGTCCCAGTTCAGCGACCATTTCTTGCGCCAGGTGAAGGGGCGACCGCAGGTCGCACAGGTCTTGACCGGCAAGTCGTGCGGATTGCGGAATCCGGCACGTGCGCGCCGCGCCATCCTTACGCCGCCTTCGGCTTCTGCAGCAGCGCCTTCAGGTTCGCGAGGCGGTTCTGCGGCGTCAGCACTTCGCTCTCCTGCGGCGGCGCATTGCCCTCGTCCAGCCGCATCTCATTGATGAAGCGCGACTGCTCGCAGGGCGTGCTGTCGCGCGCACGCTTGCGCCGCTTGCACCAGGTGATGGTCAGGCTGCGCTGCGCGCGCGTGATGCCAACGTACATCAGCCGCCGTTCTTCCTCGATGCGCTGCGCGAGCACGTCGACGGGCGCATCGGGGTCGCCCTTGTGCGGCAGTATCCCCTCCTCCACGCCGACCATGAACACATGACCGAACTCCAGCCCCTTGGACGCATGCAGCGTGGACAGTCGCACCGCCTCCGGCTCTTCGTCACGGCCCTCGAGCATGCTCATCAGCGCGACCATCTGTGTGAGCTCGAGCAGCGATTTCTCCGGGTCGGTGCCGTCGCGGCCGCCATTGCCCTTCTCCTTCAGCCAGCCGACGAAGTCGAGCACGTTCTGCCACTTGTCCTGTGCCTGCTTCTCGTCGAAGGTATTGAACAGATAGTTTTCGTAATCGATTGCCTTCATCATGTCGTCGAGCACCGCGCCGGCGTTATCGCCGGTGCCGGCCGCGCCGACGCGCGATGCGCGCGCCTCGAGCTGGTTGATGAATTCGCAGAAATCACGCAGCGGCGCCAGCTGACGGTCGTTCAGCCGCGCCTCGATGCCGCCCTTGAACACCGCCTCGAACAGCGAGCAGTTCCACTGGCGCGAAAAATCGCCGAGTGCCTCCAGCGTCGCCTGGCCGATGCCGCGCCTCGGCGTGGTCACCGCGCGGATGAATGCAGGATCGTCGTCGCCGTTCGCAACCAGTCGCAGGTAGGCGATGATGTCCTTGATCTCGGCACGGTCAAAGAAGCTCTGCCCGCCCGACATCACATACGGAATGCGTTCGCGGCGCAGCGCCTTCTCCAGCACGCGCGCCTGGTGGTTGCCGCGGTAAAGCACCGCGTAATCGGAGAACTTCGCGCGCCGCTCGAACTTGTGCGCCGACAGCATGATCGCGACCTGGTCTGCCTCGGCCTCGTCGTCATCCATCGCCATCACGCGGATCGGGTCGCCCATGCCGTGTTCGGACCACAGCGATTTTTCGAACAGCTTCGGGTTGTTGGCAATGACGGCGTTGGCCGCCTGCAGAATGCGCGTACTGGAGCGATAGTTCTGCTCCAGCTTGATCAGCTTCAGGTCAGGGAAATCGGTCTGCAGGATGCGCAGGTTCTCCATCGTCGCGCCGCGCCACGCGTAGATGGCCTGGTCGTCGTCGCCGACGGCGGTGAACATGGGCTTCTTGCCGAGCCCGGTCACCAGCAGCTTCACCATTTCGTACTGGCAGGTGTTGGTGTCCTGGTATTCGTCAAGCAGCAGATAACGGAGCCGGCGCTGCCAGCGATCACGCGCGGCCTCGTCGTTGCGGAACAATTCGACAGGAAGACGAATCAGGTCATCAAAGTCCACTGCCTGGTAGCTCGACAGCGTGGCGACGTAGTTGCGGTAAATGCGCGCAGCCTGCGCCTCGTCATCGCTCTGTGCCTGTTTCAGTGCCAGTTCCGGGTCGAGCAGCGCGTTCTTCCACAGCGACATCTGGTTCTGGATGCGGCGGATCAGCGCCTTGTCGGTCGTCACCGCGATGTCCTGCACGATCGCGAAGCAATCGTCGCTGTCCATGATGGAGAAGCGGTCTTTCAGGCCGATTGCGGCGGCCTCGCGGCGCAGGATCTGCACGCCGAGCGAGTGGAAGGTGGAGACGGTCAGCTGCTTGGCCTGTCCCGGCTGCTTGAGCAGCTTGGCGACGCGCTCACGCATCTCGAGCGCGGCCTTGTTGGTGAACGTCAGCGCCGCGATGTTCTTTGCCTCGTAGCCGCAGGACTCGATCAGGTGCGCGATCTTCTGCGTGATCACGCGCGTCTTGCCCGAGCCGGCGCCGGCCAGCACGAGACAGGGACCATCGATGTAATTGACTGCCTCGCGTTGCGGGGCATTCAGTCCGTGCTGCATGGAGGCGAATGCGGGAGGAATGGTTGGAGCGCGCCATTGTAGCGAATTACGGCGCGGCCCTGCCGGCGCGTTGCGCGCCGCCCGCATGTTAAAGTGAAAAGCAAATCACTCTCTTCAACCGATGAAATTCACCCACCTTATCGAAATCAACATGCCCGATAACCCGCTGCTGGCGCCGCTGACGCGCGAACAACTGTGGCGCGGGCTGGTACTGCGAGCTGAACGGCCGACGCTGTTCCTGCTCGGGCTGGACTCATGTGACATCACCGCGCGCGAACCGGACGGGCTGTCGCGCACGCTACGCTTCGGGCAACTGGTGGTGCATGACCATGTGCGCTTCTCCCCGCTGGACAACGTGCACTATCACGTGCCGCAACAGGAAGGGATTCCGATGTCCGACCTGCGGATGACGATCGAAGAGCCGCAGCCAGGCGCGCTGTTCGTGCGTTTCGAATACGATGACCACAACCCGGTGCAGGAAACTGAGGAAGAGTCCTTCTACAACGACTTCCGGCGCGAAGCGTACAAGGAAGCCGACATCGACACGATACGGATGATCCGCCAGCTGGCCCAGGAAGGGCAGCTGGACGCGCCGTTGCAATAAACCTGCTTCCCGGATACCGCGCTGCGGTCCGGGAAGCGACTTGTCATGCTGCCGGCGTCAGCGCGAGGTCATTTTTTCCCATCCATAGCGAACGGCCTGCTTCGTGCGCTCCCACGGCGTACCTGCATGCGTGGCTTCCCAGTCGGATTTGACGCGAGGCTCCAGTTCGTCCCAGCGGTAGCCCTGATACTGCTTCTGCCCGGCGAGGCCGGCGCCATAGCGGTACGCTGACGAATAATCTTCATAGCGGCCGCCGCTGCTGCCGTAGGCGCTTTGCCAGTGCCGGCGATATTCCTCGTCCGGCACGGCGGCAGCGCCGGTAGCGCTCGCCTGCGCGCCGAGCTGCTCGACTTCGACGTCGGTTCGGCGCACCGTATCGCTGACGGTCTCGGTACGCTCGGTGATTTCCTTGCCCACCTCGACTTCCTCGACCACGCGCGCAGTCTTGGCGACCACGGGTTCTTCTGCGGTTTCACGAATTTCGATCGTGCCCTCCTTGAAGGCTTCGATATCGGCCGCGCTCGCCGGCTCGTCGACCGGACGCCGCTCGACGCTGACGCGCTCTTCTCGCAGCTGCACGGACTCCTCGACCGGCGTCTCGGTCACATGCTGGAAAATGCGCACGCCGCCGCGCTGTACCTCGCGCTTGCCGACCTGGAGCTGCTCTTCGATGACGGGTATCGTTCCGCCGGCAGGAGCAGCTTTCGTTTCTGCACCTGCTGTTTCCGTTGTGCCCGTGGTGGCGCTGCCGCTCACGGTTGTCTTGCTGTACAGGTCGCGGTCCTTGCGGCTTTCTTCTGCGGTGTACAGCGGCGCATCCGCCTGGTACCCGGTCCAGCCGCTGCTGCGCCAGCCGGTCGCACGCTGCTCAAGATCCACCGCATGGAAGCGCTGCAGAATCTCGGCTGCGCGGTCGGCCTGCTCCTTCGTCTGTGCATCGACCCTGATCATGTAGGAACCACGCCGCACGGCCTCTGAATAAATGCCGGCATCGTCGCCGTACTGGTCTCGACCGAACAGCGACTTGAAAAAATCGCCAATGCTCCAGCCGCCGGTATCGGCGTCGGCCGGCTGCGTTCGCAGTGTCTGCCTGCGCGCCTCGGGCGTCTCTTCCGATGGACTCAGGGTCACATCGGCGCGGGTAAACCCGCCCTCCTGATACAGCGCATTCATTGCGGATTGCGCATCGCCGTACTCATCGATGACGGCCACGACGGTTTGGTTCATCTTTGTCTCCTGTTGACATGTTGACCTGCCCGCCAGCGCGGCTCAGCGCGACGGCGGCTCCTGCATGCGTCCGCCCGGCGCTGTTTCGTCGAAACGCTCGACGGAAATTTGTTCGCGTCGCAACACCACGCGCTCCGACGCTGGCTGCTGGCGCGCCGTGGCGGTAATGCGTATCTCTTCCTTCAGGCGCACGCGCTTCTGCACCACCAGCACCTCTTCAAGTACCGGAATGACCAAAGTCTCATCCTCGTACCGGCGTTTCGGCAAATCGCCTTCGACCCAGGCATCGATCGGAACGCGTTCGATCTCGAGCTCCTCGTGCGCCAGCGTCTCGTCTATGCGTACATGCTCCTCGGCCACGGTCTTGTGCAGGCGCACGCCACGTCCTGTTTCGACTGTGCGCCGTCCCACCCGCAACTCTTCCTCAACGACGGGAATGTGCAGCTTGTTCGGATGCGAAGCTTCGGTTGCCATGCGTTTTTGGCATCGGCGCCCGCCGCCGGTTCCCGCCGATGCAAGGTCCGTGCTCCTGCTGAACTTTGACCCGTGCAGCCGCTCTTATCGGGATGTCATTTATGCAGGACTGCGGAGGATGAAATGGCGACGATCATTGCGGGCAGGTTCGACGAGCAGGCGGCGGTGGAGGCGGCGGTAAGTGCGCTGCGTGGCGACGGATTTCCGGCTGAGCACATCAGTTCCTTCTATGTCGTTCCGGCAGGACAGCATGCACGCTATCGCCTTGGCGGCGATCACGACAAATCGGTCGGCGCTGAAGATTCGCCCAAGGGCACGATGGCGGGCTCGACGACCGGTGGCGTAATTGGCGCTGCGGTCGGCGCGATCACCACGCCCCTCACCGGCCCGATCGGTGCCATCACCGGCGGCCTGGTTGGCGCTCATGTCGGCAACCTGGTGGGTGCGCTCGGTACGATGAAAGACGACGCGGATTCTCCTGACATGCCGCCGATTCGCCATTCTGGCCTGATGGTGGCCGTCATCGCGCCGACGGAGAGTTGCATGCAGCGTGCTGTCGGGATACTGGATTCAAACGGCGCAATCGCGCTGGAATCCTCGGTGGGCCATATCGTGAATGGCGACTGGGAAGATTTCGACCCGGCGGCGACGCCGCACCTGATCGACAAGCCGCACGCACGTCCGCAGGCCGGCAATCGTTAATTGCGTCATTCCCGTGCCGCCGCGCAGCCAGCGGGCTTCAGATGTCGATCGGATCGACTTCGAGCGACCAGCGCAGGCGCGACTTCATTTGTCGCAGCGCCTGCATCCAGGGCTTCAGGAAGGCCTGCAGCTGCGCGCGGGACGCCGACTCGACGAGCAGCTGCGCGCGTTCGATGCCCGCCACGCGAGTGATCGTCATCGGCACCGGGTCATTCATCATGATGCCGTCGGCCGGCAAAAGGTCTCGCGCCTGCTGCAGGAAATCCAGCGCGTCCTGCAAGTTGCGGGCTTCGGCGCGCAACAGCGCCTGGAACACGAAGGGCGGCAGCCCCGCCGCACGGCGCTCGGCCAGCGTGCTCTCCGCGAAACCGACATAGTCGTGACTGAGCAGTGCGCGATATAGCGGATGCTGCGGGTAGCGTGTCTGCAGCAACACCTCGCTGGCCTGCAGTTCGCCCGCTTTTGCGCCCGCCCGTCCAGCACGTCCGGCCACCTGCATCAACTGTGCAAACAGTCGTTCGCCGGCACGATAGTCCTGCGAGAACAGTGCCGTATCGGGATTGATCACGCCCACCAGCGTGAGGCGCTGAAAGTCGTGTCCCTTCGCGACCATCTGAGTGCCAAGCAGGATGTCGACGTCGCCCCGGTGCACCGCTTCGAACGCCGCCTGGGCGCTGCCTTTGCGGCGGGTCGAATCGGCATCGATCCGCAATACCCGCGCGTCCGGAAAGACAGCCTGCAGGTGTTCTTCGACGCGCTGCGTACCGCGTCCCAGCGGCTGCAGGTCAACGTTGCCGCAGGTCGGACATGCCACCGGAACCCGCATTTCCAGGCTGCAGTGATGGCAGCGCAGCCGGCGTTCCGGTTTGTGCAGCACCATGAATGCCGTGCAGCGGCGGCAGTTGCTGATCCAGCCGCAGGCATCACAGTGCATCACCGGCGCATAGCCGCGCCGGTTCAGGAAGAGCAGCGATTGCTCCTTGCGTTCCAGTCGCGAACGCAAGGCGGCGAGCAACGGGGGCGACAGGCCGTCAGGTGCCTTGTGAATCTCCATGTCGATCAGGCCCACGCGCGGCAGCTGTGCTTGTGCGGCAGCGCGCCGGGTCAGCGACAACTGGCGATAGCGCCCGGTCTGCGCGTGCTGCCAGCTTTCCACGGAGGGCGTGGCGGAACCCAGCACCACCGGTATCTGCTGCCGGTGTGCACGCCATACGGCGAGGTCACGCGCGGAGTACCGCAGCCCTTCCTGCTGTTTGTAGGAAGGATCGTGCTCCTCATCGACAATGATCATCCGCAGGTTCGGCATGGACGCCAGTATTGCCAGCCGTGTTCCCAGCACGATCGCGGCCTTGCCCTGATGCGCGGCGATCCAGTGCCGCAGTCGTTCACCTTCGGCCAGCTGGCTGTGCAGCGTGGCCAGCGGCAGCGCGGGAAAGCGAGCGCGCACGCTCGCCTCCAGTTGCGGCGTCAGGTTGATTTCCGGTACGAGGATCAGCACCTGGGCGGGTCGCCCCTCGCTGTTCTCCTGCTGCAGGATCCGCTCGGCGGCATTCAGGTAAACCTCGGTTTTCCCGCTACCGGTGACGCCGAACAGCAAATGCGCCTGAAACCCTCGGGTGCCTGCGATCGCTTCGACAGCGGCCTGCTGTTCGGGATTGAGCGTGGGCCTGTCCGGCGCCGGTTCGGAAGCGGCGGCCTTTTCGGCCTGAGCGAGCTTTTTCAATGCGCGGTCCAGCGCGACGGTCTTCGCAGCGCGCAGGTGCTTCGGCAGGCAGGGCAACGCGACTTCGCCGAGGGGACGCTGGTAATAGTCCGCAGCGAATTGGCAGAGGGCGATCCAGTCTGCGGACACAGGCTCCAGCGGGTTTCGTATCGCGATGACCGGGCGCAATCGGGCGGCGTCGATGTCGGTGTCGTGTTTGACGTCGATGATCAGCCCCACGATTTCACGCCGGCCGAATGGCACCAGCGCCAGCTGCCCGATGCGCGGCATTTCCGCGGCGGCATCCGTCGGCAACCAGCTGTAATCGAATACCGTGTCGAGCGGCGTATCGAGCGCCAGTGTCAGGATGCGACGTGTCACGACTTAAGGTAAATCCTCAAAAGAACTGCTAAATCATGGCCACATAAGCGCTTTTTCGACTATCCACAAATTCTGTGGATAACTTTGTGTATAAGCGCCTCTTGACAGCTGAAAGCCCTGATTCCATGCGGGGTCAAACAAATTGCT
>CAYZXP010000098.1:0-2219 GCA_964482415.1 uncultured Bifidobacterium sp. | reverse complement strand
ACGCCGAACGATTCCAGCGTGCGGCGCACTTCGGCGCGGATTTGCTCGGGTTTGGCAAAGAGCACGTTCGGATCAAGGTTGCCCTGCAATGCGACCTTGTGACCGACCCGTGCGCGCGCCTGTCCGAGGTTGACGGTCCAGTCGAGGCCGACTGCATCCGCACCGCTGTCTGCGATTTCTTCCAGCCACAAGCCGCCGCCCTTGGTGAAGACGATGCAGGGGATCTTCGCTCCGTCGTGCTCGCGCTTGAGCTGGCGGATCACTTCGCGCATGTAATGCAGCGAGAACGCCTGGTATACGCCGTCTGCCAGCGCACCGCCCCAGGTGTCGAAAATCATGACAGCCTGCGCGCCGGCATCGATCTGCGCGTTCAGGTAGCCGGCAACGGCCGTCGCATTCACCTGCAGGATGTGATGCATCAGATCGGGCCGGTCATACAGCATGGTCTTGACCGTACGGAAATCGTCCGAGCCGCGGCCTTCGACCATGTAGCAGGCCAGGGTCCAGGGGCTGCCCGAAAAACCGATCAGGGGCACGCGTCCGTCGAGCGTACGACGAATCTGGGTGACCGCATCGAACACGTACTGCAACTTGCCGAGATCCGGCACCTGCAGCGCCCGCACAGCGGTTTCGTCGCGCAGCGGATGCGCAAACCGCGGTCCCTCGCCTTCGGCGAACGACAGGCCCAGGCCCATCGCATCGGGCACCGTCAGGATGTCCGAGAACAGGATGGCGGCGTCGAGTGCGTAGCGATCCAGCGGCTGCAGCGTGACTTCGGTCGCAAAGTCCGGATTGGTCGCCAGCCCCATGAACGAACCGGCCTTTGCGCGCGTGGCCCGATATTCCGGGAGATAGCGGCCCGCCTGTCGCATCAGCCACATCGGCGTGTAGTCGGTCGGCTGGCGCAGCAATGCGCGCAGGAAGGTGTCGTTTTTCAGCGGTGCGAATGAGGTCGTCATCGGCTCAGGCAGTTATTTTTTCAAAGGCCGTATTATCGCCGAATCGCCGTCCTTGCCCTGCGATTTCCGGGAAAGCGGCACATCAGCGGGTTCGGCAAAAAACGAAAGGCAGCCGAAGCTGCCTTTCGTAGCGGCCTGCGTCGGTCGATCAGCTTGCGCGCTTCTTGCGCAGCCTTTCGATCGCAGCAAGTTGCGCGACAGCGGACGCCAGTTCGGCCTGCGCGCGCGCGTAGTCGATCGCGGATTCGCGATTTTGCATCGCTTCTTCCGCTGCCGCTTTCGCGGCGGAGGCTTTTGCCTCGTCGAGGTCCTTGCCACGGATCGCGGTGTCGGCCAGCACGGTGACTGCATTCGGCTGGACTTCGAGCACGCCGCCGGCAACGAAAATGAATTCGTCATCGGCCTGACCCGCAACTTTGATACGGACCGCGCCCGGACGGATGCGCGTGATCAGCGGCGTGTGCTTGGGATAAATGCCCAGCTCGCCCGCTTCACCCGGCAACGCGACGAACTCGGCCTCGCCTGCGAAGATCTGCTCTTCGGCGGAGACGACGTCAACGTGAATAGTGTTTGCCATAGGAAGCCCTTGTCGGTATCGGAAAGCTGTCCCGCGGGTCAGCCCGCGGGACGATCAGCATTACTGCAGTTTCTTCGCTTTCTCGATTGCTTCGTCGATGGTGCCGACCATGTAGAACGCCTGCTCGGGCAGGTGGTCCAGCTCGCCGGAGGCGATCATCTTGAAGCCCTTGATGGTGTCCTTCAGCGACACGTACTTGCCCGGCGCGCCGGTGAACACTTCAGCGACGTGGAAAGGCTGCGACAGGAAACGCTGCATCTTACGAGCGCGTGCCACGGTCAGCTTGTCTTCCGGTGCCAGTTCGTCCATGCCCAGAATCGCGATGATGTCGCGCAGTTCCTTGTAGCGCTGCAGGGTGCCTTGCACGGAACGAGCGGTCTCGTAGTGCTCGGCGCCGACGACGTTCGGGTCCAGCTGGCGCGAGGTCGAGTCGAGCGGATCCACTGCCGGGTAGATACCCAGTGCAGCGATGTCACGCGACAGAACGACGGTCGAGTCCAGGTGGGCGAAGGTCGTTGCAGGCGACGGGTCGGTCAGGTCGTCCGCCGGAACGTAGACGGCCTGGATCGAGGTGATCGAGCCGGTCTTGGTCGACGTAATACGCTCCTGCAGGCGGCCCATTTCTTCAGCCAGCGTCGGCTGGTAACCCACCGCGGAAGGCATACGGCCCAGCAGTGCGGACA
>CAYZXP010000097.1:0-11368 GCA_964482415.1 uncultured Bifidobacterium sp. | reverse complement strand
GCGCACGGGTGACGAATACGCCGGCGGTGAAATCCTGGATCCTGCGAACGGCAAGATTTATCGCTGCAAGATGTGGACGTCGGATGGCGGCAGGAAGCTGAACGTGCGCGGCTTCATCGGCGTGTCGCTGCTGGGCAGGACGCAGGTGTGGTTGCGGGAAGACTAGGCCGGATCGTGCTTGATGAAGGCACCGGGTCCGGGGCTGCGCCGAACACCAGTCGATTAAGCCCGTAAAGCGAAGGGACACCGGGTTCCGGCCGTGCAGGCTGCGCGCTGGCGATTACGTCGATGCCGCGCCCCTCTGCATCGCCATCCCGGCGCAGGCCGGGACCCATCGTCGCGGCCCCCATCGCGCTATCCGGGGGTACGCGATCATGGGTCCCGACGTTCGCTGGGACGACGTTTCAAAGGCTGTTGGCTCCCGGCGTCGTCCCAGCCACTGCCCCTCCGGCAAGACTGCGCACAGGCCGGGTTTCATGCCCGCAAACTGTCAGCCCTGGGGCTCCGGCTGCCCCCACAAATCCCCGGTCGGACTCGTACGCGGCGCTGTCACGCCAAAATGCTGGTAAGCCGCCGGCGTCGCAATCCGCCCGCGCGGCGTGCGTTGCAGGTAGCCCTGTTGGATCAGGTAGGGTTCGAGCACGTCCTCGATGGTGTCGCGCTCTTCGCCGATGGCGGCTGCGAGGTTGTCGAGCCCGACCGGCCCGCCGCTGAACTTGAACAGCACCGCTTCCAGCAGCTTCCGGTCCATCAGATCAAAACCGACCGGATCGACGTCCAGCATCTTCAGCGCCGCATCGGCCATGGACTTCGTGATCTCTCCGCTGCCCTTCACTTCCGCATAGTCGCGCACGCGGCGCAGCAGCCGGTTCGCGATACGCGGCGTGCCGCGGCTGCGGCGCGCGATCTCGAGTGAGCCGTCATCGACGATCGGCGCATTCAGCAGGGACGCGCTGCGCGTGACGATGCGCGCGAGCTCCGCGGGCGTGTAGAACTCGAGCCGCGCAACGATACCGAAACGGTCGCGCAGCGGATTGGTCAGCATGCCGGCGCGCGTGGTCGCGCCCACCAGCGTGAACGGTTGCAGGTCGAGACGCACCGATCGCGCGGCCGGCCCTTCGCCGATCATGATGTCGATCTGGTAGTCCTCGAGCGCCGGATACAGGATCTCTTCGACCACCGGCGACATCCGGTGGATCTCATCGATGAACAGCACATCGTTCTTTTCGAGGTTGGTCAGCAAAGCCGCGAGGTCACCGGCGCGCTCCAGCACCGGGCCGGAGGTCTGCCGCAGGTTCACGCCCATCTCGCGCGCGATGATGTGCGCCAGCGTGGTCTTGCCGAGGCCCGGCGGGCCGAACAGCAGCGTGTGGTCGAGCGCCTCGCCGCGCTTTCTGGCAGCGGCGATGAAGATCTCCAGTTGCCCGCGCGCCTTTTCCTGGCCGATGTATTCGTCAAGATTGTGCGGGCGCAGCGCGCGCTCGATCGCCTCTTCGTTCGGTGAGACCGGCGCAGCATCGATGATGCGGCGTTCGCTGAAATCGTCAGTCTGTATGCTCATCGCTGCATTGTAGCTTCAGGCGGGCGCATCAACCCTTGGACAGCGCCTTCAGGGCATGACGAATGCCATCCGACACCGAACTGCCGGCCGGCACCTGCTTGATCGCCAGCAGCGCTTCCTTTTCGGAATAGCCGAGCGCCAGCAATGCGCTGAGGATGTCGTTGCTGCTTTCGTCCGCCGCTGCGCCGGGCGCCGCACCGATGTCGGCGCCGAGCTTGCCCTTGAGTTCGAGCAGCAACCGCTCGGCCGTCTTCTTGCCGATGCCGGGAATCTTGGTCAGGCGACCCGCATCCTGCAAGGTGACTGCCTGCGCAAGGTCTTTCACCGACATGCCGGACAGGATGGCCAGCGCAGTGCGCGCGCCGATGCCGCTGATCTTGATCAGTTCGCGAAACAGCTCGCGCTCCTGCGCAGTGCCGAAGCCGTACAGCAGCTGCGCATCTTCGCGCACCACCATGTGGGTCAGCAGCGCGACCTTCTCGCCGGTCGACGGCAGGTTGTAGAAGGTGCTCATCGGCACGCTGACTTCATAGCCGACGCCGTTGCAGTCGACCAGCAGCTGCGCCGGGTTCTTGTCGAACAGGATGCCTGACAGGCGACCGATCATGAATGAACCTCTGGAAAAAAGATGGCCGGATGATAACGCACCGGACGGCGCCGGATTGTGCCGCCGTGCGACACGGGCATCAGCCGACCAGGCGACCGCCGCGCACGCGCAGGCCCTTGCGCGCCAGTTCCGGGGCAATGCCGCCCAGCATGTTGCGCGCCGCACCGGCATGCGCATGACAGATCGCCACGCCGAGCGCATCGGCCGCATCGGTGCCGGGCAGGCCGTCGAGCTTCAGCAGCCGCTGCACCATCTCCTGCACCTGCGCCTTCTGCGCCTTGCCGTGGCCGGCAACGGCTTTCTTCATCTGCAGCGCGGTGTACTCGGCGACCGGCAGGTTGGCTGACACCAGTCCGCAGATCGCGGCGCCACGCGCCTGCCCGAGCAGCAGCGTTGACTGCGGGTTCACGTTGGAGAAGATGATCTCGATGGCGGAACAGTCGGGCTGGTAGGTGCGCGCGATCTCGCCGACGCCGTCAAGGATGACCTTCAGCCGCGACGGCAGGTCGCCGTCGGGAATGCGGATGGTGCCCGACGCGATGTAGTTCAGGCGCGCGCCCTCCATCTGGATCACGCCGAATCCGGTCACGCGCAGGCCGGGGTCGATGCCGAGGATTTTCATGCGCGCATTATGACAGCAGGGAGTGGTAGAGGTCGTGCCAGCAGGGGTTGGTTTGTTCGATCAGCTCGATCTTCCAGTCGCGTCGCCACGCTTTCAGCTGCTTTTCGCGCGCGATGGCGGAGATGATGGAATCTGTCTGATCGAACCAGACCAGTCGCTTCACACCATACCGTTGTGTAAAGCCTCGCACGATGCCGGATTTGTGTTCGAAGACGCGTCGGATCAGGTCTCGGGTGACGCCGACGTAGAGCGTGCCGTAGGGCTTGCTGGCGAGGATGTAAACATAGGCCATGGGGTTGGTCGGGGATGGGTCCCAGCTTTCGCTGGGACGACGGGCGGGAGATAACCCGTACGCTATCGCCGATCCGGGACTGTCTGAAAAGGCCGACCGGGAAATCAGCCTCAGACTCGTCGTCCCAGCGAAAGCTGGGACCCATCGTCGCGCACCGACAACCCTTGATCAGCGCGCGACATTCGAATCAATGCCGGAAGTGCCGCGTCCCCGTCAGCGCCATCACGATGCCCTGCTCATCCGCCGCATCGATCACTTCCTGGTCGCGCATCGAGCCGCCCGGCTGGATCACGCAGGTCGCGCCGGCTGCTACGACAACATCGAGGCCGTCGCGGAACGGGAAGAAGGCATCGGACGCCACAGCCGAACCCGCCAGCTGCAGGCCGGCGTTCTGCGCCTTGATCGACGCGATGCGCGCCGAATCCACGCGGCTCATCTGGCCGGCGCCGACGCCGAGCGTCATGCCGTTGCCGCAGAAGACGATCGCATTCGACTTCACGAACTTCGCGACACGCCACGCGAACATCATGTCCTGCAGCTGCTGCTGGGTCGGCTGCTTCTTCGTCACCACCTTCAGCTCGCCCACCTGCACGTTCTTCGCATCGGCCGACTGCAGCAGCAGGCCGCCGCCAACGCGCTTCATGTCATACGCATTCACGGCGCGCGCCAGCGGAATTTCGAGCAGGCGCACGTTCTGCTTGCTCTCGAAGACCTTGCGGGCTTCTGCAGTAAACGACGGCGCGATCAGCACTTCGACGAATTGCTTCGCCACCGCCTCGGCTGCCTTGCCGTCGAGTTCACAGTTGAACGCGATGATGCCGCCGAACGCCGACGTCGGGTCAGTCTGGAAAGCCTTGGCATACGCTTCGGCCGCGTCAATACCGACGGCCACGCCGCAGGGGTTCGCATGCTTGATGATCACGCAGGCGACGCCGTCGAAAGTCTTCACGCATTCCCACGCAGCATCGGCGTCGGCAATGTTGTTGTACGACAGTTCCTTGCCCTGCAGCTGACGATAGTTCGCGAGCGCGCCGTCAACCGCTGCGATGTCGCGATAGAACGCCGCCGACTGATGCGGGTTCTCGCCATAGCGCATGTCCTGCACCTTGGCGAAGTGCAGGTTCAGCGTCTCCGGATAGGCCGAGCGCGTCGCATGCTCGCGATCCGCGCCGAGCGACGTGAAGTAGTTGGTGATCGCGCCGTCGTATTGCGCGGTATGTGCGAACACTTTCTTGGCGAGGCCGAAGCGCGTCTCGTAGGCGACGTCACCGTTGTTGGCGCGCATTTCGCCGAGCACGACGTCATAGTCGGTCGGGTCGCAGATCACGACCACGTCCTTGTGGTTCTTCGCCGACGAACGCAGCATCGCCGGACCGCCGATGTCGATGTTCTCGATCGCATCTTCGAGCGAGCACTGGTCTTTCGCGACGGTCTGCTGGAACGGGTACAGGTTGACCACCACCATGTCGATGGTCGGGATCGCATGCTGTGCCAGCGCCTCCATGTGCGCCGGGAAGTCGCGGCGCGCCAGGATGCCGCCATGCACTTTCGGGTGCAGCGTCTTCACGCGGCCGTCGAGCATTTCAGGAAAGCCCGTGTAGTCGGCCACTTCGGTGACCTGCAGCCCGTTGTCGGCAAGCAGTTTCGCGGTGCCGCCGGTCGACAGCAATTTGACGTTCATCGCCGCCAGTGCGCGCGCGAATTCGAGCACGCCAGTCTTGTCGGAGACGGAAATCAGGGCTTGTTTGATCATGGAAGTAAAGAGAGAGATGAGTAATCTGTCGGTCAGAGCAGACCATGCTGCTGCAGTTTCTTGCGCAGCGTGTTGCGATTGATGCCGAGCATTTCGGCCGCATGCGACTGGTTGCCTTCGGCGCGCATCATCACCGCCTCGAGAATCGGCTTCTCGACGGTGAAGACGACCATGTCGTACACGTTGCTCGGCTCTTGTTCACCCAGGTCGCGGAAATACTTATCGAGGCTTTTGCGCACGACGTCCTGGATATTGTCTTTGCTCATGTTGTTTTGTCTTGCTGGAATGTTGCTAGGCAGCCAGGGGCTGCGCGGGGGGCGCATATTGTAACCGCTCGCCATACGCCAATTGCGATTCGAAAAACGCATCGACTGCGGCAAGCTGCAATGCGCAGTCTTCAATCAGGTTCATCCGGCGGCGAAAATCTTCCCCGCCTTCGAGGTCGCGCACGTACCAGCCGATGTGCTTGCGGGCAGTACGCACGCCGAGATAGTCACCATAAAACGCATAGTGCGCGCGCAGGTGATGCGCCATCAGCTGGCGCACCTCATCCACGCGCGGCGACGGCAGCAAGCTGCCGGTGCGCAGGTAGTGATCGATCTCGCGGAAGATCCACGGGCGACCCTGCGCCGCCCGCCCGATCATCACCGCATCGGCGCCGGTCCGTTGCAGCACCAGGCGCGCCTTCTCGGGGCTGTCAATGTCGCCATTCGCGACCACCGGCAACTTCACCGCCGCTTTCACCGCGGCGATCGTGTCGTACTCCGCTTCGCCGCTGTAGCCGTCGGCGCGCGTGCGGCCGTGCAGCGTCAGCATTGCGATGCCGCTGTCTTCGGCAATGCGCGCAATCGTCAGCGCATTCTTGTTCTGCCGATCCCAGCCGGTACGGAATTTCAGCGTCACCGGCACGTCGACCGCGCCCACCACCGCCTGCAGCAGCGAAGCAACCAGCGGTTCGTCGCGCAGCAGCGCCGAGCCGCACCAGTTGTTGCAGACCTTCTTGACCGGGCAGCCCATGTTGATGTCGATGACCTGCGCACCGCGCTCGACATTGAAGCGGGCGGCCTCGGCCAGCAGCTGCGGATCGGCACCGGCGATCTGCACCGCCTTCGGCTCCATCTCGCCGTCATGGTTGATGCGGCGCGAGGTTTTTTCGCTGGCCCAGACGCGCGGATTCGACGCCGCCATCTCCGACACCGCATAGCCGGCGCCCAGCTCCTTGCAAAGCTGGCGGAAAGGCCGGTCCGTCACGCCAGCCATCGGCGCGACGAAAACGTTGTTGCGAAGTTGATAGGGACCGAGCTGCATGGACGATTCGTTCAGGAAAGGCTGCGTATTGTAAACGCAAGCCTGCCTAAATTTTCATCAAGCCGGCAAAGAAGCTTGCCGAATTTTCAGGCAGCCGGGTGCGAGCGGTCGATTTCGTCGAGGCCGGCGGCCTCAAGGTGGGCAGCGTCAGCCCATTGCAGCAGGTGGAAGCGCTCACCATCCCAGCGCAGGCGGTTGATCGCGGCATTCACGATGCCGAACTCGCGCGCCGCCCCGACCGACAGCCCGGTCGCTTCGCGGTACAGGCAATCGAGCACGCCGCCGTGGGTGACGATCACCAGCTTGCCTTCTTCACAACCCTCATGACGCTGTGCAAGGGAGGTGACCGCGTCGACCGAGCGGCGGTGGAATTCCATCAGCGTTTCCGCCTCGCGCTCCCCGGCAGGGAAGCGCGCGTGCAGGTCACGGGCGCGCCATTGCGCGAAGGCTTCCGGGAAGCGCTCGGCGAGCTCTTCATACATCATGCCTTCGAAGCCGCCGTAGCAGCGCTCGCGCAAGGCCGGCTCGTAGGAAACGGGCATGTCGTGTGCGTCGGCGACCGGTTGCGCGGTGGCGCGCGCACGCTGCAGGTCGCTTGAATAAATGGCCGCCGGCCGTTCGACCGCCAGCGCCGCGCCAAGCGCCCGCGCCTGCCGCTGTCCTTCGTCGTTCAGCGGGATGTCGATATGCCCCTGCATGCGGCGCACGCGGTTCCAGGCGGTCTCGCCATGGCGGATCAGCAGAATTTCCATCATCGTCCCGCGTCCACACCCAGTTTGTGCGCCAGCGCCTGGTTCAGCGAATAGAAGCCGGTGACGCTCGCCTGGCCGAGAATGTGCCCGACCATGGCCTGCAGCGCCTCGACGCCGCCGAACTTGCCCTGCAGCGGCAGCTTCGGTACATCCAGTGCATACAGCGTGAATACATAGCGGTGGATCAGCTCATCGTTCCACGGCGGGCACGGGCCGTCATAGCCGAAGTAATCGCCGGCCATGGTCTCGTCGCCGGCAAACCAGCCGGTGTAGTCATTGATGCCCTGGCGTGCGCCGTTCGGCAGCTCCGGCCCCGGCTTGCCGCCCGGCGTGACCTGATGGCTGTATTCGCCAGCCTGAATCTCGCGGGTGCCGGGCAGCAGGTCGACCAGCACCCAGTGATAGAAATTCACCCGCGGCAGGCTGGCCGCAATTGTGCGCCCGGCCTGGTTCACGTCGTCGCCAACCGACGGCACGTCCGGGTCATGGCAGACCAGCGCCAGCGACTGCGTGCCCGCAGGCAAATCGCTCCAGGCGAAATGCGGATTGCGATTGGACGACAGCGCGATATGGCTGGCCGGATCCGTGACCGCGAAGGCGAACTCGCCGGGAATCGGGGCGTCGTTGGCGAAGGACTCGCTCCAGAGTTTCATGGTCTGCTCCTCGACAAAGGGTTCAGGCGGTTGGAGATACCTGCAGCCAGAAGGTTACCGGACCGTCGTTGACCAGCGCCACCTTCATGTCGGCGCCGAAGCGGCCGGTTTCGACCTGCGGATGCATTGCCCGCGCGCGTTCGACCGTGTAATCGAACAGCTCGCGCGCCTGCTGCGGCGGCGCGGCCGGGGTGAACGACGGCCGCGTGCCGGAACGCGTGTCGGCCGCCAGCGTGAACTGCGGCACCAGCAGCAGGCCGCCGCCGACCTGCGCGACATTCAGGTTCATTTTGCCGTCGGCGTCATAGAACACCCGATAGGCCAGCAATTTGGCCAGCAGCGCATCGGCTTCCTTGCGGGTGTCGCCGCGCTCCGCGCACAGCAGCACCAGCAGGCCCTGGTCGATCTGGCCGACGACCTCGCCGTCGACGGTAACGCTGGCCCCGGAGACCCGCTGCAGCAAACCAATCATTTTTGCGCGATCAGGATAGCGTCACGCGCGCGAATTTGCGCTTGCCGACCTGCACCACGAAGGTGCCTGCCTCGACTTTCAGTCCTTTGTCGCTGACGGCCGCGCCGTCGATGCGCACGCCACCCTGCTCAACCATGCGCAGCGCCTCGGACGTCGATGCGCACAGGTTGGCCTGTTTCAGCAGCTGGCCGATGCCCAGCGGCGCGCCGGACAGGCTGAGCTCCGGGACGTCGTCCGGAATGCCGCCGCGCGCGCGGTTGTTGAAGTCCGCCAGCGCGTCCTCGGCCGCCTTGCGCGAATGGAAGCGCTCGACGATCTCCTGTGCCAGCAACACCTTCATGTCGCGCGGATTGCGCCCCCCCTCGACCTCGGCGCGGAACTGCGCGATCTCGGCCAGCGAGCGGAACGACAGCAGGTCGTACCAGCGCCACATCGCGACGTCGGAGATGCTCATCACCTTCGCGAACATGGTGTTGGCCGGCTCGGTGATGCCGACGTAGTTGTTTTTCGACTTCGACATCTTCTCGACGCCGTCGAGGCCTTCCAGCAGGGGCATCGTCAGGATGCACTGCGGCGCCTGGCCGTAGTCCTTCTGCAGCTCGCGGCCGACCAGCAGGTTGAATTTCTGGTCGGTGCCGCCGAGCTCGAGATCGGATTTCAGCGCGACCGAGTCGTAGCCCTGCATCAGCGGATACAGCAGTTCATGCACCGAAATCGGTGTGCCGGCCTTGAAGCGCTTGGTGAAGTCCTCGCGTTCGAGGATGCGCGCGACCGTGTAGCGGGCCGACAGCTGGATCATGCCGCGCGCACCCAGCGGGTCGCACCATTCGGAGTTGTAGCGGATTTCGGTACGCGCCGGATCGAGCACCAGGCTGGCCTGCGCAAAATAGGTCTTGGCGTTTGCCTCGATCTGCTCGCGGGTCAGCGGCGGGCGGGTGATGTTGCGGCCGGACGGGTCGCCGATCATCGAGGTGAAGTCGCCGATCAGGAAAATCACGGTATGGCCGAGATCCTGCAGCTGGCGCATCTTGTTCAGCACGACCGTGTGGCCAAGGTGCAGGTCGGGCGCGGTCGGGTCGAGGCCGAGCTTGATCCGCAGCGGCTGGCCGGTTTTTTCGGACTGCGCCAGCTTTTGCGCGAACTCGGACTCGATCAGCAGCTCTTCAGCACCTCGCTTGACGATGGCCAGCGCTTCCCTGACCGCATCGGAAAGAGGCAGGCTGTCGGCTGTGCCGGCCCGGGTCGGCTGAGCGTTGTCAAGCGAAGAATTGGCGTCCATAAGTGCTTGTATAAGTTCAAAAATGCGCGAGTTTGCATTTGCTATAATGCGCGCTTTGTTTTGCCTGGATGAATCCGGCCGCCGTCCGGCTGCCGACTCAAAACCGCGAATTTTATCTGATTGCATGAGTCTGAGAGCCAAATTGCTGGAAGTCGCTGCCGCCCTGCTGCCGGCCCTGCGCACTTCACCCAAGACTCGCGTCATTTCAGGATCCGCCCTCGTGCTCTCGCTGGTCGCCTTCGGCGCCGCGGGCGTCGCGCCGATGGCGCCGGACGCCGCCGACCTCCCCGTCAAGACGGTGGTCGAAGAGCTGGCTATTCCTGACCTGAACGCGCAGATCGCCTCCCTTTCACCGGCCGCCGGCCAGTTCGTCGCCGAAGAGCGTATCCGCCCGGGCGACAACCTGTCCGCGCTGCTCGAGCGCCTCGGCGTCAACGACCCGCAAGCGGCCAGCTTCATTCGCAGCGACGCCGCTGCGCGACCGCTGCTGCGGCTGCGCCCCGGTCGCCGCGTGCAGGCGACCATCGACGGCGACGGCCGCCTGCTGTCGGCTGCCGCGCTGCTTGGCGACGGCCGCGACGACAGCCACAAGCTGGTGGTTCGCCGCAGCGGCAGCGGATTCGCAGTAGAACAGCAGGCTGTCGCTTTCGACAACCGGGTCGAGATGCGCTCCGGCGAAATCCGCTCGTCGCTGTTTGCCGCCACCGACGCCGCGCAGGTGCCGGATGCGGTGGCCATGCAGCTGGTCGAGATCTTTTCGTCCGACATCGACTTCGCGTCCGATCTGCGCAAGGGCGACCGTTTCCAGGTGGTCTACGAGACCGTCTGGCAAGACGGCGAGATGGTGCGTACCGGCCGCGTGATTGCCGCAGAGTTCATGAATGCCGGCAAGACGATGCAGGCCGTCTGGTTCGGCCGCCCCGATGGCGAAGGCGGTTATTACGACCTGCAGGGCAAGGCACTGCGCAAGGCCTTCCTGAAGTCGCCGCTGGCGTTTTCGCGCGTGACCTCGGGCTTTGCCATGCGCGTGCACCCGATCTCGGGCCAGTGGAAACAGCACAAGGGCATTGATTTCGCAGCAGCCACCGGCACGCCGATCCGCTCGACCGGCGACGGCACGGTCGAGTTTGCCGGCAATGCCGGCGGCTACGGCAACATGGTCGTGATCCGCCATGGCAACCTGTACACCACCGCCTATGCGCACATGAGCCGTCTGGCCGCACGGCGCGGCATGCGGGTGTCGCAGGGCGAGGTCATCGGCTACGTCGGCAGCACCGGCTGGTCGACCGGACCGCACCTGCACTATGAATTCCGGGTCAACAATATTGCACTCGACCCGAACAGCATCGTCGTTCCGCATGCGCAGTCGCTGGCCGGCGCCGACCTGCAGCGCTTCCGCGGCGTGGCCGGTGACATGGGCCATCGTTTTGCGCTGATGTCCGGCGAAAAATTCCAGCTCGCCTCCCGCTGAATTGCGCGCTGACCGATGGGTCCGACGGACCCATCGGTTAACATCCGCGCATGACCTCCCCCTCCCTGTATATCGGACTGATGTCCGGCACCAGCCTCGACGGCGTCGATGGCGTGCTGACCGCATTCGACGGCCACATCCGTGCGGCTTACGTCCCCTTTCCCGACACCCTGCGCACGGCGCTGCTGGACTTGCAGCAATCTGGCCCCGACGAGATTCACCGCGAGGCGCTGGCCGCCAATGCGCTTGCCCGGCTGTACGCCGACTGCGTGCATCAGTTGCTGGATGACGCCGGCATCGACGCGGCGCAAGTCAGGGCTGTTGGCGCGCACGGACAGACCGTACGGCACAACCCGGCGCTCGGCTACACCCGGCAGATCAATAACCCGGCGCTGCTGGCCGAGCTCACCGGCATCGATGTGGTCGCAGACTTCCGCAGCCGGGACATCGCCGCCGGCGGGCAGGGCGCGCCGCTGGTGCCGGCCTTCCATCAGGCCGTGTTCGGCAGCGCCACGGCCACCCGCGTGGTGGCCAACATCGGCGGCATCGCGAACATCAGCGTGCTGGGCGCAGGCGGCAACGTGCTCGGCTATGACAC
>CAYZXP010000096.1:0-11407 GCA_964482415.1 uncultured Bifidobacterium sp. | reverse complement strand
GCACCACCGCCATCCGGTAGCTGCAGCCTTCGGGCGGCAGGTAGAAGTCGGTGATTTCGGAAAATTGCTTTTGCAGCAGCGGCACGAACACTTCATTCAGCGCCACGCCCAGCACCGCAGGCTCGTCCGGCGGCTTGCCGGTATAGGTCGAGTGATAGATCGGGTCGCGCCGCATCGTGATGCGATCGACCGTGAACACCGGGAACCAGTCCTGCTCATTGTAATAACCGGTGTGGTCGCCGAATGGTCCCTCGAGCGCATGTTCATAGCCGCTCGGGTGCGCGGCATCGGGATAGATATGCCCTTCCAGCACGATCTCGGCCGACGCCGGCACGCGCAGCTCGCTGCCGATGGCCTTCACCAGTTCGGTCCGGCTGCCGCGCAACAGACCGGCGAACTGGTATTCCGACAGGCTGTCCGGCACCGGCGTGACCGCACCCAATATAGTGGCCGGGTCGGCGCCGAGCGCGACGGCGACCGGATACGGCTGCCCCGGATTCGCCAGGCAGTGCTCGCGAAAATCCAGCGCGCCGCCGCGATGCGCGAGCCAGCGCATGATCAGTTTGTTACGGCCGATCACCTGCTGCCGATAGATGCCGAGGTTCTGCCGCTTCTTGTGCGGCCCCTTCGTGATCACCAGCCCCCAGGTAATCAGCGGCGCGGCGTCGCCCGGCCAGCAATGCTGAATCGGCAACTGCGACAGGTCGACGTCACTGGCCTCCCACACAATGTCCTGACAAGGCGCCGAGCGCAGCTCGCGCGGCGCCATGTCCCACACGGCCTTCACCAGCGAACCGAGGCCAAGCACATCCTTGAGCCCCTTTGGCGGCTCGGGCTCCTTCAGTACCGACAACAACTGGCCGATGCGGCGCAACTCGCTCACGTCGGAAGCGCCCATGCCGAGCGCCACGCGCTTCGGCGTGCCGAACAGGTTGCCAAGCACCGGCATCCAATGGCCGGCCGGCTGCGTGAACAACAGCGCCGGTCCACCCGCGCGCAGGGTCCGGTCGCACAGCTCCGTCATCTCCAGATGGGGCGAAACGGGCACGCCCACCTCCGCCAACTCGCCAATTTGTTTCAACTTGGCAATAAAATCCCGCAAATCGGAATATTTCATGGGTTGTTGATGTGTTTCAAAGTGAAAGCAGCAGCTTGAGATTTCTTTCCAAGCGACTGATTTTACTAGGAATTAATAAAATGCAACCATAAAATGATAATTTATAGTTATAGCTTCTGATTTTTCCAGTATTGACTGGATATAAACCGCCACCTACAATCCGCTCAAATTTTTCGGGCAGCCTCTCCGGACACTCCGGATCCATGAAAGGCGACACATCGGCTGCCCTGTCACATCGGGGGCAGTCCCGGCAGCAATTGTAGAGACAGTTGCGCGACCGGGGCAGACATTCGCCCCCGAAAGAAGATTGTCGACGTCCCCTGAGCATACGGGGACGATCAAGGCAACACCGGCGTTTGCGGGGGAACCAGCGCAGTGCAGCACGAGCGTATGGTCGCAAACGAAAATTGTTATCTCGCGGTGAATTGAAGCACGAAGCACGCTTGCAATTGGCCTCAGTTCAGAGCGCCCGGCAGAACGTGAACGCAGACTTGTCATGCTAGCAACGAAGAGTGCGCATGACCGGGTTGAAGCGCTCGTGTTTTTCCAGGCGCTTTGAGGGCCGCGACGATTCAGGAGGTTTTATGAATAATCGACGCAAACTGACAGCGTTGGCCGGTGCGGGACACGCCTCCCCGCGCTTCCAGCTGTTCGGCGAGGATTTCCTCGCCCGCGCCGGCGGTATCCTCACCACCGCCCGTCGCACACTGATCGCCATTGAGGTGGTCGTCATTGCCGCCATCGCGCTGGCATTTTTCCGGCCTGAGCTGCTGGACAACCTGAAGGCCCTGTCACCGTTCGCAGACAACGCTGCCGAACAAGCCGTGACCGACGAAGAGGCGCTGGTGCAGGCACTGGCCCTGCCCGAGCGCAGCACGCCGGCCGCGGACCGCGCAGCACAGTCGCAGCAACGCGTGACGGACTGGCTGGCCAAGCGCTATCGCATCGCCGGCACCGCCAGCAGCATGCTCGTTGACGCAGCCTACGAATCGGCCGGCGAAGTCAAGATCGATCCGCTGCTGATCCTTGCGGTGATGGCGATCGAATCGCGCTTCAATCCGTATGCGGAAAGCTCGGTCGGCGCCCAGGGCCTGATGCAGGTGATGGCGAAAGTACATCACGACAAATTCAACGACGTCGGCGGCCTGAGCGCCGCGCTGAACCCGGTGGCCAACATCCAGGTCGGCGCGAAGATCCTGAAAGACCTGATCCGCCGCGCCGGCTCGACCGAGGCCGGCCTGAAGCTTTACGTCGGCGCCGGCAACATGGCAAGCGACGGCGGTTACGCCGACAAGGTGATGGCCGAGCATGCGCGGTTGCGCGCAGTGGCCGCCGGCAAGCGCGTGCCGACCTTCACCCCGCCGCAGCCGTCCGAACGGGTGCGCGAAGCGATGGCCCCGGAGTTGCAAAACCACGCACCGACGCAGACCGAACCGGCCTGAACAATGCAGCAAACATAAAAAAAGGAGCGCAAGCTCCTTTTTTTATTTTCCGGTGATCTGCCTGGTCAGCGCGCCGCGAAATACTCACGCAGGCGCCGCACCGCCTCCTGCAGGTTCTCCATCGACGTCGCATACGACACGCGAATGAAGCGCTTCGCACCGTCGACGCCGAAATCCAAGCCGGGCGTGAGCACCACGCCGGTCTGGTCGAGGATGTCGCGCGTCAGCCGGTCGGCATCGTCGGACAGCCGGCTGCAGTCGGCATACACATAGAACGCGCCGTCCGGCAGCACCGGAATCTCGAAACCCAGCTTCAGCAGTTCGGGCACGATGTAGTCGCGCCGGCGGCGGAATTCCTGCCGCCGCTCTTCGGCGACCGCCAGTGCCTGCGGCGTGAAGCAGGCCAGCGCCGCATGCTGCGCAAGGCTGGACGCGCAGATGAAGAAATTCTGCGCGAGCTTTTCGATCGCCGGCAGCATCGCCGGCGGCACCACCAGCCAGCCGAGGCGCCAGCCGGTCATGTTGAAGTATTTGGAAAAGCTGTTGATCACGATCAGGTCGTCGCCGAACTCCAGCGCGGTGTACGGCGGCGCGTCATACGACAGCCCCTGATAGATCTCGTCAACCAGTGCAAAACCCTGATGCCGGCGCACCACGTCCAGCGTGCGCGCGAGTTCGTCGCGCGCAATCGACGTGCCGGTCGGGTTGGACGGCGACGCCAGCAGCACGCCGCGCGTGTTCTCGCCCCAGTGCGCTTCGACGGTGGCGGCCGACAGCTGGAAGCGCTCGGCCGGCGTGCTGGTGATCAGCTTTGCATGCCCGTTGAACGCGGCAATGAAATGACGGTTGCATGGATAGCTGGGATCGGGCATCAGCACTTCGGCATCGCGCTCGACCAGCGCCGCGCAGGCCAGCAGCAAGGCGGCCGATGCGCCGGCCGTGACGACGATGCGCTCGGCCGGCACATCGACGCCGAACGCCGATTTGTAATGCGCGGAAATTGCCGCACGCAGCTCGGTCAAACCGAGCGCCGCGGTGTAGCGCATGGCCGCACCGCTGGACAACGCCTGGCTGGCGGCGTCCAGCACCGGCTGCGCCGGCGGGAAATCCGGCTCGCCGATGCACATGTAGATGGTCGAGCGACCTGCCTTCTCGAGTTCGGCCGCCCGCTTGATCACCTCCATCACATGGAAGGGGGCGATCTCCTGCAGCCGCTGCGCCAGCGTGAAATCCATCGTCCGTGCCTCGTGGTCAGCGGCCTGCCGAAACCTCGGTCGCGCGCAGCTGCGCGGCGAGCTTGTCGAGCACGCCGTTGACGTACTTGTGCCCGTCGATGCCGCCGAACGACTTGGTCAGCTCGACTGCCTCGTTGATGACGACGCGGTAAGGGATTTCGATATGGTGCTTCAGCTCGTACGCGCCGATCAGCATCGCCGCATGCTCGATCGGCGACAGCTGTTCGATGGCACGGTCGATGAAGGGAACGATGTCCGCGCGCAGGCTGGCGGCATCGCGAATCGTGCCGTGCAGCAGCGCGTCGAAATGCTCGCGGTCAGCCTTGTCGAAGCCATGCGCATTGCGGATGTGCGCGTCGATCACGCCCGCATCCTCATTGCTCATCAGCCACTGATAAAGGCCTTGCAGCGCGAATTCGCGCGCGCGGTGACGCGGCGTGCGGCTCTTGTTGGGGTTGGCGTGCTGGGATTTGCTGCTCATGGGGCTGCCTTATTCTTCGTCGGCCTCGTCGGCCAGTTCGTCCATCGCGGCCACGAGGTTGGCCATTTCGACTGCCACGCGCGCCGCATCGGCGCCCTTGGCGGCCATGCGCACCTCGGCCTGTTCGTCATTCTCGGTGGTCAGCACCGCATTCGCGATCGGGATCCCGAAATCGAGGCCGATGCGGGTGATGCCGGCGCCGGACTCGTTCGACACCAGCTCGAAGTGATAAGTCTCGCCGCGGATCACCGCGCCGAGCGCGATCAGCGCGTCGAACTGGCCGGACTCGGCCATCTTCTGCAGCGCCAGCGGAATCTCGAGCGCGCCCGGCACGGTCACCAGCAGCACGTCCTGGTCGTCCACGCCCATGTGCTTGAGCTCGGCCAGGCAGGCCGCGGCCAGTCCGTGGCAGACGTCTTCATTGAATCGTGCCTGCACGATGCCGATACGCAGTCCGCTCCCGTCGAAATCGGGTTCGTAAGTTCCTACGGTCATAACGCCTCCTGCGTCAGTTGTCGGGGCTGGCCTGATGGCCAACCACTTCGAGATTGAATCCGGTCATCGAGGGCATCTTCCTCGGGTTGGCCAGCAATTTCATCTTGCCCACGCCCAGCTCGCGCAGGATCTGCGCGCCGATGCCGTAGGTGCGCAGGTCCATCCGTGCCGCGCGCGGCGGTGTCGACGGCTGTGCCGCGCCCAGCGCGCTGAACTGCGCGAACATCTGCTCGGACGACTCCTCGCAATTGAGCAGCACGATCACGCCGCGCTCGCTGTTCTGGATGGCCTTCATCGCTGCGGCCATGTTCCACGAATGCGTGGTGGTGCGCGTCTCGAGCAGATCGAGCAGGGACACCGGCTGGTGCACGCGCACCAGCGTCTCGGCGTCGGCCGTGATGTCGCCATGCACCAGCGCGAGATGGGCGCCGCTGCTCGGCGTGTCGCGGAAAGCGATCGCGCGGAAACTGCCGTAAGGCGTCTGCATCTCGCGCTCGCCGACGCGTTCGACGATGCTCTCGGTCTGGCTGCGGTAATGGATCAGGTCGGCGATGGTGCCGATCTTCATGTCGTGTTCGCGCGCAAACTCGAGCAGGTCGGGCAGGCGCGCCATCGTGCCGTCTTCCTTCAGGATCTCGCAGATCACGGCCGCCGGCGTCAGCCCGGCCAGCTCGGCGAGGTCGCAGCCGGCTTCGGTATGGCCGGCGCGCATCAGCACGCCGCCCTTCTGCGCACGCAGCGGGAAGATATGGCCCGGCTGCACCAGGTCCGACGGACGGGCATTGCGGGCCACCGCCGCCTGCACGGTGCGCGCGCGGTCGGCCGCCGAAATACCGGTGGTCACGCCTTCGGCTGCCTCGATCGACACGGTGAAATTGGTGCCGAACGAGGTGCCGTTGCGGCCCGTCATCAGCGGCAGGTTCAGCTGGTCGCAACGTTCTTCGGTGAGCGTCAGGCAAATCAGGCCGCGACCGAAGCGCGCCATGAAATTGATCGCCTCGGGAGTCACGAATTCGGCCGCCAGCACAAGGTCACCCTCGTTCTCGCGGTCTTCCTCGTCGACCAGGATGACCATGCGGCCGGCGCGCAGCTCGGCGATGATCTCGTTTGTGCTTGAAAGTGACATGGGGGAGATTCCGGAAAGGCCGCACATTTTATAGGATTTCGGCCGCGCGCCGGCCGGTGCGCGGCCATCCGGCCCGCCTGCAGCGGCCGGGTTCAGCCAGCCAGCGTGGTCGCGGACAGCATGCGCTCCACATAGCGCGCAATCAGGTCGACCTCGAGATTCACCCGGGCGCCCGTCTTCAGGTGCTTCAGCGTGGTCGCCGCGATGGTGTGCGGGATCAGGTTGATCGAGATCGTGCAGCCGTCGGCCGCGTCAGCGACGCTGTTGACCGTCAGCGAAACGCCGTTGACCACCACCGAGCCCTTGTAGGCGAAATACTTCGCCAGGCCGGGCGGTGTCAGGATATCAAGCTTCCACGATTCGCCGACCGGCGCGAACTGCGCGACCGTGCCGAGCCCGTCCACATGGCCGGACACCAGATGACCGCCGAGGCGCTCGGCCAGCGTCAGCGCCTTCTCGAGGTTCACCTCGCCTTCGGCATCCAGGCCGACCGTACGGTTCAGGCTTTCACGCGACACATCGACGGTAAAGCCATCCGCGGTCTTTTGCGTGACCGTCATGCAGGCGCCGTTGATCGCGATCGAGTCGCCTAGCGCAACGTCCGCCATCGGCAGCGCGCCGGCATGGATTTGCAGACGCACGCCGGCGTCGGCGCCGCTGCCCAGCGGAGTGATCGAGGTGATGCGGCCGACGGCCGCGACGATGCCAGTGAACATGGGACTCCGGAAAAAATCAGATTAAAAATCGTTCAGCAATGCGCGCACGCGCAGGTCGGGTCCGACCTGGCGCACGTCGTGGAAGCGCAGCGCGAGCCGCTCCGACAGGTTTTCCAGCACCGGCAACCGCGCGATGCCCTGCGCCGGCCCGAGCAGGCAGGGCGCGAAATACATCAGCAATTCATCGACGACGCCTGCGCGCAGCAGCGAGCCGTTCAGCTTGAAACCCGCTTCGACATGCAATTCATTGATCTGCCGCCGGCCGAGCTCCTGCATCAGCGCGCCGAGGTCGACCTTGCCGCTGTCGTTCGGCAGCACGATCACGTCATGCCCGGCGTCGCGCAGCGGCTGAGCGCGGCGCTCGTCAGCCCGCGCCGCCACGATCCAGCTGCCGCCGCCCTGCAGGACCTTCGCCTGCGGCGAGATGTCGAGCCGGCTGTCGACAATAATGCGGCGCGGCTGCCGCGGCGTGTCGACCGCGCGCACGTTCAGCTGCGGATCGTCCTGCTGCACGGTGCCGATGCCGGTCAGTATCGCGCAAGCCTGCGCGCGCCACGCATGGCCGTCGTCGCGCGCGGCGGACGACGTGATCCACTGGCTTTGCCCGTTCTCCAGCGCGGTGCCGCCGTCGATGCTGGCGGCCACTTTCATCCGCACCCACGGGCGGCCGCGACGCATCCGGCTGAAAAAGCCGGCGTTCATCTCGGCGGCTTCCCGTGCGAGCACGCCGGTCTCGACGGCAATGCCGGCCGCGCGCAGGCGCGCCAGCCCCTGCCCCGCGACCAGCGGATTCGGGTCACCGATCGCCACCACCACACGCGCCACGCCCGCGGCGACCAGCGCATCGGCACACGGCGGCGTGCGGCCATGGTGGCTGCAGGGTTCGAGCGTGACGTAGACGGTGGCGCCGCGCACGTCGACGCCATTGGCGGCCGCATGCTGCAGCGCATGCGCCTCCGCATGCGCAAAGCCGGCCGGCTGCGTATGGCCCTCGGCGATGACTTCGCCGTCGCGCACGATCACGCAACCCACACGCGGGTTCGGCGTCGTGGTGTACAGGGCCCGGGAGGCCTGGGCAAGCGCGGCGCGCATGCCGTCGGTGTCGTTGGTGATCTTCACGAGAATGGGGATGAGCGCGGGACCTCCATTCTAACAAGCCGCCCGCTCGCGGTCAGGGTCGCACACCCTTGCGCGACCGAGGAAGCCGATCGTCAGCTTGCGACGCTCCGCACCGGCACGAAACACCAGCGATCCGAACTGCGGCAGCGATGCGCTGTTCGCGCTGCGCGGCCGTCCGCTCGAATCAAACGCGAGGTAATTGCGCACACCGTCGCGCAGGCTGGCATCGACAGCCACGCCGGGCGGCAGCGGCGGCGCGGCGCGCAGCACCGGCTCGCCGGGATCGGCCTGCTGGTTGTTGTTCAGGTCAACCACCACCTGCCAGCCAGTCTGCCAGCCGGCCGGCGTTGCAGGCAGCAGGTCGACCCGCTGCCCGCGCCGGATGGCGGCACAGCGCGCAAACGCCAGCGCGCCACGAAAGTCCGCAGCGGCCGTCATCACCCTCACGCGGTCGAGCAGGCTGCGACAGGCGGGCAGCGACAATCCGGCCAGCATCGCGACGATCGCGACAGCCACCAGCGTTTCGATCAGGCCGATGCCGCGTCTCGCGGCAGGTAGTCGCATCAGTCCGGCAGCAGCTGTCGCCACGCGAGCCGCCGAATCCGCGGCCTGCAGGCTTCGTCATGCGCATCCTCGCAACCGTCGATGGCATAGTCCGCCTGCACGCGCACCTGCGCCGTGCCGGCCTCGCCAGCCGCCGTGACCCGCTGGAGGTTCAGCGGCAGCTCACCCAGTTCCGAGTCTGCCGCGCTGGGCAATGTTTCGATCCGCGGCCCTGCACGGTCACCATCACCATCATCGCCGCCATCATCCGGCGCATTGGCAACATCGGCCACCAGCGATGCTGCCGAGCGGGCCAGCGCCGTCTCGGCCCGCCGCCAGGCCAGTTCACGATCAGCCTGTTGCGACGCCAGCAGGCCGGTATCCCGCGACTGCTGTCCGGACGCGGCCGCGAACAACAGCACCGCGAAAAACACGACCAGTGACGGCAGCAGGCTCATGCGGCAGGACGCAGGCTGTTGCGAAGGAAAATCACCGCATCGAACTGCCGGTACAGCCTGCCTGACCGCAGCTGGCTGGCCGCCAGCCGCGTCCCTGGATCGTCGGCCGCATGAAGATCGCTGTAGGCGCTGCCGAACAGGTCAACCGCGGCCGGCCGCGCCAGCCCCGGTACCGGCTGTGCCGAGCGCAGCAGCAGCGCGACATGGACAGCCACCACGCGGGTCCACGGTGACGCCTCCGCCCCTGCGGCGAGCGCCCGCATGCGCGAAGCGCTGACGAAGTCGTTCGGCAAGCCGTCGCCGTCGGTATCGATCCCGTACAGCAGCTGGAAAGACGCAATGCCGGACGCAACGGCCTGAGACGTCCAGCCCGACGCGCCCCGGTACTTGCAGCGCAGTTCCGGCTCGCCTCCCGGACCGTCGGCCACATGGAAAACGCTCGCCCCGCGCTCGTCCGACGCATCAGCAGCCTCGGGCACCGGCAAGCCCGCGCAGTTGCGCGTGCGTCCCTTCGCATCGCCGACCAGTCGGATGGACAGCGCATCGCTGCCGCCGCTGTTGCCTCCCCGGGCCGCACTCAGCCACGGCGAACCCGCAGGCACGATCGCGTCATCGATTCCGCGCAACGCGCCCTCCGGCGGGCGCGCGGCCAGCGCCGGCATCGCCTGCGTCGGATCCAGATGGCCGGCCTGCCGCAGGCTCGCCGCGACCAGTTCGAGCACATGCGCCGCCTGTTCCTGCAGCAGCGCATGCTGCTCGGTGCGCACGTAGTCGGCGCCCGACCATGCCGCCACGCGCAGCGCCGCCAGGATGATGAAGAGCGACAGTCCCAGCGAGATCACCAGCCCGACCAGGCTGGCGCCGCGATGGCGCGGCTTCACCCCGCCGGCCCGAGTTCGACCGCCAGCACAGGCGGGAAGTCGGTCACCCCATGTGCGAGCGACCAGCCCAGCTTCAGTACTGACGCCCGACCGGCCGGATCACAGGCCCAGACAGGCGGGCCACCGGCAGGCGGCTGGTCGGCACAGAGCTCGGCGCGCGCGCCCGGAATGGCCCGGAGCAGGCGCATTCGCCAGTTGGACAGGTAATGCCGCGCCCCCTGCGCGGCATCGCAGTCGCCTTCATGGCAGGGAAGCGCCGGCCCGGCGGTACCCGCAATCCACGGCGCCAGTGCTTGCGCGAGCGACTCCTCGCCGCGCCGCTGCGTCCATTCGGCCAACTCGGCTGCCAGCCGCGCCGCACTGCTGCGCGCCAGCGCTTGCGCGCGTACGACCGCGCTTGCACCACTGGTCCGCATCACCAGCATCGCCGCGAGGACAACGATCAGCAGTGCGGCCGCCGTTTCGGGCAGCGCAAATCCGGATTTCTTCAAGCGCATCGTTGCCTCCGACTGAACCACGTTCATGATCGCGAAGGACCGTCGGCTTTCTGAGAAAAATTAAAGGCAACGCTAACAATTGATGCGCCAAGGCAGCACACCGGCCATTTCATCCGGATGCGATTGGAGGCGAGAAGCCCGTCGAAGAACTGAAAAATCCGGGCGCTTGCGGTTAATGCCGGTCAGTGACGCTCGTCAGGCGAAAAGACGCTGGGTCCCGGCCTGCGCCGGGACGGCGTTTCAGAGACCGTCAGATTTCAATGCGTCATTCCGGCGCAGGCCGGCGATCCGGCGTCGCTATCGAACCTTTGCCCGACTGAGGCTCAATTGCCTGACATTGAGCACGCGCAGCGAACTGCCCTCGCGTGCCCGGGCGACGCGCGCCGGCCGCCGGCCTCAGCCGCGCTGCGTCTTGCGCGCTGCGGCGGCTTTGGCTTCGACGTCGATCTCGTCGATCGCGTCGCGGAATTCGGAGACGTCCTCGAAGCTGCGGTAGACCGAGGCAAAGCGGATGTAGGCGATCTTGTCGAGGCGGCGCAGCTCGCGCATCACCAGCTCGCCGATCTGGCCCGACATGATCTCGCGCTCGCCGGACGAGCGCAGCTTTTCCTCGATGCGCTGGATCGCGGCATCGACCGCATCGGCCGACACCGGCCGCTTGCGCAGCGCGAGCATCAGGCTCGCGCGCAGCTTCGCCGGCTCGAACTCGGTACGGCTGCCGTTCTTCTTGACGATGACCGGCATCGCGAGCTCGACCCGCTCGTAGGTGGTAAATCGCTTGTCGCAGGCATTGCAGCGGCGCCGGCGGCGGATGCTGTCACCCTCCTCCGACGCGCGCGTATCGAGCACCTGCGTGTCTTCGCTATGGCAAAACGGGCAGCGCATCGTCAGCGTTCTCCTGCGGGGATCATGATGCGCCGCCCCTGCATCAGCGCTGGTAGACCGGGAAAGCGTCGGTCAGCTTGCGGACTTCGGCTTTCACGCGCTCGATGGTGGCCGCGTCATGCGGGTTGTCGAGCACGTCGGCGATCAGGTGGCCGACCTTGATCGCCTCGGCCTCCTTGAAGCCACGCGTCGTCATCGCCGGCGAACCGAGGCGGATGCCGGAAGTGACCATTGGCTTTTCCGGATCGTTCGGAATGCCGTTCTTGTTGCAGGTGATGTGCGCCGAGCCGAGGATCGCTTCGGCTTCCTTGCCGGTCAGCTTCTTCGGACGCAGGTCCACCAGCATCACGTGCGACTCGGTGCGGCCGGACACGATGCGCAGGCCGCGCTCGGCCAGCGTCCTGGCCAGCGC
>CAYZXP010000095.1:0-11512 GCA_964482415.1 uncultured Bifidobacterium sp. | reverse complement strand
GAATCAATCGCAAACTTCGCCGAGTCTTCGCCGCCGTTCAGGCTCCAGGTGACCGCCTCATTGGCCGTCAGCGTCGTGACCGCCGTCGTGCCTTCATTGATCGTCTTGCTGCTGGTCGCACTGCCGGCGTCACCGGACGGGCCGGTAATGCTTGGCGCCACTTCATCGACATCGGCTACCGTCACCGTCACCGTTTGCAGGCTGATGTTGCCCGACGCATCGGTCGCCTTCACCTGCACGATGTACGTATTCGCACCCGAGGTCGCCCCATCGGTCGGGGCCTCGTAATCGGGCGCAGTCAGAAAGCGCAGCGCACCGGTACTCGAATCAATCGCAAACTTCGCCGAGTCTTCGCCGCCGTTCAGGCTCCAGGTGACCGTCTCATTGGCTGTCAGCGTGGTGACCGCCGTCGTGCCTTCATTGATCGTCTTGCTGCTGGTCGCGCTGCCGGCACCGCCGGACGGGCCGGTAATGCTTGGCGCCACTTCATCGACATCGGCCACGGTCACCGTCACCGTTTGCAGGCTGATGTTGCCCGACGCATCGGTCGCCTTCACCTGCACGATGTACGTATTCGCACCCGAGGTCGCCCCATCGGTGGGCGACTCGTAGTTCGGCGCGCTCAGAAAGCGCAGCGCACCGGTACTCGAATCAATCGCAAACTTTGCCGCATCTTCGCCACCATTCAGGCTCCAGGTCACGGTTTCGTTCGCCGTCAGCGTGGTGACCGCGGTCGTGTTTTCGTTGATGGTCTTGCTGCTGGTCGCGCTACCGGCACTACCGGACGGGCCAGTAATGCTTGGCGGCGTCGTATCCGAAGCGCTGATGACCAGCTCGCTCGACGTGGTGTCCGTGAGCGTGTAGCCACTGCTGTTGGTAATGGTTGCAACCACGCTGTAGGTGCCCGCGGCCAGCGCCTTCGCATCGGGAACCGTCAGCGACCAGCTGGTGCCCGACACCTGCAAGCCGCTGGACGTCGTGTAGTTCACGCCATTGACCATCACCGACAGGGTTTCACCGGCCGCCAGCGTCGCGGTGCCCGAGATCGTCGGCGTCGTGTCGGAGGTCGTCAGGCTCGTCACCGTGACCGGACCGACCGGATCATTGCTCTGGACCGTGGCGAGATAAGTATTCATCGAATCCATCGCCGTCGCCGTCGCCGCATTACCTGACAACGAGCCGCCATCGGCGTAGCCGTTGTAGGTGACGCCCACCACCTCAAGACCGAAGTTGCTGTTGGCATCGATCGTGTAGGTGCCGCCGCTGTAGGTAAACGATACGTTCGTGCCAGCCGCCGGGATAATGCCAATCAGTACGGTCGTCGATCCGGATGATTCGCGCCAGTTCACCGCACCATTGACCGTGATCACTCGACCGTCGTTGAACAGGAAGCGGATGCCGACCGCATAGTCATTGCCCTGCGTGCCGCCGAACTGGCCGGTCGTCGATTCCTGAAACACGGTCGCGCTCTTGATGCCGAGCGTCGCGAAGGTCACGATGTTGGTGGTCGCGTTAGTCGAAGTACCCTGCCGGCCAATGAATCCATCGGCAAACGGCACCGCCACTTCGGCCAGCTCCACGTCGACTGCCACACCGTCCACCACCAGCGTCGAATGGTCATCTTCCACGTCCAGCGCAATCGACGAAACATCACTGATCGTTTTGCCCTCGGCCAGCATGCCGAAGCGCTGGCCTTCATCACCCGCAGTATCGCTGCCGGCATTCAGCATCGCATCCAGCGCATGTCCGAATTCTTCGGTGATCACCTGCGTAACCTCGGCGTCGGTCGCAAACAATTCGACCCACTGCCGGTTCAGGTAGATGCACGGCCTGCCGTCAGTACCGTTAGCGGCGAACGCACCCATCGCACCGTGCATGGTCTCGTTGTCGAGCAGGCGCACGTCGATCCGGATCTCGCCGGACAGGATCGCATCGATCAGCTCGCGCGCGCGCGCCAGCTGGTCGGCGCCGGGCTCGCCGGATGACGCGCCCGGAAATATCTGCAACAGCCGCTGCGGATCGACCTGTCGCAGGAAGCCTGCGATGCGCTCCTCGGCCAGCTGCGCCGACCGGAGCGGCGCCGTCGATGTGTCGGCAAAATTCAGAAGTACCGGCGCCGGGACGACGCCCGCCTCACGCGAGGCCGCCGCTGCCAGCAGCTCGCTGCCGCCATCCGCGTCACCCGCCGGTGCGGTCGCGTCGGGCGCCGAGATGACGGCGGTCGCGTCCGCTATCGCTGCGCCATCGAACATCACGCGCTGCTCGAGAGCGAGCGGCGCCGGCAGAGGAGCCTTCAACGGGCCACGGCCGCCCATCAGAGTTCCGTCGCAGCGCGCTCGGCGCGTGCGTCCGCGCCGCGCCGCTTGCCTGCCGCCGGCCGGGGCTCCTCGGGCGGATGAGCGACGATCACGCCGCTCATGCCAGCCACCAGGTCGCCGTGCGCGCCCTCGATCTGGCCGGCCACCTTCACCGACATGCTGGCCGGATCAACCTTCGCGCCGATGCGCGTGAAGCGCGCCGGATAGCTGCGGCCGGTCTCGTCGATGGTCACTTTGAACGGCACGCCGGGCCGCAGCCACGACATCCAGCGCGACGGCACGATGAACTCGAGCTCCAGCGCCGAGTCGTCGATGATTTCCATCAGCGGCTGGCCGGGCTGCACATACTGCTGCTCGCGCACTTTCAGTTCCGCGATGCGGCCATCATAGGGAGCATGAATATCGCATTTCTTCATCGCGGCATCGGCCACCGCGACATCGGCCTTCGCTTTCACGAAAGCCGAACGCGAGGTTTCGAGATCCACCTTGCCGATGGAATTGAACTTGTCCAGCTGCTCGTTGGCCGACAGGACTTTCTCGGTGGCGTCCATCTCGGCGCGCGAACGGTCGAGCTGCGCCTTCTGGATAGAGCAGTCGAAAGCAGCCAGCAACTGGCCGCTGCGGAAACGCCCGCTCTCGGCAACCGGCAGGCGGCGGATGCGCGCGCCGATCTCGGTGGCCAGCATTGCGTAGCGGCGCGGACTGAGCTGCGCGCGAATTTCCTGAGCCGCCATCATCTGCACGCGCGGCGACGGAGCCGCGCCGGCGTCGTTGCGGGCGCGGGCCGGCGCATCGGCCGCCGGCGTGGCAGCCACCGTGGCCACGCGCGCGGCGCCGCCAACCGGTTGCGGCGCAGGCGCGACTGCCGTCATCAGCGTTGCACCGCCGGCTTCGGCCGGCACCGGCCTTGCCTGCGATGCTTCGGCGGCTGGCGCAGGTGCCACCGGCAGCGCCTGCGGCATCACCGCCTCGCCGCGCCCGACCACGCCCGACGCGGACTGTCCCTTCGCCAAGTGCGCCGGCGCTTCCGTATCGCGGTAAAGCTGGAAGACCACCACGATGACCGCCAGCGCGATCGTCGTCAGCAGCGCGAATTTGCGAAAAATATCCCTGATCATGTCCCTGCTCTCTCCCCGCCGGCTGGCAGGGGGCAACTTATTGAATCGATTCCCAGCGCGGTGCGCCCTGCAATTGTTTCGTCAGGTCGGCGAGGCCGACCTGGTCGACGCTGCCGATCGCCGCGTCGATGCCCAGCGTCGCCTCGAGGCGCGCCTCGGCGATCTGCGCCTGCGCCATTGCCTGGTAACGACGCAGCAGGCTGAGGATGGCGGCCGTCTCGCTGCTGACCTTTTCAAGACGGCTGTGCGTTTGCGCCGCTTCGCGGCGAGAGATGTTCTGCGCGAGCTTGTCGTCGGTCTGCCAGATTGCCTCGGCGCGCCGGTATTGCGCGGCCGCGTTCATCAGCCCGAGCCGCGCAAGATGCACCTGCGCGACCAGCGCCATCTGCGCCGTCACGCGGCGCTGGTCTGCCAGCGCGACGCCGGCCTCGGCGAGCCGGTTCTGCCGGCCGGCGGTCAGCAGGTTGAGCAGGTTGATCGACAGCTGGGCGCCAACTTCGTTCCAACCGCTGTTGACCTGGAAACTGTCAGTGTCGTAATTGGCCGAGTAGCTGAAGCGAATGTTCGGGAACAGCTTGACCAGCGTCTTGCGCACTTCAATGCGCGCAATCCTTGCGTTCAGGTGCTGTTCGAGCAAATCCGGATTGTTCGCGACCGCCACTTCTTCAAGCCGCTCAACGCCGACGCCGAGCGCGTGTTCGGCCGTGCTCGACCATTCCGGCTCGGCCACCTCGATCGCCTGCCCCTGTGGCGCATTGATCAGCAGCGCCAGTTCGACCTGCGCGGCGCCCAGCTCCTGCCGGATCGCCTCCAGCAGGCGCAGGTTCTCCAGCAACTGCCGCTGGTAGCGCAGCGTATCGACCGGATTGCGCAGCCGCGCCTCCTCGACTTTCTTCGCATCGGCCAGCGCATCATCTGCCGCCGCGATCGCGGCCTGCACCTGCGCGTGCAGTTTCTGCGCGCTGGCCGCCTTCCAGAACGCCGCCCGCACGTCCTGCATCAGCAGGTGCATCGCCTTGCGCCTTTTCTGGGCGGCGATCATCACGCGTTCGTTCTGCTGCATGGTGTTGTAATAGCCAAGGCCGAAATCGACGAGGCTCCAGCTGATGCCAAGATCACTGACGGCATGCGCACGATCCTGCGAGATGAAGCGGCTGGTCGAGGGCTCCCCCGTCACCGAATCGCGGCTGCGCGCAATGCGGTCATTGTTGCGCGACGTGTAGCCGGAGCGGGCCAGCAAAGCAGGCAGCATGTCGAGCTGGCTGACGTCGGCCTGGTTGGCCGCGAAGGCTTCCTCCAGCAGCCGCACCCGTCGGTCGAGGTTGTATTTGAGCGCGCGCGCCATCGCCTCTTCAAGGGTCAGCGGCCCGCTCAGGGGCTCCGACAGCGAGATCGCCGCCTGACGGTCGGCCAGATTCTGCTCATCGACCAGCGTCGCAGTGAGCTCCTTCGGCACCGGCGCGGTCGCGCAGCCGGCTACCGCCAGCACGAGCGCGCACGCCGCCATCCCCCGTGGCTGCGGGATGCGCAGCAAAGCACCCCGCGCGCGTGCGGACAAACTGAAACTGAATAAATGCATGTATTGAGACGCCGCTAACCCGTTGATGTGGAAAGAATTTTCCGAGGGGCGGAAAAAAGTTGCCGTGCAGAATTATCTTAGCGCAGGCGATTTGGTGGCGTAAAGGCTCACGCGCAATAGTTTTCAAAGACGCAATGCACGTCGCCAACGGAAACAAGCGGGGAAGAAGCGTCCGATGCGGCGCTGCGGGCGCAGCGCTGTTGAGCTATCGTCCGTGCAGGCGCCGGTCACTCATACAACTGCTCGAGCACGAGGCTGTTGACGACCTGCCGGCACAGCGGCTGGATGCGGCGGAAGGCCTGCTCGACCATGACGGCCTCGCCCTCGGCGCCGAGGTTCATGCACACCAGGCTGAGCGCCTTGCCGCGGAAGTAGAGACGGTAGACCTGCACCCAGGACACCATGTTCAGGTCGGCGCGCCCCAGCGGCGTGCGCAATTCCGCGGAGACGCCGGGCAAGGTCTCGAGCGTGACGACCGACGCGTCAAGCAGCTCGCCGTCGTCGCCGGCCAGTTCGCGCGCGCCGCCGCTGGCAACGAAGTGCTCCACGTCGGCCCGGGTCGGCGCAAAGCCTTGCGCATCGCGGATGTCCAGCAGGATCGTCGCATTGCCGTTGCCACCCTCGCTGGTCCATTTGCGCACGATGTGCGGTCGATCCCCGTCGGCGCCGGCCCACGAGACCGGCAGCTGCAGCCGCAGCTTCAGTCCCTGCGCCTTGCCCGAGCCATCGCTGCGAAAGCGCTGCCGGAATCCGTTGGCAAACTCGGCCGACGGCTCGGCCGCATACACGGCAGCCAGCAGGTATTCGAGGATGTCCTGCTCGACGCCCTCGCCTTGCGCACGCCGCTTCATGCCGGCAATGAAGGCGCGCGCCTGTTCGACCGACCAACGCTCCCGGGTCATCACCTCGGTGAGCATGCTGGCGGTCTCGTTGCGCATCAGGGCGAAGCGGTCTGCGCCGAACACCGCGGCAAGCTCGGCTTCGAGCTTGTCTTCGGCATCGGGAAAAGCGGAATTGAAGGCCAGCCGCGCGGACAGCACGTCACCGGCCAGCGCCGGGTGCGCGTTTTCGATCACGTTCAGCGCAATCGACTGGCCGACGACGAAGCCATAGGCGCGCGAAATGGAATTGATCGCCTGATGGTTGTGCTTCAGCGAAGCCGCCAGCGCAAGCGATGGCAGCAGCGCGGCCAGCAGCAGGCCGGCAAGGAAGGCCTTCAGGCAGGCTGGGAACGGGCGTGGGATCATCGGCAGGGATCGGCGCCGCTGCGCAGCGCTGCAGGTTGGCATGTAAGCGAGTGTTGCCGAAATCCCGCGAACTTACAAGTTTTGTATCGGTCGCCTGCAGGACCGGCCGGGCATGGCGCCCGACCGGTCCGCCGCCGTCAGATGCCGGCGATCTTGCAGCCGAGGTCGGCCAGCGGCACGGCCTTCTTGCCGGTCTCGACCGCATCGGCCGAGTTGGCATTGCCCTGCTGTGCGCGTTCGGCGATCCCATGCAGGATCGCCGCCATGCGGAACAGGTTGAAGGCGAGGTAGAAGCGCCAGGCGTCGTCCGCGATCGCGCCGTGCCTCTGTGCATACAGCGACCGGTAGGTCGCCTCGTCCGGAATGCCGAGCGCCGCGAGGTCGAGCCCGCCGATGCCACGCCACAGGCTGTGCGGAATGTGCCAGCTCATGCAGTGGTACGCGAAATCCGACAGCGGGTCGCCCAGCGTCGACAGCTCCCAGTCGAGCACGCCGATGATGCGCAGCTCGGTCTTGTGGAACACCAGGTTGTCGAGCCGGAAGTCGCCGTGGATCAGCGCGGCGCGCTGCTGCGCCGGCATTGCGCCCGGCAGCCAGTCCATCAGGCGGCGCATGCCGTCCGAAGGCGCAATGGTCGACTCGTTCAGCTGCTTCGACCAGCGCGTGATCTGGCGCGGCAGGTAGTTGTCCTTCTTGCCGTAGTCCGACAAGCCGACCGCATCGACGTCGACTTCATGCAGCGCCGAGATCACGCGGTTCATCTCGCGGTACAGCTCGCCGCGCTCGGCCGCCGACAGTTCCGGCAGCGCCTGGTCGACGAACACGCGGCCGTCAAGGAAGGACATCAGGTAGAACGGCGTGCCGACGACGGATTCATCGTCGCTCCACGCCAGCGCCTCGGGCACCGGCACGCCGCTGCCGGCCAGCGCGCTGATGACCCGGTACTCGCGGTCGATCGCATGCGCGGACTTCAGCAGCACGCCCGGCGGCTTCTTGCGCAGCACCATCTGCCGGTCGCCGGCGCGCAGCAGCCAGGTCGGGTTCGACTGGCCGCCGGTCAGCGGCTTGATCTCGAGGTCAGCCGCGCCGATGTGGCCCTGTTCACGCAGCCAGCCGGCCAGCCGCGCCTGCGTCTCTTTGTCCACGCCGCTCATAGCGAACTCACCAGGTGGCCGCGGTCGACCGCGAGGCAGGAACCGGTCATGCCCTTGCCGGCGTCGGACGCCAGCAGCAGCAGCGGCGCATCGAGGTCGCTGATCTCGCCGAACTGGCGGGTCGGCACGCGCTGGCGCAGCTTCTGGCCGAGCTCGCTGTCGAGGAAGTCCTTGTTCAGGTCCGTCACCACATAGCCCGGCAGCAGCGCATTCACGCGGATCTGGTAACGCGCCAGTTCCAGCGCCATCACCTTGGTCGCCTGCACCACGCCGGCCTTGGAGATCGCGTACGGCGCAACCGCCGACGCGACACGCTCGCCGAGGATGGACGCGATATTGACGATGCTGCCCGCGCGCTTGGCGTCGCGCAGGCGGCGCGCGGCTTCGGTCGCGACCAGGAAGCAGCCCTTCAGGTTGGTGTCGATCACGCTGTCCCAGTCCTCCTCGGTCTGGTCGAGCAGCGAGCGCGTGACGGTGATGCCGGCATTGTTGATCACGATGTCGCAGGCGCCGACCTGCTCGAAGCAGGCGGTTACGCTGTCCTTGCTCGACACGTCCAGCGCCACCACGCCGGCCTTGCCGCCGGCGCGCTCGATGTCTTCGCGCAGCGCCTGCAGCTTGTCGGTACGGCGCGCTGCCAGGATCACTTCCGCGCCCGCGGCCGACAGCAGCTGCGCGAAATGGGCGCCGAAGCCGGACGATGCGCCGGTCACCAGCGCGCGCTTGCCGTCGACCCGCAGCAGGGTCTCGATCTTGCTTGTCATGGCGCTTATGCCTTTCCTGCCGCGATCTTCTTCGCCATGCTCCAGCGATGCACTTCGCTGGGGCCGTCATACACGCGGAAGGCGCGCATGTCGGTGAAGATGCGCATCACGGCGGTCTCGTTGGTCACGCCCATGCCGCCCATGATCTGCACCGAGCGGTCGACCACGCGCCATTCGGCTTCCGAGCAGACCACTTTCGCGCGGCTCGATTCGAACGCGCCGCGTTCGCCTTTGTCCAGCAGCCATGCGGTGTGCCAGATGTGCAGGCGCGCCGTCATCAGGTCCATGTCGTTGTCGGCGATCTGGAAGCCGACGCCCTCATGCTCGACCAGCGGCTTGCCGAAAGCTTCGCGGCGGCGCACGTAGTCCAGCGCGATCTCGTGCGCGCGGCGCGCCTGGCCGAGCCAGCGCATGCAGTGCGTCAGGCGTGCCGGCGCGAGGCGCACCTGCGCGTAGCGGAAGCCCTTGCCGATCTCGCCGAGCACGTCGGTCGCCGGGATGCGCACGTTGGTGAAGCGCACCACGCCGTGGCCGCCGGAGAAGCAGCGGTCCATCGCGTCGAGGTTGCGCACCAGTTCGATGCCCTCGCGATTCATGTCGGACAGGAACATCGTCGCCGTGCCGTCTTCCATGCGCGCCATGATGATCGCGTAATCGGAGCCTTCGGCGCCCGTGATCAGCCACTTCAGGCCGTTGATCACATAGTGATCGCCGTCGCGCACTGCGCTGGTCTGCAGCATGCTCGGGTCGGCGCCGGCGCCCGGCGACGGCTCGGTCATGCAGAAGCAGGAGCGGGTCTTGCCTTCGACCTGCGGGCGCAGCCAGCGTTCCTTCTGCTCATGCGTGGCCACTTCTTCCATCAGGTGGATGTTGCCTTCGTCCGGCGCGTGGATGTTCAGCGCGGTCGGGCCAAGCCACGAATAGCCGGCTTCTTCGAACACCACCGCCTTCTCGACGTGCGAGAGGCCCATGCCGCCCATCTCGCGCGATGCGTGCGGGGTCAGCAGGCCGGCGGCGCGTGCACGCGAGATCAGCTCGTCGCGCAGCGCCTTGTGCGGGCCGTGGCTGTCCTGCCGCGGGTCGTTTTCGAGCGGGATCACCTGCTCGGCGATGAAGGTACGGACGCGCTCGCGCAGCGCCTCAAGTTCGGGGGTCAGGGCGAAATCCATGTCGTTTTGCCTTTCTTAATTGTCGTTTTCACGCCAAGCGCGCTCGGCTTCTTCCCAGGCGCCCAGCGGCTGCAGGTCCGGCACCCAGGCCAGCCCGGATTTACCGTCCGAGGATTTTGCCTCCGGAGTGACGCGTACGTCGAGTAATGCCGGCAGGTTTTTCATTGCCTCGTCGATCGCCGCGCCCAGATCCTCGGCGCGCTCGACCACGACGCCGTGCATGCCGAAGGCACGCGCCATTGCCGCATAGTCGGATACCTGCAGTTTGGTGCCGACCACCTTGCCGTGCGTGTCCTGCTGGTCATGCACCTCGATCTGCCATGCGCCGTTGTTGGCGACCACGATCAGCGGCTTGGCGCCATGACGCACGGCGGTATCGATTTCCATCGCATTGAAGCCGAAGGCGCCGTCGCCGGTGGCGACCAGCACCTGCTTGTCCGGATACGCGAGGCTGGCGGCGTTGCCAAAGGCGGTGCCGATGCCGATGCAGCCGAGCGAGCCCGGATCGAGATAACGGCCGCCGGACAGGCCGACGCGCGCGAAACTGAGGAAGTCACCGCCGTCAGCCACGACGATCGCGTCAGGCTTCAGGCGCTGCTGCAGCTCGTGCAGCACGCGGTTCGGATGAATGCGGCCTTCGCTGTCCGACGGCGCAGCCGCCATCGACACCTTCAGCTTGGCGGCGCGCTCTTCATGCTGCTGGCGCAGGCCCTGCGCCCAGTCACGGTCCGTCGCCGGCTGGCGCGAACCGGCCCTGGCCAGCATTGCTTCGATTGCCGCCGACGGCGTGGCCAGCAGCTCGGCGTCACCGCGGCGGTTGTCGCGCACTTCGGTGGCGGTGTCGGAGATGCGCAGGAAACGCGCATTTTTGAACACGGCCGGCGAACCATAGGCCAGCTGGAAGTCCAGCTTGCGGCCGATGGTGATGACGAGATCAGCCTGCCCCATCACCGCGCCGCGCATGGCGCCGATCACGGAAGGATGGTCGTCGGAAATCAGGCCGCGGGTCTCGCCGGTGTCGAGGTAGACCGCGCCGGTGGCACGCAGCAGGCGGTCCAGCTCGGGGCCGGCCGCGCGTGCGCCGCGACCGCTGATCACCAGCGGACGGCGCGCGTTCCACAGCAGCTCGACGGCAGCCGACACGGCCGCATCATCCGGATGCGTGACCGTGCGCGGCTTGGTGCGGAAATGTTCGTCCATCTGCAGCACTTTCGGCACGGTGCCGCGCTGGGTGTCGACCGGGAAGTCGATGTAGACCGGGCCCGGATCGCCGCCTTCGCCAAGCGCGCGGGCGACAGCCTCGTCCAGCTCCTGCAGCACCAGCGACGGCTCGCGCACGGTGCGCGCATAGCGGGTGATCGGCTTGACCATGTCGATGTGCGGCATGTCCTGCAGCGCGCCGCGGTTTTCCTGCGCGCGCGGCGGGCCGCCGGACAGCACCAGCACCGACGCGCGCGAGGTGTGCGCGTTGGCGATGCCGGTCATCGCGTTGGTCATGCCGGGGCCGGCGGTGACCAGCGCGACGCCGAGGCCGCCGGTCAGTTCGCTGTGCGCATGCGCCATGTAGACGGCCGCGCGCTCGTCGCGCACGTCGATGATGCGAATGCCCTGCGCATCGCACTGCATCCAGATCGGCATGATGTGGCCGCCGCACAGCGCGAATACGCGGTCGACGCCGCGCGCCTTCAGGAAGCGCGCGATCACGCCCGCTGCCATGTCGGAATGTAATGCCGGGGGAATCAACATGTTATCTCCTGGTTCCTGTTGAACGCGCGCGTCAGTGCGCGACCTTCTTTTGCTTTTTCTGTGCGCGCAGGTCGATCACGCCCGGCTGCGTGCGCGGATCGACGCCCGCCGGGAAAATGTGGATCTTCTGCACCTTGGCCGACGTGCCCATCGGCAGGCTGTCGACGAACAGCACCCAGGCCGGCGCCTTGAAATACGCCATGCGCTCGTAGGCCCAGTCGAACAGGTCCTGTGCCACCGCGGCCCTGGCCGCCTCGGTCGAGATGTCGGTACCCTCGCGCACCACCACGCAGGCCATCACTTCCTCTTCGCGCACTTCGTCTGGCGCGGCCAGCACGGCGACCTGCCTGGCCTTCGGATGAGCGTTCAGGCAGGCCTCGATCTCGGCGGCGGCGATGTTCTCGCCGGCGCGGCGGA
>CAYZXP010000094.1:0-11542 GCA_964482415.1 uncultured Bifidobacterium sp. | reverse complement strand
GGCTGGGCGCCGAAGGTCAGCCTGGCCGACGGCCTGCGCCGCACCGTGCGCCACTACCTCGCTGCCTACAGCGCCGACCGTGCCGACCTCGCGTACCGCGGCGGCACTGCGCGGCCGCGGCTGCGCACCTGAAGCCGCCAAGCCGATGCCCGCATCGCCGGATCCCTTCCTGCTGCTCATCGCCGCACTGGCCGTGCTGCCGCTGGCGCTGGCCGCCTGCCTGCGGGCGCCGGTGGCCATCGCGCTCGGCTTCGTTGCGGTGCTCTGCCTGTTCTCTGCGTCCACCTGGGGCCAGCTGCAGGAAGACAACACGCTGTACTCGCGCGGCACCGGGCTGTTCTCGTTCTCGCTGCTGAACCTGCTGCTGTGGGTGGCGGTCAGCGCGGCGCTCATGCGCGAGTCCGCGCATCGCTTCCGTCCACGCGCGCCCTCGCCCTTCCCGCCGTTCGCCGCGGCGTTCGGCTTCCTGCTGTGCGCGCACCTTGCGCTCGGCCTGTCGGCGGGCGTCGATGCGCTGGTCGTGCTCGGCTACAACGGCCTGCTGAACGTGCTGAACATGGCGCTGTTCGCGATCCTGCTGCTGCTGGCGCTGCGCAATGAACGGGACCGGCGCCGGCTGCTGCTGCTGATCCTCGCGCTGGCCGCGCTGCGCGCCGCCTTCGGGCTGGTGCGCTATGCATTCTTCGGTGGCGACGATGCCAACCCCTACCGCAACTTCGAGCGGCTCGACATCACGCTGGTCTACTTCGACATCGCCGACAACTACATCGCCGCGCTCGCGGCCTTCTGCATCGCGTGGCTGCTGCTGATGCCCGGCGTGCGCATGCCGCTGCTGCGCCGGCTCGGGCTGCTCATGCTGCTGGCGATGGAGGTGGCGACGGTGGCGCTGTCGTTCCGGCGCTCGTCGCTGATCGGGCTGGTGCTGATGGGCGCCGTGCTGTTGTGGCAGCTGCCGTGGCAGCGCCGGCTGGCCTTCGCCGGCCTCGGCGCGCTCGCGCTGGCGGGCGCAGCCGGCACGCTGCTGCGCGAGCGGCTCGCGGCCAACGGCGGCGGCGGCTTGCTGTCATCACTGCTGTATGACGTCGGCCCGGACCGCGCGACCGACGTCAGCCGCTTCTACGAACTCGAGGCGGCCGCGCAGAGCCTCAGCGGCCACTGGCTGTTCGGTCTCGGCAGCTGGGGCAGCTTCTACGGCAACGAAGAGGCGCTCGACTACCACTTCGGCAAGTTCGATTTCGTGCACAGCGGCTTCGGCCACCTGCTGCTCAAAAGCGGCTTTGCCGGGCTGGCGCTGTTCGTCGCGCTGCTGGCCGCCTGCGTCGCGCATTACCTGCAGCGGCGGCGCCGGCTGCGCGGCAACGGCGCGCTGCTGGCCGACGCCGGCCTTGCCGGCCTGCTGTTCTGGACCCCGACCCTGCTGATCGGCACGCCCGTGATCGAGTTCCGCACCATGCTGCTGCTCGGGCTCACGCTCGCCCTGCCCTACCTGGCCGCGCGGCTGCCGCTGGCGCGCCCGCTGATGCCTTTGCCGCGCCATGCTGCTGCGTAATTCGCTGTGGAACCTCGCCGGCTCCGCGCTGCCCGCGCTGGTGGCGCTCGGCACCGTGCCGCTGCTGATCCGCGGGCTCGGGCTGGAAGGTTTCGGTCTCGTCACGCTGATCGGCGCCATCGTCGGCTACTTCAGCGTGCTCGACCTCAGCCTGTCGGCCGGCGCAATCAAATACCTCGCCGAGCATCACGCGCGCAATGACACCCGCCGCTTCGCCGAAACCTTCTGGTTCGGGCTCGGCTTCTATGGTTTGCTCGGACTGGCCGGCGGCCTGCTGCTGTTCGTGTTCGCCGCGCCGCTGCTGGCGCGCTTCTTCAGTGTGTCAGCGCTGCTGCGCGACGATGCGCTGCAGGCGCTGCAGTTCGCCGCGCTCGGCTTCGCGCTCGCTCAGGTGCAGAACTACCTGCTGGTGGTACCGCAGGCGCTGCAGCGCTATGACCGTTCCGCCGCCAGCGAGGCAGCGTTCGGCATTGCCGCCAACCTCGTGTCGGCCGCCGCCGCGATACTGGGCGCAGGCATCGCCGGCGTGATCCTTGCGCGCGTCGCGGTGTCGGCTGCGAACCTGCTGTGGCTGGTGCGGATGCTGCGCGGGCTCGGCGTGCCGCTGGCGCCGGCGCTGCCGGGGCGCACGACCTGCGCGGCGCTGGCGCGCTTCTCCGGGCATACCTGGCTGTCGCGGCTGGCGTCGATGCTGCACCAGCACGCGGACAAGCTGCTGGTCGGCTCGCTGGCCGGCCCGGTCGCGCTCGCGTTCTATACCGTGCCCAGCCAGCTGGCCGGCCGCCTGCTCGGGCTGACCTACCGGCTGGCCAGCGTGATCTACCCGCGCGTGTCGGCGCTGGCAGCCACCGGCAGCGAACAGGAGCTGCGCACCCTCTACCTCGACGCCACGCGCATCGTCGGCTACCTGAACTTCGCGGTACTCGGCATGATCGCGCTGACCGGCGACGTTTTCCTGAGCCGCTGGGTCGGCGCAGATTTCGTTGCCGAAGGCTATCCGGTGCTGCTGCTGGTGACCGCGGCGCTGCTGGCCGATTCGCTGACGACGATACCGTCGCTGGTGAACGACGGGCTCGGACACCCGAAAATCACTGGCCGCTTCGCGATCGCGCGCGGCCTGCTGGGCGTCGCGCTGGTGTGGGTCGGCATCCGCGCGGGTGGCATCGTCGGCGCCGCGGCCGCGCACCTGCTGGCCTCGCTGCTGATGGGCGCGCTGTTCGTCGGCTACGTGCATGGCCGCACGGTGCCGGTGTCGGTGCGCGAGACGCTGCGCGCCTGCTGGTGGCCGGGGTTGTCGACCGCCGCCGGCGCGCTGCTGCTGGCATTGCCGCTGAAGTGGATGCTGCCGGACACGCTGGCCGGCCTGCTGCTTCTGGCTGCGGCCGGCGCGGCAATGTTGCTGGTGGCAGGACTGGTGTTCATCGTGCGTGTCGACGAGCGCGCCGCGTTGCGCTCGGCGTCGCGCCGGCTGATGCCGGGGGCGCGCTGAGATGCGCATCCTGATGGTCAGCGAAGACCTGCCGGCAGTCGGCATGGGCGGCCTCGCCCGCCATGTGCTGGCGCTGGCACGCGGGCTGTCTGCCGACGGCCATACGGTCGACCTGATGGGCAATGACGACGTCACGCCGGCGCAGGCCGGCGACGACTTCGACTTCGAAGGCCGCTTCTTTCCCGATCTGCACGGACAGTTCGACGGCTGGAAGGAAATGCGCGCCGGCGTGTTCATGCCGCCCAAGCGCAGCCTGATCGCGCGCCGCTTCGCGCAGGCGATCCTGCGGCGCGCAACCGGCTATGAGGTCATCCACTACCACGGCCACCTGCCCAACATCGCGTACTACCTGCCGCCCTCGCTGAACTTCATCCAGACACGGCATGACCAGGGCAGTGACTGCCTGATCCACGTCCGCTACAAGCGCGGACGGATCTGCGTGTCGGACGACCCGATTGACTGCGCCGAGTGCCGCACCTGGAAGCCAAACGCGCTGCAACGCTTCGTCAGCGCGGCAGCGGTGACGCGCTTTCGCTCGGAAGTCAGGCAAGGCTTCCTGCGCCACAAGACCGTGTTCGTGTCCGAACTGCTGCAACGGAACCTCGCACGCAGCTTCGGCGAGCCCCGCTGGGGCGTCACCGTGCACAACTTCGTCGACACCGGCCGGCTGCAAACGCTGCGGCTGCGCGCGCGCCTTCCCGACGACGGCCGGCTGCGCGTCTTCATCGCCGCCAAGCTGTATCCGGCCAAGGGCGTCGAGGCCTTTCTCGACGCGCTCGCGGCACGCCCGGACGGGCGGCTGCAGGTCGAGGTTGCCGGCGACGGCGCTGACGAAGGACGGCTGCGCCAGCGCTTTCCGGCTGTCTACTTCCACGGCCTGCTCGACGCGCGCGACACGCTGCGGCTGACTGCCCGCGCCGCCGCGGTCGTGGTGCCGTCGGTCTGCGAGGAAGCCTGTCCGTCGACGGTGCTCGAGGCGCTGCTGCTGGGGAAGACGGTGTTTGCGCTGCGGATCGGCGGCACGCCCGAACTGGCGGCCTACCAGAGCGGCCCGGACCAGCTGCGTCTGTACGACACGATGGCGCAGCTGGTCGATGCGCTGCTGGCCTTCTCGCCGCGGCCCGACTATCCGTTCGCGCCGGCCACGCCCACCGGTCCGGCCGAGGCGGCCGGGCGCATGCTGGCGCTGTACCGGCTGCCGCCGGGCGCCATCGGTACCCAATCAGCGCCCCGATGAGCCTGCCCGCCTTTTCCGTCATCACCTGCACGCGCAACAGCGAGCCGTGGCTGCAGGAGGCGATCGCGTCGGTGCTGATGCAGCGCGGCGTCGAGGTGGAGCTGATCTTCGTCGACGGCGGCTCGAACGACGGCACGCTGGCGCGCATCGAGGGCCTGCGGCGACCGTACCGGCTGATCCGGAACGAGCGCAACGGCATCAGTGCGGCAATGAATGCCGGCATCGCCGCTGCACAGGGTGACATCATCGCCCACCTGCACTCGGACGATTTTTACCTGCGCGACGACACCTTGCTGTCGGTTGCGCGCGCGCTGCGCGCCAGCGGCAGCCGCTGGCTGTTCGGGCGCACGATGCGCTGCATCGACGGCCGGCTGCTGCCCGAAGGCTACCGCGCGCCGCGCTACAGCCGCCGGCGCCTGCTGCGCGGGAATTTCATACCGCATCCGGCAACCTTCGTCGCGCGCGAGCTGCTGCAGCAGTCCGGCGGCTTCGACACGCAGCTGAAGTACGCGATGGACTATGACCTGTGGCTGCGGTTGTCCCGTCTGGCCGAACCGCTGCAACTGGACGAACCGCTGGCGGCGTTCCGCGAGCACGCGGGCAGCCTGTCCACGCGTGAGCGCAGCGCGGCGATGCGCGAAGACCTGCAGGTCAGGCTCGCGCATGCCGGCGGCGGCCCGCTGGTGCGCACGCTGCACCGGCTGCGTTACCTCGTGCGCCGGCAGCGCGCACGCCTGTCCCTGCCCGGAGCCACGCATGCATGACATTTCCCTCGTCCTGGCGACCGTCGGCCGCGCCGCCGAGCTGAACCGCCTGTTCGACTCGCTGGCCGCGCAGACCCTGCATGACTTCGACGTGATCGTGGTCGACCAGAATGCCGACGAGCGCCTGCGGCCGGTGCTGCAGCGGGCGCGCAGCCTCGGGCTGGCGCTGCGGCACCTGAAGCATGCGCCGCCGAACCTCGCGCTGGCACGCAATGCCGGCATGGCGGCCGCGCGCGGACACTGGCTCGGCTTTCCCGACGACGACTGCTGGTACGAGCCGCAGACGCTGGAACGCATGCTGCTGCGCACGCTGCGGCGCGACCGGCCGGCCGGCGTCGTCGGCCGCTGGGTCGAGCAGGATCCGGCGCATCCGCCGGGCACGCTGAGCTGGCAGCGTTCATCACGCTTTCGCGACCTGCCGGTGTCGTCGATCACGCTGTTCTTCGAGCGGCCTTTGCTGGAGCAGATCGGCGGCTTCGATGGCCGGCTCGGCGTCGGTCAGTGGTTCGGCGCGGGCGAGGAGACCGACATCGTGCTGCGCGCGCTGCGCGCCGGCGCACTGCTCGCCTACGAACCGGAAGTGCGGGTGCATCATCGCGCCGACCCGCCGCTGCCGGGGGCCGGCGCGGCCATGCGGCGCGCGGCGCGGCTGCGCGCGCGCGGCGCCGGTGCGCTGTATGCGAAGCACCGGCTGCCGGCATGGGTGATCGCGCGCGGACTGCTGTCGCCGCTGTTGTCGCCGCTCCTGAGGACGGCCGCGCGGGCGTTCGCGCGTGATGCCCGCGGCCCGGACCTGCTGCACGGCCTCGCCGTCGCGCACGGGCGGCTGCAAGGCTGGCTGCGCTGGATCCGCGCGCACCGTGCCGGCCATGCGTGAGCGGAGGATGCAGCCATGACCCGCATCGCGCTCGTGACGAATACGCCGCCGCCGTATCGCGTGCCGATCTTCAATCGCCTGGCGCGCTGGCCCGGCGTCGATTTTCACGCGGTGTTCTGCTCGGCGCGCGAGCCCAATCGCGAATGGGACCTGCCGCCGATGCAGTTCGAGCGCCACTGGCTGCGCGAACGCTTCGCGACCGTGCAGGGCCGCTACATCCATCACAATCCGGACGTGGTGCCGCTGCTGGTGCGGCTGCGGCCGGACGTGGTCGTCACCGACGGCTTCAACCCCACCCACCTGTACGCGTTCCTGACCGCGCGCGCGCGGCGCTGGCCGCATGTGGCCATGACCGACGGCAGCTGGGAATCCGAGCGCACGCTGTCGCTCGCGCACCGGCTGGTGCGCCGCTTCGTGTTTCGCGGCAGCGGCGCGTTCATCGCCGCGTCCGAGGGCGGGCAGCGGCTGTATCGCTCGTACGGGGTGCCGGCGGAGCGCTGCTTTTTTTCCTGGCTGTGCATAGACAACGATGCGTTTTCTCCGCACGGCGCGACAGAGCGGCCGTTCGACTTCCTGTTCTGCGGACGCATGGAGCCGGCCAAGGACCCGCTGTTCGCTCTCGCGGTCGCACGCGAGACTGCCGTGCGGCTCGGCCGGCGCATTCAGCTGCTCTATGTCGGCTCCGGCAGCCTTGAGGCAGCGCTGCGGCAGGCGGCGGCGGGCTGTGCCGACGTCGACGTGCGCTTCCACGGCTTTGCCGCGCAGCACGCGCTGCCGGCGCTGTACCAGTCGGCGCGGCTGTTCCTGTTCCCGACACACATCGATGTCTGGGGCATCGTTGCCAACGAAGCCTGCGCCGCCGGACTGCCGGTGCTGGTGACGCCGCATGCGGGCGCAGCCGGCGAACTGGTGGTCGACGGCCGCAACGGCTATGTGCGCGAGCTGCGCGTGCCGCTGTGGGCCGACGGCGCGCAGCGGCTGCTGTCGGACGATGCGCTGTGGCAGGCCTTCAGCGATGACAGCCTGCGCCGCGTGCGCCGCTACGACTTCGACAGCGCCGCGCAGGGCATCGTCGATGCCTGCGCATGCGCGCTGCGCGAACGGCCGCTGCCGCAGGCAGAACGCGTGCGCGACGGTCCATGAACCGCCTGCGCGTGACGCTGTCGGTCGATGACGGCCATCCGCTGGACCTGCGGACCGCCGAACTGCTTGCGCGGCACGGTTTGCGGGCCACGTTCTACCTGCCGCTGGCCAACCGCGAAGGCCCGCCTGTGCTGGCGCATGCGCAGATGCGCGCCCTCGCGCAGGACTTCGAGATCGGCTCGCACACGCTGTCGCACCGCTTCCTTGCGGGATTGGACGAGCGCAGCGCGTGGCGCGAGATCAGCGACGGCAAGCGCGCGCTGGAAGACTGCATCGGCCGCCCGGTGGGCGGCTTCTGTTATCCGGGCGGACGCTACCGGCGGCTGCATGTGCGGCAGGTGCAGGCAGCCGGCTTCCGCTTTGCGCGCACCACGCACAACCTGCGCATGGACGCCGGCCGCAGCCCGTTCGAGATGCCGGCCAGCGCGCAGTTCTATCCGCATCCGCGCGCGGTGTGGCTGCGCAATTTCCTGTCGCAGCGCGACTGGACGGCGCGCGCACCGGCCTTGCTCGCCGTGCTGCGCGAGGCCGACTGGCGGATGCGTCTGCAACGCCTGCTCGCGCTGGCGCAAGCGCGCGGCGGCCTGTTCCACCTGTGGTGGCATTCGCTCGACATCGAGCGGCTCGGCCTGTGGGACGAGCTCGGGCGCTTCCTCGCACAGCTTGCAGCAAGGGTGCCGCCCGCGTGCCGGCTCGCCAACGGAGAAATCGTCAGCGAAGCCTTCAGCGCAGGCGTACTGACCCCGCCGGCGGCGCCGATTCCTCCCCCTGAGGCCCCGGCTCCACCGGATACCCGGAAGACGCGGCGGCGGCCGCATCCTTCCAGACCATCAGGAAATAATGTGACTTGAAACCCGCCAGCCGCACATGGCCGAGCTTCCACAACGGCCGACCCGGCAGCACATCGACCATGGTCTTGATCGCCAGCGCGTCGAGCAACTGCGCATGCCGCTCCGGATACAGCCAGCGCGCCAGCGGATGACCGCGGTTGGGCGTCGACACGAAAATGCCTCGCCTTGCGATGCGCAGCAATTCGCGCAGCAGCCGCACCTGCCGCTCGTGGCTGCCGAAGGTCTCGATCAGCTCATGGCAGGCGACCCAGTCGAACTCGCCGTCTTCATACGGCAGGCGCACCCGTTCGCGCGACGGCAGCTGCTCCGGCTCGCTCAGCTCCAGCCGCGACTGCCGCGGATCGTCGCCGCAAAACGCATCGAACGCCTGCGCGAGCCGCTGCCGGCAATGCTTCTGCGCGCGTGCGATCAGCTCGAATGGCATTGCTCCTCCGTCGGTCGTCAAACAGCGTCGATCTTGCACGCGGCATCCCATCCGCGCATTGCGTCCCCTCAGGGTGAGGACAGCGGCGCGACGCTTCAATCGAAGCCTGATCCCGGCCACGGAGACCTGTGCGCATGACGTCGACAATCCTGCTCGGTACGCGCATTGACGCAATCTCCTGGGAACAGGCGGCCGGCCGCATCGTTCGATGGGCGCAGTCCGGCGCATCGCGCATGGTCTGCCTGTGCAACGTGCATTCGGTGGTCAGCGCAAGGCGTGACCCGGCGCTTGCCGCCGCGCTCGCGCTGTCAGACCTGAATTCGCCCGACGGTGCGCCGCTGGCCTGGCTGATGCGGCGACGCGGCTGGCCCGAGCAGCAGCGGCTGTCGGGACCGGACCTGATGTGGCGGCTGCTGGCCGAGGCCGAGCGGCTGCAGCTGCCGGTGTTCTTCCTGGGCGGCACGGCCGCGACGCTGGAACGCCTGGAAGCGCGCGCGCTCGCCGCGTTTCCGCAGCTGCCGCTGGCCGGCAGCCTGTCGCCGCCGTTCCGCGCACTGGACGACGAAGACAATGAAAGGATCGCTGCGACAGTGCACGACAGCGGCGCGCGCATCGTTCTGGTCGGGCTGGGCTGTCCGAAGCAGGAAAAGTGGATGGCGTCGCAGCGAGGCCGTCTGCGCGCCGTGATGCTGGGCGTCGGCGCCGCCTTTGATTTCCACGCTGGCCTGGTCACGCGCGCGCCGCTGGCCTGGCAGCGGCTGGGGCTCGAATGGCTGTACCGGCTCGCGCAGGAACCGGTGCGGCTGGCGTCGCGCTACCTGCTGACCAACACGCTGTTCCTGCTGTCGCTACCGCGGGAGCTGTGGCGCCGGCCGCCGGGCGGCGCCCGCTGAGCCGTCCGCGCTGTGCTGCGCGGCCCGGGCTTGGTCGCGCGCGGGCGCCTCGTCGTCGCTGCCGAAGCCCGCCAGCCACTGCCCGAGGTCGAGCGCGCCCTGCCCTTCGACATCCGCAAAGTTGCCGGATGCCGCGCGATAGCGGTTGCCGGCAAATTGCGCAAAGCGACCGACGTGCGCGCCGCCATGATGGCTCCACAGCCGGTACACCGGCACGTCGCCGGCTGACGCGAAGCGATTGCGCAGCACGCGGTTGCCGGCAATCACCCGGAAGTCGGCGGTCTCGTTGAACAGGATGTGCTGGCGCTGGCTGTTGATGAAGGCATTGCCGGCGATCTCGTTGTCGAAGCCGTTGTGCAATTGCATGCCCCCCGGATTGTCGACCAGTTCATTGCCTGCCACGCGCACGCCGTTGGCAAAGTCGTCGAGGTAGATCGCATAGGTGCTGCGGCCGCCGAGCCGGCGAATCCGGTTGTTTTCGATGTTCACATGTAGCGGCTGGCGGTCGCGTGCGAAGGTGTAGATGCCGCCGCAGTCGTCCAGCCGCTGGCAGACGCGCACGATCTCGTTGTCGCGCACCAGCGCGTCGCGGAACACGCGGATGCCGATGTAGCCGGCATCGCGGATCCGGTTGCGCTGGACAATCACGCGCTGCGCCAGTTCGAACACGATCGCGCCACGCGAACGGCGCGGCATGCCGAGCATGCCGACCTGATCGAAGCGGCTGTCGAGCACCTGCACGTCGCGCGCGTCGTCGGGCGCGCGCAATCCGTCCTGCACGCTGCCGCGCACCGCCACGCGCAACACGCGCATCTCGCTGCCGGCGAGGATGGCCGCCTCGCCGCTGTTCTCGATGACGGTGTCGCCGACGTGCAGGCCGCGGCTGCCGCGGGCATCGATGCCGAGCGCTGCGCCGAAGATGCGCACGCCCTCGATGCGCAGCTTGTGCGAATCACGCGCGTCGATCGCGCTGGCAGCTGCCGAGGCCCACACGCGGTCCTGCGGCGTACGCCCGTCCGGTGGCCACAGGTAGAGCTTGCCTGCGTCAAATGCCCATTCGCCGGGCGCATCCAGCATCCAGCGTTTTCCTTCGACATAAAACTCGGTGTCAGCGCGCAGGCCGAAGCTGTCGTCGCCGCCCGGCGCAAGCACGAGAGTCTGGCCATCGTAGCGCGCGATGGTGCGCGTTTCGATCAGCCAGTCGGCAGCGCGCCAGACCAGGGTCGCACCGGCGAGGTCGGCCGACGGCAGCCGGGTGTGCAATTGTCCCGGCAGCCGGCTCTCGCCGCGCAGCCAGGTGCCGGCGGTGTTCGGGTAATGGGCTTGCGCGAGGAAGCGGGTGCCGAGCTGCAGTTGTGCGGGAGCGAATCCGATATCGGCGACCCAGACCGAGGCCTGCTGCGGATCGCGCCGCCAGCCGCCGACCTGCACCGCCGGCGTCAGCGATGCCTTGCCGCAGTCGCCACGCGTGCGCACCGTGACCTCGCGCAGGCCGGCCAGCTTCAGTTCGCCGACATAGGTGCGGCCGCAGTCAAGCTCGATGACGTCGCCGTCATGCACGCTGGCTGGCAGCGCGATCAGGCCGTCCGTGTGCGCCTCAGAATTCAGGGGAGCGAGCAAGAGCAGCAGCAGGGTCAGGCGTCGCATGCAGGTCTTCCGCGGGGAATGATCGACTGCGACAGCTTGCCTGCCACCCGTGGGCCGCGCACTGACGCGCGGTAAGGACTGCCACCGGCGCGCTTACGCAGTTCGCCGGATTCGTGCGGCCGGGTCGCTGCGAATCAAACCGAAAAAAAAAGAGCCAGCACGAGGCTGGCCCTGAAGGCATCCGGCGGAGCCGGATGCCGTTGCTGATGTGAGTGTGACTTCAGCGATCAGCTCGCCTTCCAGGCACGCACGTAGTTGATTTCGTACGAGTTGCCGCTGCCGGTCGGGGTGGTGCTGTCCGGCTGGCCCGATGCGCTGCCGTACCAGAGGTCCAGCATGATGTACATCGTGTCGGGCATCGTCACCGCGAGGCTGAAGACTTCGCGACCGTCGAAGTAGAAGGTCTGCTTGTTTGCTTCCCACTTGACTGCGTACTTGTGGAATGCGGCCGACAGGTCGCTGGTCAGGATGGTCTTGGTGCCGGCCAGGCGGCTGGCGTCGATCCACACGGTCGGCGCATACGCGGTCGGGTGGAAGTTCGCATCGGACCAGCCGCTTGCGGGGCCGCCGCCGGCATACGCTTCCATGATGTCGATCTCGGGGCGACGAGTGCCGATATGGTTGAACAGCCAGAACGCCGGCCAGGTGCCCTTGCCGATCGGGAGCTT
>CAYZXP010000093.1:0-11583 GCA_964482415.1 uncultured Bifidobacterium sp. | reverse complement strand
AGAACGACGGTCGAGTCCAGGTGGGCGAAGGTGGTTGCAGGCGACGGGTCGGTCAGGTCATCCGCCGGAACGTAGACGGCCTGGATCGAGGTGATCGAACCGGTCTTGGTCGACGTAATACGCTCCTGCAGGCGGCCCATTTCTTCGGCCAGCGTCGGCTGGTAACCCACCGCGGAAGGCATACGGCCCAGCAGTGCGGACACTTCGGTACCGGCCAGCGTGTAACGGTAGATGTTATCGACGAAGAACAGAACGTCACGGCCTTCATCACGGAACGATTCAGCGATCGTCAGGCCGGTCAGTGCCACGCGCAGACGGTTACCCGGCGGCTCGTTCATCTGGCCGTACACCATCGCAACCTTCGACTTGGTGAAGTCTTCGGTGTTGACGACGCCGGCTTCCATCATCTCGTGATAGAAGTCGTTACCTTCACGGGTACGCTCACCCACACCGGCGAACACGGACAGACCCGAGTGCGCTTTGGCGATGTTGTTGATCAGCTCCATCATGTTCACGGTCTTGCCGACGCCGGCGCCACCGAACAGACCGACCTTACCGCCTTTGGCGAACGGGCAGACCAGGTCAATAACCTTGATGCCGGTTTCCAGCAGTTCCTGCGACGGCGACAGCTCGTCGTAGGCCGGCGGACGGCGGTGGATCGATGCGGATTGCGCGGTGCTGACCGGACCTTGCTCATCGATGGCGTTACCGAGAACGTCCATGATGCGGCCGAGGGTCGCCTGGCCAACCGGCACGGTGATCGGTGCGCCAGTGTTCTTGATGACCATGCCACGACGCAGGCCGTCCGACGAACCGAGCGCAATGGTACGCACGATGCCATCGCCAAGCTGCTGCTGAACTTCCAGAGTCAGCTCGGAGCCGTCCATTTTCAGCGCATCGTAGACCTTGGGCATCGCGTCGCGCGGGAACTCCACGTCAACCACAGCACCGATACACTGAACGATTTTGCCTTCAGCCATTTTCGTTCCTTCAATAAAGTTAGATTCGATTCAATTTCGCGGATGCAGGATCGACGTCAAACCGCTGCCGCACCGGCAACGATCTCGGACAGTTCCTTCGTGATCGCCGCCTGACGGGTCTTGTTGTAGACCAGCTTCAGTTCGTTGATCAGGTTGCCGGCGTTGTCGGTTGCCGATTTCATCGCAACCATGCGTGCGGACTGCTCGGACGCCATGTTTTCCGCGACCGCCTGATAGATCAGCGCTTCGGTGTAACGCACCAGCAGATCGTCGATCACGGTCTGCGCATCCGGCTCGTACAGGTAGTCCCAGTTGTGATCCGGCGACGCCGTCATCTGGCTCGCCGACAGCGGCAGCAGCTGCTCCACGACCGGCTCCTGCTTCATCGTGTTCAGGAACTTCGTGTAGCACAGCAGTACCTCATCGATCTTGCCTTCCTGATACGCGTCGAGCATCACCTTCACCGGGCCGATCAGCTTTTCCAGATGCGGCGTGTCGCCGAGGTGCACTGCGTGCGCCATCACGTTTGCGCCGATGCGGTTCAGGAAGCCGAAGCCCTTGTTGCCGATCGCAACGGCCGCGATCTTCTTGCCCGAGGCCTCGATCTCGCGCATCCGGTTCGTCACCTGGCGCAGCACGTTGGTGTTCAGGCCGCCGCACAGACCCTTGTCGGTCGTGACGACGATCAGGCCAACGGTCTTGCTGCCGTCCGACTTGACGAGGAACGGATGCGTGTACTCCGGATGAGCTTCGGCAAGGTGAGCGGCGATGCTGCGAACCTTCTCACCATAGGGACGGGATGCACGCATCCGCTCCTGCGCCTTGCGCATTTTGGATGCGGCGACCATCTCCATCGCCTTGGTGATCTTCTTCGTGTTCTCGACGCTCTTGATCTTGCCGCGTATCTCTTTACCAGCAGCCATGCTTGCTCCTTTTAGCTACGGTTGAGATCAGAAGCTCTTCTTGAAGCTTTCGATCGCGGCGGCCAGTGCGGCTTCGCCATCCTTGTCGAGCTGCTTGGTGTCTTCGATCTTCTTCAGGAGGTCAGCGTGGCTGGTCTTCATGAAGTTGTGCAGGCCGGATTCGAAGGCGAGCACTTTCTTCACGTCGAGGCTGTCAAAGTAGCCCTTGTTCACTGCAAACAGCGACACGGCCATCAGCGATACCGACAGCGGCGAGTACTGCGCCTGCTTCAGCAGTTCGGTCACGCGTGCGCCGCGGTCGAGCTGCTTGCGGGTCGCTTCGTCGAGGTCGGAAGCGAACTGCGCGAACGCAGCCAGTTCACGATACTGTGCGAGGTCGGTACGGATACCACCCGACAGGCCCTTGATGACCTTGGTCTGTGCTGCACCACCGACGCGCGACACCGAGATACCGGCGTTAATCGCAGGACGGATACCGGCGTTGAACAGCGAGGTCTCGAGGAAGATCTGGCCGTCGGTAATCGAGATCACGTTGGTCGGAACGAAGGCCGACACGTCACCTGCTTGCGTTTCAATGATCGGCAGAGCGGTCAGCGAGCCGGTCTGGCCCTTGACGGCGCCATTGGTGAACTTCTCGACGTAGTCGGGGTTCACGCGAGCTGCACGCTCGAGCAGACGCGAGTGGAGATAGAACACATCGCCCGGGAACGCTTCACGGCCCGGCGGACGGCGCAGCAGCAGCGACACCTGACGGTACGCGACGGCCTGCTTCGACAGATCGTCATAAATGATCAGCGCGTCTTCGCCGCGGTCGCGGAAGTATTCGCCCATCGCGCAGCCGGAGTACGCTGCGACGTATTGCATTGCGGCCGACTCGGCTGCAGTTGCTGCGACGACGATGGTGTAATCCATCGCGCCGTGCTGCTCGAGTGCGCGCACGACGTTCTTCACCGACGAGGCCTTCTGGCCGATCGCGACGTAGATACAGGTGACGCCCTGGCCCTTCTGGTTGATGATGGTGTCCAGAGCAACGGCGGTCTTGCCGGTCTGGCGGTCACCAATGATCAGCTCGCGCTGGCCACGGCCGATAGGCACCATCGAGTCGATCGACTTCAGGCCGGTTTGCAGCGGCTGCGACACGGACTGACGTGCGATAACGCCCGGGGCGATCTTTTCGATCGGTGCCGACAGCTTGGCGTTCAGCGGACCCTTGCCGTCGATCGGCTGGCCCAGTGCGTTGACGACGCGGCCACGCAGTTCCGGGCCGATCGGCACTTCCAGAATACGGCCGGTGCACTTGACGGTGTCACCTTCCGAGATGTGTTCGTATTCACCCAGGATAACGGCGCCGACCGAGTCGCGCTCGAGGTTCAGCGCGAGGCCGAAGGTGTTGCCCGGGAATTCGAGCATTTCGCCCTGCATCGCGTCGGACAGGCCGTGGATGCGGCAGATGCCGTCGGTCACGGAGATCACGGTGCCCTGGTTGCGGACTTCGGCGCCTGCGCCGACGCCCTGGATCCGGCTCTTGATCAGCTCGCTGATTTCAGACGGGTTGAGTTGCATGTTAGCTCCTGATTGGTGGGGTCGCGTCGGCTATGCTCGGCTGCCCGCAATATCTCTAAATTTTTAGCCGTCCCTTACGACGCCAGCGCGGTCTGCATCTGCTGCAGTTTCGCGCGCACCGAAGTGTCGAGCACTTCGTCGCCCACCACCACACGCACGCCGCCGATCAGCGAAGGATCCACGGTCACGCTGGCGTTCAGCTTGCGTCCGAATTTCTTTTCGAGTGCGGCGACGAGATCGGCGACCTGTGCGCCTTCCATCGGGAACGCGCTGCTGATTGCAGCGTCGGCACTGCCCTGCTGCTGGTTCACCAGCAGCTTGAACTGCTCGGCGATCTCAGGCAGCAGCGCGAGGCGGCCGTTCTCGACGAGCGCATCGACCAGGTTCTTCGCTTCGGGACTGACGGAAGACTTCAGCACCGACAGGAAGGTTTCGGCGATCTGCTTGTCAGTCAGGCGCGGGTTCGAAGCGAGTTCCTTGACTTCGGAAAACGCGGCGACCGCGGCCATCTCGGCCACGGTCTCGGACCATGCCTGCAGATTGCCGCCCTGGGCGACGCGGAACAGCGCTTCGGCGTAGGGACGTGCAATGGTTGCGAGTTCAGCCATGGTTACAGTTCAGCCTTGAGTTGGTTCAACAGGTCTGCGTGTGCAGCGGCGTTGATTTCCTTCTTCAGGATCTGCTCTGCGCCCTTGACTGCGAGCGTTGCGACTTCAGCGCGCAGCGCATCGCGCACCTTGGCGGCCTGCGCCTCAGCGTCGGCACGCGCGGCGGCGATGATGCGCGCCGCTTCGTCGCTGGCCTGCTTCTTCGCGTCTTCGACGATGCCCTGTGCGCGCTTCTCGGCGTCAGCAACGCGCTTGGCGCTTTCGTCACGCGCGCCGGACAGCTCAGCTTGCGCGCGCTTCTCGGCAGCGGCCATTTCGGCCTTGCCGCGGTCGGCGGCTGCGAGGCCTTCCGAGATTTTCTTCGCACGTTCGTCGAGAGCCTTCATCAGCGGCGGCCACACGAACTTCATCGTGAACATCGCGAGGATGAAGAAGACGACGAACTGCGCAAACAATGTTGCGTTCAGGTTCACGGTAATTTCCTTCTCAAATTGACAGACGCCGGGGAGAACCCCCGGCACGATGAGAATTCAGGAATTAGCCAGCGAACGGGTTTGCGAATGCAAACATCATCGCGATACCAACACCGATCAGGAATGCAGCGTCGATCAGGCCGGCCAGCAGGAACATCTTGGTCTGCAGGGCGTTCATCAGTTCCGGCTGGCGAGCAGAGGCTTCGATGAACTTGCCGCCCATCATAGCGATACCGATACATGCACCGATGGCACCCAGGCCGATGATCAGACCGCAAGCCAGTGCAACGAAAGCGACGTTAGTCATGGAAACTCCTTAGATAATGAAAAGTTAAAAAATAAAAATGGATACTGCAAAACTTCTTCGGGACTGCCTTGTTCACTGCCTGCCTCGCTGCAGCTGCGCCCCCGTCGGAGGGCGACTGGCCGGCAACGAGGTCAGCGGCGCAGCGAGGCGACCTTCTTCTTAGTGACCCTCGTGTGCCTGGCCGATATACACCAGCGTCAGCATCATGAAGATGAATGCCTGCAACAGCACGATCAGGATGTGGAAAATCGCCCAGATCGAACCCGCAACGACGTGCATGCCGAAGCCCCACCAGGTGGCGGTCGAGCCGAGCAGCGCGATCAGCAGGAAGACCAGCTCGCCTGCATACATGTTGCCGAACAGTCGCATGCCGAGGGACACGGTCTTGGCGGCAAACTCGATGATGTTCAGGCCAAGGTTGGCGATCCAGAGTGCGGGATGCGAGCCAAACGGTGCGCAGAACAGTTCATGAACGAAGTTGCCCAGCCCCTTGATCTTGACGTTGTAGTACAGCATCAGGGCGAACACGCCGAGTGCCATGCCCAGCGTGCCGTTCAGGTCGGCGGTGGGGACAATACGGAAGTGCGGCTCAGCGCCGAAGAGGCGGAAGATGCCGGAGAACAGATCGACCGGCAGGAAGTCCAGCGAGTTCATCAGGGTGACCCAGACGAACACGGTCAGTGCCAGCGGGGCGATGAAGCTGCGGTTGCCGTGCACGATGCTGCGGGCCTGGCTGTCGACCATTTCGACGAGCATTTCGACGAAGGCCTGGAAGCGTCCCGGCACGCCGGCCGTGGCCTTGCGCGCCGCGAGGCTCATGATGAACAAACCAACCACGCCCATCAGCACCGACCAGAACACGGTGTCGAGGTTGATCACCGAGAAATCGACGATCGATCCCTGATGCTTGGAGGACAGGTGACCGAGGTGGTGTACGATGTACTCGGAGGCTGTCGGCGCGTGATTCACGCCCGCTGCTGCCGTTTCTGCTGCCATGTCAGTGCCTAACTAGTAAGATGATGTAACTTTTCAGCGCAACGATGAAGGCGACAATCAGCGCCAGCCAGTTCACGTCGCGGTACGACCAGACGATCAGGACAAGCATCCCGACCGTCAACGCAATCTTGATGAACTCGCCGATGAAAAATGTCATCGGGCTCAGAGTTCCGGGCCTGCGCGCGCCGATGTGAAGGCGCAGGGCAAACAGGCCATTCGGTAACACACAGCACGCGCCCCCGAGAAATGCGGAGAGACCGGCATGTTGTCCACCGATGAACGCAGCGACTAACGCGACGGCCATCGTGATGGCCAGCTGGGCAATGATCAGGCGCAGCATGGCGGCATGGCGGAGGACTGGTACAAGCGCTGCGAAAGATCTTTCCGCAGTGACCGGGCGTGGATCGTGTTCCTTGAAGCCGCGTGATTATATTGGCCGGTGATTGCCTGCGTCAAATGTTTGCTCACTCGAAAAGCAGATTTTTCGTTTTCAAAAAAATAAGTCTTGCCGCGGCTCAGTGTTCTTGCGCCTTCAGGCGGGCGATCACGCCATCCAGCTGATCGAGATCGGCGAAGGCAATGACCAGTTCGCCGCGATTGCGGGCACCCACTTTGATGGTCACTGCTGTGGCCAGCGTATCGGACAGTTCTTCCTCGAGTCGGGTGATGTCGCGCGACTTTTCCCTGACACCCGTGCCGGTCTTGCCGGGCACCTGGGCGGTGGTATGGCGCACGACCAGTTTTTCGGCGTCGCGCACCGACATGCGTTTGGCAACGACCTCATGGGCCAGCGCGATCTGCGTGGCAGCGTCGACCGCCAGCAATGCCCGTGCATGCCCCATGTCGATGTCGCCTGCCATCAGCATCGATTGCACCGGGCGGGCAAGGTTCAGCAGACGCAGCAGGTTGGAGACGGCACTGCGCGAGCGGCCGACGGATTGCGCGGCCTGCTCATGCGTGAAATGAAATTCATCGATCAGCCGCTGGATGCCTTGCGCTTCTTCGAGCGGATTCAGGTCCTCGCGCTGCATGTTCTCGATCAGCGCCATCGCGGCCGCGCCCTGATCGTCGACATCGCGCACCAGCACGGGCACGTCGGTCAGGCCGGCGAGCTGGGATGCACGGAAACGCCGTTCGCCGGCAATGATCTCGTGCGTGACGCCGTTTTTTCCGTCTGAGATCGGCCGCACCAGAATCGCCTGAAGCAGGCCTTGCGCGCGAATCGAATCGGCGAGCTCGTTCAGCGCGCCCTCGTCCATCCGCGTGCGCGGCTGGTACTTGCCAGCCTGCAGCGCGGTGACGGGCATGGTGGCCGTTGCGTTCGTTACGGCCGTCGCCTCAGGCGTGAGGTCGGACGAACCGCCAAGCAGGGCTTCGAGGCCGCGACCGAGGCCCTTCGGTTTTTTCGTAACCATGTCTGGTGTGCTTTCGAATGCTGTATGGGTAGTGCGGCTCAAAGGGCCGCAATGCGGTCAACCAGCTCCTTGCCAAAGGCAAGATAGGCTTGCGCACCCTTGGATGACGGATCGAAGATCACGCCGGGGATGCCGTAGGACGGCGCTTCGGCCAGGCGCACGTTGCGCGGTATGACTGTCTTGAACACCTTGTCGCCGAAATGCGTTTCGAGCTGCGACGACACCTGCTGCGAGAGCATGATGCGCGGGTCGAACATCACGCGGAGCAAGCCGATCACCTTCAGTTCCGGGTTCATTTTTGCGTGCACTATCTTGATCGTGTTGACGAGGTCCGACAGCCCTTCGAGCGCATAGTATTCGCACTGCATAGGGATGACGACGCCATGCGCGGCGCACAGCCCGTTCAGCGTCAGCATCGACAGCGCCGGCGGGCAATCAACCAGCACCACGTCATAGTCCGCCTCCACCGCGGCCAGCGCCTGCTTGAGGCGGCTCTCGCGCTGCTCGAGTTCGACCATCTCGACCTCGGCGCCGGCGAGTTCGCGATTGGCAGGCAGCACGTCGAAGCGTCCGGATTCGGAGCGCTGGCGCGCCCCGGCGACGTCGCCAATGCCCAGCAGCACCTGGTACACCGAGCTGGCAAGCGTGGCCTTGTTGATCCCGGCGCCCATCGTTGCATTCCCTTGCGGATCAAGATCGACCAGCAGCACGCGTTGTCCCAGCTTTGCGAGGCCGGCAGCGAGGTTGACTGCCGTGGTGGTCTTGCCGACGCCGCCCTTCTGGTTGGCGATGCAGAATATCTTGGCCATGTTGTTGGTGTTGTCGTCTAGTGATTGTCGGCGCGCCTGATGTGCACCAGATGCCGCTCCGCATCGAGGCCGGGGACGGTCAGGGCTTGCATCTGCACGATTTCCCAGCCATCGGGAAGGCTTTCTTTTTCGGTCTGGCGCGCCTGCCCTTTCAGCGCGATCATGCGTCCGCCCTCCGCTAGCAGGTGTCCTGACCAGTTGATGAAGTCCGACAGCTCGGCGAATGCGCGCGAGGTGATCACGTCGAACTTTTCCTTGCTGTCGAGCTGTTCGACGCGGCCGGTATGAACCCTTGCGTTGGCAAGTCCCAGCTCGGCTTTGGCCTGTGTGAGGAAGGCGGTCTTCTTGTGCACGGTGTCGATCATCTCGACACGCATCTGCGGCTCAGCTTGCTGTGCCCAGATCGCGATCACGAGTCCGGGCAATCCCCCACCGGAACCGACGTCAAGCACGCGACGCGCACCGGCAAAGGCGGGCAGCGCCGCCATGCAATCGAGCAGGTGCTGGGTCAGCATCTGCTCGGGGTCGCGAACGGCGGTCAGGTTGTAGACCGAATTCCATTTCTGCAGCAGCGCGAGATAGTCGAGCAGCTTTTCAAGCTGCGCGTCTGGCAGATCCAGCCGCAGCACGCTGGCTCCGGCGCGCAGTCGGCTGCGCATCGCTTCCCTGTCGATGGCCATTCAGGCGACGTCCGACTCGTCGTGCACTGACGCAAATTGTTTGAAGCCGCCCTTTTTCAGGTGCACCAGCAACAGCGAGATCGCGGCAGGCGTGACGCCCGCAATGCGCGATGCCTGCCCCAGCGTTTCCGGTCGATGCTTGTTCAGCTTCTGCCGAACCTCGATCGACAGTGCCGACACGGCCATGTAGTCGAGCTCAGCCGGCAGCTTCAGGTTTTCATAGTATTCATGCCGCTCGACCTCTTTGGCCTGACGGTCGATGTAACCCGCGTATTTCACCTGAATCTCGACTTGCTCGGCGACGGCCGGATCGAGATCCGGATTGTCGAAGCGACGACCGTCGGTTGCCTGCATGGTCATCAACGACTGATAGCTCACATTGGGGCGGCGAAGCAGATCAGTGAGCGCATACTCACGTTCAATCCCTTTGCCCAGCACGCGCTCCGCCTCGGCTTGGGCGATCAGCTTTGGGTTGACCCACGTCGACTTCAACCGCTCCAGCTCGCGCGCAAGAGCTTCCCGACGTTGCTCGAACACCGCCCATTGAGCGTCGCTAACGCAACCGAGCTTGCGGCCGATTTCGGTCAATCGCAAATCGGCATTGTCTTCACGCAAGCTGAGCCGGTATTCAGCGCGGCTGGTGAACATGCGATAAGGCTCCTGCACGCCTTGCGTGACAAGATCATCGACCAGCACACCGAGGTAGGCCTCGTCGCGCCGCGGCGTCCATGCGTCGCGCCCCTGGGTCTGCAGCGCTGCATTCAACCCTGCCAGCAGGCCCTGTGCCGCTGCCTCTTCGTAGCCGGTGGTACCGTTGATCTGACCGGCAAAGAACAACCCTTGAATGGCTTTGGTTTCGAGCGAGGCCCTCAGGCCGCGCGGATCGAAATAATCATATTCGATCGCATAGCCGGGGCGAAGGATGTGCGCGCTTTCCAGACCGCGCATCGAACGCACCAGCGCCAGTTGCGCATCGAAAGGCAAGCTGGTGGAAATACCATTCGGGTAAAACTCGTTGGTCGTCAGACCCTCGGGTTCCAGATAGATCTGGTGAGAATCCTTGTCGGCAAAGCGATGAATCTTGTCCTCAATCGAAGGACAGTAGCGAGGGCCGACCCCCTCGATCACCCCGGTGAACATCGGGCTGCGATCGAGCGCGGCGCGGATGATGTCGTGGGTTTCCGTGTTCGTATGAGTGATCCAGCAAGGCAGCTGGCGCGGGTGCATCGCAGCCGAACCCATGATCGAAAAAACCGGGACCGGATCGAGGTCGCCCGGCTGCTCAGTCATGACCGAGAAATCGATCGACCGACCGTCGATGCGCGGCGGCGTGCCGGTCTTCAGGCGCCCCTGCGGCAGCTTCAACTCCTTCAGCCGGGCCGACAACGACACGGCGGGCGGATCCCCTGCCCGGCCGCCAGAATAATTGTTCAAGCCGACGTGGATCTTCCCGTCGAGGAAAGTGCCAGCCGTCAGGACGACCGCACGCGAGCGGAAGCGGATGCCAACTTGCGTCACCGCGCCGACGACGCGATCGCCTTCGACCATCAGGTCGTCGACTGCCTGCTGGAAAAGCCAGAGATTTGGCTGGTTTTCCAGCCGATGGCGTATCGCTGCTTTATAAAGAATCCGGTCAGCCTGCGCACGCGTCGCACGCACCGCCGGCCCTTTGGAAGAGTTCAGGATGCGGAACTGTATGCCGCCCTCATCGGTGGCGATTGCCATCGCTCCACCAAGCGCATCCACTTCCTTGACCAGGTGCCCCTTGCCGATTCCACCAATCGACGGATTGCACGACATCTGGCCCAGGGTTTCGATGTTATGCGTAAGCAGGAGTGTTTTCTGCCCCGTACGGGCGGCCGCGAGCGCAGCTTCCGTGCCGGCATGGCCGCCACCGACAACAATGACATCAAATTCAGTGGGAAAATCCATGGGGAAGGGACAAGACAGAACAGGCAGAGGCTGGATTATACGGGCATTTCCCGATGCCGCGCCCACTGCGGAAAGCATTCCGCGAAAATGAACGGTCAACGTTCCACGTGAAACATCCCTCCCCTACCTCTCCGAATGTTTCACGTGAAACCAATTTTTGGCTGATTAAAGCAGATGGCCAAACGCATCCCACGAGGTTTTCAAGATCAGCGCACCGACGACCAGCAGGAAAAGTTTGCGAACAAAACCTGCGCCATGCGTAACTGCAAGCCTGACCCCCAGCATCGAGCCAACAATATTGCAGCATGCCATCAGGCCTCCGAGTAGCCACATCGGCTGCCCGGCTGGAACGAACCAGGCCAGCGCCGCAAAATTGCACACCACATTGACGATCTTTGCTGCAGCAGATGCCCGCAAGAAATCCAACCCGAAGCCGTGCACAAACAGAAAGACCAGAAAGCTGCCCGTCCCGGGCCCGAAGAATCCGTCATAAGCACCTATCGCTGCACCGATCCCCAATGCCAGACAAGTTTTGCGCACCCCGTTCGGCCGAGGCACATGGACAATGCCAAAGTCTTTTCGGCGCAGCACATACACGGCCACCAGCAGCAGGATGAAGGGCAGCAGCTTCCGCAACAGGGTTGGGGGAAACACAGTCACTGCCCATGCGCCAGCAAACGCAAAAATCAGCGCAGCGAGCGAAGCCGGGGCAACCAGTTGCCAGTCAACAGGAAAGCGCCTCCAGTAAGTGCGGGCTGCGGTTGCGGTGCCGAAGATTCCCGCCAGCTTGTTCGTTCCAAACAAGTTGGCCGGAGCTGCATGCGGAAAAACGGAAAACAAGGCCGGGACTTGAATCAAGCCGCCGCCCCCAACGACGGCATCAACCAGACCGGCGAG
>CAYZXP010000092.1:0-11608 GCA_964482415.1 uncultured Bifidobacterium sp. | reverse complement strand
GCCGCCTCGAAAGAAGGCAAGCCGGAGCCGACGCTGGTCAAGCACTGACGCGACCCTGCAGCAAAGAAAAAAGCGTCCTTCGGGACGCTTTTTTCATGCGTGCCGGATGGTCAGCACTGCTGCGTGCCGCACCGGCGCAACGCAAGTAAGCGTCAATATCGATGACGGATACCGCAGCGCTGCAGGTAAATTTCTTGACACTGCACGCGGCTGGCTAGTCTAATAGCCGCTCGCTGCAGGGGCGGCCGGCGTCGACGATGATCGCGGGCGCAGGCGGCGCAGCAGCAGCAGAAAAATCTCAACTACATGTCCGAGGGGAATTTCAGTGAACAAGACTGAACTGATTGATGAAATCGCGAAGGCGGCCGACATTTCGAAAGCCTCCGCAAGTCGCGCACTTGAAGCCGTTATTGATGCGGTCACCGCGACCTTGAAGCAGGACGACTCGGTCACCCTCGCCGGCTTCGGCACCTTCTCCGTCAGCGAGCGCGCTGCACGCGTCGGCCGCAATCCGCGCACGCGTGAAGAGATCACGATCGCCGCATCGAAGGTACCGAAATTTAAGCCTGGCAAAGCATTGAAAGATGCGCTAAACTAGCGTTTTTGCCGGCGCGGTGACAAGCGTCGGTGCAAGCTGGCTACGCGAAACAGCAGCAAGGTTTCAGCGGGTGCTTAGCTCAGTTGGTAGAGCGGCGCCCTTACAAGGCGTAGGTCGGGAGTTCGAGCCTCTCAGCACCCACCAACAGCCAGCATGTCGATGCAGTTTCAGGAGTGGTAGTTCAGTCGGTTAGAATACCGGCCTGTCACGCCGGGGGTCGCGGGTTCGAGTCCCGTCCACTCCGCCAAACCCAGAAAGGCGAACCGTGTGTTCGCCTTTTTTTACGCTTGTTCATTACGATTAAGGGCCGCAAAGGCCTGGAGACCTGAGTGCACCATGCTTGAATTCATCCGCACCCATCGTCGGTTGATGCAGTTCCTGCTGCTCCTGATCATCTTCCCGTCGTTTGCCTTCTTCGGTGTCGAGAGCTACATGCGCAACGCCGACCGCGAGCCGCCGGTGGCGAAGGTCGCCGGACAGGAAATCTCCCAGCGCGAATGGGATGCGACGCACGCACGACAGCTCGAGCGCTTCAAGCAAATGTTTGGCGACCAGTTCAATCCGGCGATGTTCGATACGCCGGACGCGAAGCTGGGCGCGCTCGAAAACCTGGTGGCGCAAAAGGCGATGTCGAAGAACGTCGTCGACAGCCACCTGACCGTCTCCGACGAAGCCGTGCGCAAGACCATCATGGAAATCCAGGGCCTGACCGACGCCGACGGCAAGTTCAACAAGGAGCGCTACAAGCAGCTGCTGGCAGCACAGGGCATGACGCCGGAACGCTTCGAAGCCAGCCTGCGCCACGACCTCGCGGTGCAGCAGGTGAACATGGCGATCCAGGGCACGGCCTTCGCGCCGAAGGCCGTCGCACATCGCATCTCGTCGCTGAACCAGCAGAAGCGCGAAGTGCAGGAAGTGACCCTGACCGCGCAGGAATTCAAGCCGCAGGTGAAGGTCACCGACGCGATGGTGCAGGCGTTCTACGACAAGAACGCGTCGCAGTTCCAGGTGCCCGAGACCGTCAAGGCCGAGTTCGTGGTGCTGGCCGCACCGGTGGTCGAGGCGCAAATCAGCGTCACCGACGAAGACATCCGCAAGTTCTATGAGCAGAACCTGTCGCGCTACAAGACCGACGAGCAGCGTCGCGCCAGCCACATCCTCGTGAAGGCGGCCAAGGATGCGCCGGCCGCCGAGAAGGCTGCCGCGAAAGCCAAGGCCGAGAAGCTGCTCGCGCAGGTGCGCAAGAACCCGGCCGATTTCGCGAAGGTCGCGAAAGAGAACTCCGACGACCCGGGCTCGGCCGAGCGCGGCGGCGACCTCGACTTCTTCGGCAAGGGCATGATGGTCAAGCCTTTCGAAGACGCTGCTTATGCGATGAAGGAAGGCCAGATCAGCGATGTCGTCGAATCGGACTTCGGCTTCCACATCATCAAGCTGACCGCGATCAAGCCGGCTGCGACCCGCCCGCTGGCGGACGTGAAGGCCAACATCGAGGATGAGATTCGTCGTGGCGAGGCCGGCAAGAAATTCGCGTCGATGGTCGAGACCTTCACCAACATGGTCTACGAGCAGCCGGACAGCCTCAAGCCGGTGGCCGACAAGCTCGGCCTGAAGATCGAGACTGCGGCAGCGCTGACCCGCGAGCCGAACTCGGCACTGCCGAAGACGGCGGCCTACAACCAGCCGAAATTCCTCGCCGCGATCTTCTCGAAGGAAGCGATCAAGGACAAGCAGAACACCGAGGCGATCGAAGTGGGTTCGGGCATCTACATTGCCGGCCACGTGGTCGAGCACAAGCCGGTGGCAAAGATTCCGCTGTCGGAAGTGCGCACCATCATCGAAGAGCGCGTTGCCGCAGTTGAGGCCGAGAAGCTCGCGCAGGCCGCCGGCGAAAAGAAGCTGGCTGAACTGAAGGCTGGCGGCAGCGCCGAGTTCGGCGCGGCGAAGTCGGTGTCGCGCACGAATTTCAACGGCGTGGCCGGCCCGGCGGTGGCCGCGGTGATGAAGGCTGACGCAACCAAGTTGCCTGCCTACGTCGGCGTACCGGTGGCAGGCAAGGGCTACAGCATCTATCGCATCAATTCGGTCAACGAGCAGCCGGCCGACGAAGAGCTGGTGAAGGCCGAGAAGCAGCAGGTCGAGGAGTTCGTCGCCGCGCAGGAGATGGCCGGTTACCTCGGCGTGCTGAAGAAGCGCGCGAAAGCCGAGATCCTCAAACCGGTGGCCGCGGCCAAACCGGAAGCGCCGGCGAAGCAGTAAGCGCCGGAGCAAACAAAAATGGCGTCCGATCGGACGCCATTTTTTTTGCCCGGATCCTCCGGGCGATTCACCTGCGCGCAGTTCAGTTGTGCCGTTCCGTTTCCGCGGCGATCAGCGAGTCTGCAGCCGCCGTGAAGTCGGCTTCGGCAATGCCCTCGAGAGACAGCGCGCGCGCATCACGATAGCCGATGAAATTGCGCTCGATGGAGCGCAGGTAAGCGGGGTCGTAATGCTCGACCAGCAGCGCCTCGACCAGCGCTGCGGTCTGGCCTGCGTCAGCCAGCGCCATCCATTCGCGTATGCGCTCGTTGCCATGCAGCGGCGCGAGGTGGGCGAGCTGGCGACCCAGCAGCGCCGTGTCCGTCACCAGATGCGGATAGTCTTCGATCAGCAGCCGCACGCGGTTGGCGACCGACAGGTCGACGCGAATGCATGGCGAGGCGCGCATGCGCTCCATCAGCTTGTCCGGTACGCGCAGGTCACCGATCTTCTTGCTCTCCGATTCGACATACACCACCCGCTCCGGGGAAAAGCCGCGCATCGCCTGCCACAGCCGGCTGTCGAACATCTTCTGCGAAGGTTGCGGCTCGGTCGGCAGGCCGCCGAGCACCGAGCCGCGGTGCGCAGCGAGTGCTTCGAGGTCGAGCACCTGCGCGCCTGCGCGAGCGAGGTACTGCAACAGGCGGCTCTTGCCGCTGCCGGTGGTGCCGCAGATCGAGCGGAACTGCAGCCGCTGCGGCTGCTCATCCAGCAGCGCGACCACGCTGCGCCGGTATTCCTTGTAGCCGCCGTCGAGCTGCACCGCCGGCCAGCCGACGCGTGCGAGGACATGCGCCATGGATCCGCTGCGGTTGCCTCCGCGCCAGCAATAGACCAGCGGCTTCCAGTCGCGCGGCATCGACTGGAAATGCTGCTCCAGATGAATGCCGATGTTGCGCGAGACCAGCGCCGCGCCGATCTTGCGCGCCTCGAACGGACTGTCCTGTTTGTAGATGGTGCCGACCCGCGCGCGTTCGTCGTCGTCGAGCACCGGGCAGTTGATCGCGCCGGGCAGGTGGTCCAGGGCAAATTCCGACGGCGAGCGCACGTCGATGATGCTGTCGTAGTCATCCAGCTGCGCAAGCACCTGGTCGGCGGGCAGCAGTGCAGGGTATTTCATCGTAATTTTTTTCAGATTTTATTTCAGCAGCGGCTTCAGCACCGGCCAGACATTGTCGAGCATGACGGGCTGTGCGCGCGTGTTCGGATGAATGCGGTCCGGCTGGAAAAATTTGTCGGTGTCGTCGAGGCCGGCGAGCAGGAAGGGCACCAGGCTGACGCCGGGCTCGCGACCCAGCCCCTGGTACATCGCGGCGAAACGACGGCTGTAGTCGGGGCCGTAGTTCGGCGGCACCTGCATGCCGAGCAGCAGCACGCGTGCGCCGGCGGCGCTGGCTGACTTGATCATCTCGCGCAGGTTGGCCTGGGTTGCGGCGAGCGACAGCCCGCGCAATCCGTCGTTGCCGCCCAGTTCAAGCACCAGCACCGCAGGGCGGTGCTGCTTCAGCAGCTCGGCCAGCCGCGCCTTGCCGCCCGCGGTGGTCTCGCCGCTGATGCTGGCGTTGATCACCTGATGGCGCGCATCGCCCGCAGCCAGCCGTTGCTGCAGCAGCGCGACCCAGCCGCTGCCGCGCGGCAGTCCGTATTCGGCCGACAGGCTGTCGCCGAGCACGAGCAGATTTTTTGATGCAGAATACCCCGGCATCGCCAGCGCCATCAGCCACAGCAGCAGCGCAAGCCTGCACGTCCTCATACAAAAAGCCTGCATGCGAGAAAACCCCCAGACAATTCCGGCGATCAGGGTCACCGGCCTGACAAAAACAGTCGCGGATGCCAGCGGCGAACTGACCATCCTTTCGGACGTGCATTTTACCGTGCGTCCCGGCGCCACCGTTGCACTCGTGGGTGCGTCCGGCTCCGGCAAGTCGACGCTGCTCGGGCTGCTCGCCGGCCTCGACACGCCGAGCGCGGGCGAAGTCGCCATCGACGGCGTCGACCTGTACCGGCTTGACGAGGACGGACGCGCGGCGCTGCGCAAGGAGAAGATCGGCTTCGTGTTCCAGTCCTTCCAGCTGCTGTCGCACCTGACCGCGCTGGAGAACGTGATGCTGCCGCTGGAGCTGCGCGGCGACCGCGATGCGAAGCGCAGGGCACAGGCCATGCTGGCGCGCGTCGGGCTGGCCGCACGCACTGCGCACTATCCGAAATTCCTGTCCGGCGGCGAACAGCAACGCGTCGCGCTCGCGCGCGCGTTCGTCACGGATCCGCCGCTGCTGCTGGCCGACGAACCGACCGGCAGCCTCGATGCCGCCACCGGCGCGGCCGTGATCGAACTGATGTTCAGGCTGAACCGAGAACAGGGTTCGACGCTGGTGCTGGTCACGCATGACCCGGCGATTGCCGCGATGTGCGAGCGGCGCATCACGATACACGCAGGCAGGATGACGGAAGACAGCGGCGCCTGAATCACGTCCGCCCGATTCCGCTTACGCGGGCCGGACGCGCGCGGCGCAGAGTTCGTTCAGCACGCGACGTATCATTTCAGGAAGCTCGGACGCCGTCAGGCCGACCGGACCGAGGCCATCGGCTACCAGCCGGTCGGCCGCGTGGCCATGCATCCATGCCGCCGCCAGCGCGGCCTCTCGCATCGGCAGGCGCTGTGCAAGCAGCGCGCCGCACAGGCCGGCCAGCACGTCCCCGCTGCCGGCGGTGGCCAGCGCAGGATTGCCGCTGGCGTTGACCGCCAGATCGCCGTGCGGCGACGCAAGCACGCTGCCCGAACCCTTCAGTATCACGTGAGCGTTGAAGCGACGCGCGAGGTCGGCCGCGACCGCGAGCCGGTCGGACTGCACCGCCGCAGCGTCGATGCCGAGCAGGCGCGCCGCTTCCAGCGGATGCGGCGTCAGCAGGGACGGCGCATGGCGCTGCGCCAGCCGCTGCTGCAGGCCGGGCTCGGCTGCGATCAGGTTCAGCGCATCGGCATCAAGAACCAGCGGCAGCGCGCTGGCCAGCGCACGCGCCACCAGGTCGGCGGCGTCGCGCGACATGCCCAGGCCCGGGCCGGCTACGGCAGCGCCGGCCGCCAGCTCGACTGCATGCGCATCCCGGCACATCAGCTCCGGATGCACCGGATCGAAGGCCGGCACCGCACCGGCAAAAGCCGCAAACACGCGACCGGCGCCGGCCAGCGCACCCATGCGTGCGGCAAGCAGCACGGCGCCGCCCATGCCGGCAGCGCCGCCGATCACGGTCAGGTCGCCGTAGCTGCCCTTGTGGCTCGCATGCGGACGCGCTGCCAGTACGTGCGCGAACAAGGCCGGCGTGCACAGCATCGCCCGTGGCTCGCCGAACAGCGGCGCGCCAATGCCAAGCGAATTGACATGCACGCGGCCGGCATGGTCGCGCCCCTCGGCAGTATGCAGGCCAGGCTTGTTGCCGATGAAGGTGAGGGTGCTGTCTGCGCGCACGGCGATGCCGCTGCCGACGCGGGTGCCGGTGTCGGCATCCAGCCCGCTCGGCACGTCAATGGCGAGCACAGGACAGCCGAGTGCATTGATCCGTTCGATGGCGGCGCGGAATTCGCCCTCGGGCGCGCGCGTCAGGCCTATGCCGAACAGGCCGTCGATTGCCAGCGCCCAACCGCCCTTGGTTTCCGCCAGCTCCACGAACGCCAGCCGGCTGTCCTGCGCCCGCTGCAGCGCGGCCGCCGCGTCGGCAGGCAGTCGCGTGGCATCGGCCAGCAGCACGACGGACACCCGGTAGCCGCCTTCGCACAGGCGCGCGGCCGCGTCCAGCGCGTCACCGCCGTTGTTGCCGGGACCGGCGAAGACCAGCAGCGGACCGTCGGCGGGCTTGACCAGCGTGGCAGCGAGCGCCGCCGTTGCCGCCCCGGCGCGCTGCATCAGCGTGCCGTCGGGTTCGGCGGACAGTGCCTGCCGTTCAATGGCGCGCAATTGCCCGACGTCGTACAGGCGGGTCGCCGTGTCGGATGGCTCAGTGGCTGCGGTCGGCATAGCGGTCCAGCGTCAGTCCCTCGGTGTCGATGTCGGGGCTGCGGCCTGAGACCAGGTCGGCGACCAGCTTGCCGCTGCCTGCCGCCAGCGCCCATGCGCCGGCACCATGGCCGGCGTTCACGAACACGTTGCCATAGCGCGTCGCGCCAATCAAGGGGACGCCCTCCGGCAGCATCGCGGTCGGCCCGCACCAGAAGGACGCGGTGCGGTAATTCGCCGCGCTCGGGAACCAGTCGTCGCCGACCTTGACGAGGGTGTCGATGGCTTTCTGGTGCAGGTCGAAGTTCGACGAGCCCAGCTCGGCACAGCCGGCAATGCGCAGGCGCTTGCCGAGGCGCGTCAGCGCGACCCGGTAAGTTGAATCGAACACCGATAGTTGCGGCGCAAGTTCGTATTCCTGAATGGTCGTCGACGCCGAGTAGACTTTCACCGGATACGTCGGCAGGTGAATGCCGATCGGCTTGAGCAGGCGCGCGCTGCCGGCGCCGGCAGCCACCACGACCGCATCAACATCGAGATCGCGGCCGCCGATGCGCAGGCTGGCGCCGCCAAGCTCGGGGTGGATGGATTCGACTTCGCTGTTGAAATGGAATTCGACGCCTTTTTCCTGCGCTATCGATTTCATCTGGCGCACGAACAACGGGCAATTGCCGGCCCAGTCGTCAGGCAGGTGCAATGCGGAATGGAAAGCGGTCTGATCGGACAGCGCCGGCTCAAGCTGCCGCGCGGCCGACGGCTCGAGCAGTTCGGAGTTCACGCCGCTTTCGCCCAGCAACTCAAGCAGCGGATGCGCCTGCGCAGCCTCTTTTTCGGAGCGGAACATCATCAGCACGCCGCTGCGCTGCTGGAAATCCATTTCGCGCCGGTGCGTGAGGACATCCATCAGATCAAGGCTGTAGTGCGCAAGCGCATGCAGCCTTTGCTGGTTCTGACGGAACCGCGGCAACGCGGATTCGGACACCGAGCGTCGCAGCCAGGACCACATGGCCGGCTCGAATCGCGAACTGAAGGCCATCGGCGATTCCGGACGGAACAGCATGCGCAACACCCTCGACGCGGTGCCCGGCATCGACCACGGATGGATGGCCGCCGGCCCCATCAGGTCAAGGTTGCCGAAACTCGCCTCCTGGGCGACATTGCCATAGCGTTCAACGATGGCCACTTCATGCCCCGCATCCGCGAGGTAATAGGCAGTGCAAACTCCGACGACGCCCCCGCCGATCACAGCTATGCGCATTGGACTCCAGATTTTTTGAAAACCTCACGGCAGGTGTATGCGGCGCCGCGGGGCAGGTCTTCGCCTGCGAGATTAGATATAGATGGCATAGGGTAGCCGTATTCAGGTGTGAAAACAATCGTTGATGGCTTCGCGCGCCGCAAAGGTGCATGCACCGCAAGCCGTACAGGCATTGGTGCGTGTATCAAACGCGGCCGTTTCAGATTGGCGCAGACCGTGATTGCGGAACAACAGGGTTGACGGGCGAGCACCGTGAACACCTCGCCGGCAACGCATGGCCGCGTGGCACGTGGCTTGCAATCAATGGCCGCAGGGAACGACGCCGTCCCGTCAAATGCCATCGGATCAGGGGGAACCATCATGCACAGAACCGTCATGCGGGCAACACGCAACCATTCATCCCGCCGCGCACCGGCCGCAGCATCCGCCCGGCACCGCATCGCGCTGTCCGCAGCCGCCGTGGTCGCGCCGCCCCGCATGCACAGCCGGGCGCTGCACACCGTGCCGGATGGCTGGGGCTGTGACCGCACCCATGCGCAGCACGTCGAGTTCGCGCGTGCCCGGGTCCGGGCGGCTGAAGGCTGGCCTCTGTCCGAAGCGCCCGTGGCTGGCGCGGAAACCCGGCTGGCACCGCCGTGGCGCCGGGTGGTCGTGCCACGTTCGCGACTGGAATTGCTGAGCTCGGAAAACTATCCGGCCGCCGTCGGCTTCGTGAAAATGTGGGGCGTCGGTGAATGCCGGCCAGTCGCCAATTGCAATCCGTTTGACATTTTTCCCGAGGCGCCTGACTTGCCCATCATGAGCCGGCGACCAGGGCAAGGGCACTTCGACGGCGTGCTGCGCGGCCGGTACGGGATGCGGGAGTTCAAGTACCTGTGGGTACTGGATCATCGCGGCTTGCATATTGTCCGTGAAATGACGGCCTGCAAGTTCAGCGCGCGCGGCATCGCGACGCACTCGATGATCGTCGATCGCGGCATACTCGGCGGCGAGCTGTTCTTCGATCCGCACGACTGCGGCAAGATCGCCGTCAACTTCGGCTCGGCCCGGCTGCCCGTCGAGAACAGGCAACAGGCCGAGGACATGGCCGAGGTCTTCCTCGCCATTGGCTACGAGACCGTGGTCGCGATGATTCCTGATCGCGAGCTCGGCAGCCGCAGCTACGGTATGGCCGACCGCTATGGCACGGACGTGCAGAACGTGGTCTTTACGGTCACCGAGGACCGGCCGCAGGGTTCACCGTGGCCGCAGCTGTGACTGCAGCTGCGGCCGGCATCTGCGCTTCGCCCGCTCAGGGGCCGACCACGCGCTCGATCGCGAGACCGATCGCCATCAGGCGCGCGTCGGCCATGGCCGGCGCTGCGACCATCAGGCCGACCGGCAAGTCGCCGGCACGGTGGCACGGCAATGACAGCGCGCAGCCATCGAGCAGGTTGATCAGCGATGGATTGCGCAGCAGCAGCCGGTTCGCGTCGAAAAAAGCCTCGTCCGAGGCCAGCAGCGCCTCGGTGCGCGGCGCGACGATGGGAACGGTCGGCATCAGCATCGCGTCAAAGCCGGCGATCGCCTGCTCGACCCGGGCAATCCATGCGCGCCGCGCGGCATGCAGTGCAGGCAGGTCGGCGTCGCTGTAGCCGGCTCCGGCCAGGATGCGCTGCACGACGCGATGGTCATAGCTGGCAGCGGCCGCGGCCAGCAGGTCGCGGTGCCATGCATACGCCTCAATCGGCGAGAACAGGTTGATCTCGCGCGCCTCGGCCAGCATCGCCATCGGCAACTCGACGATGGTCGCGCCGGCTGCGGACAGTTTCGACAGCGTCGCGGTGAACGCGCGCTCGACGGTGGCGTCGATGCCGTCGTTCACATAGTCATCCGGCACGGCGAAGCGCAGCCCGGCCAGCGGCAGCTGCGGCGGCGCCAGCGGCGTATCCGCGATCAGACCGTCGACCAGCAGGCAGTCGGCGACGCTGCGCGCGATCGGGCCGAGCGTGTCCAGCGTTGGCGACAGGGGCACGATGCCGGCCGTCGGCACGCGCCGCATCGTCGGCTTGAAGCCGACCAGTCCGCACAGCGCCGCCGGAATGCGGATCGACCCGCCGGTGTCAGAGCCGATCGCGGCCACGCAGATGCCCGCCGCCACCGAGACGGCCGCGCCGGACGACGACCCGCCCGGGATGCGCGCCGGATCCGCGGGGTTGCCAGGCGTGCCATAGTGCGGATTGATGCCGACGCCGGAGAATGCGAATTCGGTCATGTTGGTCTTGCCGATGATTGCAGCGCCGGCGGCGCGCAGGCGCGCGACCACGGGCGCATCGGCAGCCGCGGCCGGGCGGCCGCGCAGCACCACCGAGCCGGCCAGCGTGGTCTCGCCGGCGACGTCGAGCAGGTCCTTGATCGACACCGGCAGACCGGCCAGCGGCGACAGCGTCTGGCCCGACAGGCGCAGCACGTCCGCATGCGCGGCAGCGCTCAGCGCCTCTTCCCGATAGAGGGTGGTGAAGATGGCCTGCGAGGCTTCGGCGAGCTCGAGGCTGGCATGCACCAGCTCGCGCCGGTTCTGGTCATTCAGGGTATTTATGTCCATGGTCGGGTCCGTGTCAGTTGCTGAAAGATAGCATGTGCGCAAGGGCGGGCCCGCGGCGGCGAGGGCGCGTGACAGGGTATAATTCGGCCGTCCGATTTATCCCGCGATGTGCCCTGGTTGCAGAGGCCGCTTGCAGTGCCGTCCGCCGGCGCCGCCTGCAGCCGACCGCCCTGGCCGTTCCGCATTTCTCCAGCCTAGCCATGCTCATTCTCCCGGGCTCCAGCGCCCTGTCCGCATTCCGTGTCCAGCGACTCCTGACCCAGCTGAAGGCCATCGAGCCTTCGATCACGGGCATCTCCGGCCGCTTCTGCCATTTCATCGACAGCCATGCCGAACTCGGCGACGCCGACCGCGAGCGCCTGGCCGCCATGCTCACCTACGGCGAGCCCTTCGAAGGACCGGCCGACGGCGAGCAGTTCGTCGTGATCCCGCGCTTCGGCACGATTTCGCCGTGGGCCAGCAAGGCGACCGACATCGCGCACAACTGCGGCATGGCGCAGATCCACCGGATCGAGCGCGGCATCGTGTATTACGTGCAGCGCAAGGCCGGCCTGCTGGGCAAGCCGAAGGCGCTCGACGAGGCTGTCGCAGCCGACGTCGCCGCGCTGCTGCATGACCGCATGACCGAAGCCGTGATCCGCGACCCGCAGCAGGCGGCGGCGCTGTTCACCGAGCTGGACGCGCAGCCGCTCGCTTACATCGACATGCTGGCCGGCGGCCGCGCGGCACTGGAGACCGCCAACAGCGAACTCGGCCTCGCGCTGTCGGATGACGAAATCGACTACCTGCTCGACGCCTTCACGAAGGCCGGCCGCAACCCGACCGACGTCGAGCTGATGATGTTCGCGCAGGCCAACAGCGAGCACTGCCGCCACAAG
>CAYZXP010000091.1:0-11700 GCA_964482415.1 uncultured Bifidobacterium sp. | reverse complement strand
ACGAGTTCGGCGAACGTCGTGCGCGGCTCCCAGCCCAGTTGGGCGCGCGCCTTCCCGGCATCGCCGAGCAGCGTGTCAACCTCGGTCGGACGGAAGTAGCGCGGGTCGACGCGCACGATGACCTGGCCGGCGCGCAAGCCTTCATGACCGCCGGACGACTCGACGAGGCCGGTCTCGTCGCAGCCGCTGCCGCGCCAGCACAGCGTGATGCCGAGTTCGCCGGCGGCGCGTTCGACGAACTCGCGCACGCTGTACTGACGTCCGGTGGCGATCACGTAATCTTCCGGCTCGCGCTGCTGCAGCATCAGCCACTGCATCTCGACATAGTCGCGCGCGTGGCCCCAGTCGCGCCGCGAATCGAGATTGCCGAGGTACAGGCAGTCCTGCTGACCAAGCGCGATGCGCGCCAGCGCGCGCGTGATCTTGCGGGTGACAAAGGTCTCGCCGCGCAGCGCAGATTCGTGGTTGAACAGGATGCCGTTGCACGCGTACATCCCGTAGGCCTCGCGGTAATTCACCGTGATCCAGTACGCATACAGCTTCGCCGCGGCATACGGGCTGCGCGGATAGAAGGGCGTGATCTCGGTCTGCGGCACCTGCTGCACCTTGCCGTACAGTTCCGAGGTCGACGCCTGGTAGAAGCGGGTCTTCTTCTCCAGGCCGAGGATGCGGATCGCCTCCAGCAGCCGCAGCGTGCCTAGCGCATCGGAGTTGGCGGTGTATTCGGGCTCTTCGAAGGACACGCCGACATGGCTCTGCGCGGCCAGGTTGTAGATCTCGTCCGGTTGCGACTGCTGGATCACGCGGATCAGCGACGCGGTGTCGGTCATGTCGCCGTGGTGCAGGATGAAGCGCCGGCCGGCCTCGTGCGGGTCCTGGTACAGGTGGTCGATGCGGCCGGTGTTGAATTGCGAGCCGCGCCGCTTGATGCCATGCACGGTGTAGCCCTTGGCCAGCAGCAGTTCGGACAGCAGCGCGCCATCCTGGCCGGTGACGCCGGTGACCAGCGCCACTCGCGGGTCTTGCTGCTGCATCGCTTCGTTCGGAATCATGGAGGCTTGCCTGACGGCGCAGTGGAAACAGCGGTCATTGTGGGTTCGTGGCGGCGGCGGCCATTGCGATGGCGCAGCAGGCACCACGCAGTCCGGTTTCGCTCAATAGCCGTCCGGGTTCATCTGCTGCCAGCGCCAGTGGTCGACGCACATCTGTGCGAGGTTCTTCTCCGCGCGCCAGCCGAGCAGCTCGTTGGCTTTCGCCGCTGACGCATAGCAGGTCGCGACGTCGCCCGGGCGGCGCGGCGCGACGCGTGTCGGTATCACGCGGCCGCAGGCGCGCTCGAATGCGGCTACGGCCTGCAGCACGCTGGCGCCGTGGCCGGTGCCGAGGTTGACCGTGAATGAACCACCGGCCGAGAACAGTCGCTCGAGCGCCGCGAGGTGGCCGCGCGCGAGGTCGGTCACGTGAATGTAGTCGCGCACGCCGGTGCCGTCCGGCGTCGGATAGTCGTTGCCGAACACCGCGAGGTGCGGCCGCCGTCCGGCGGCGACCTGCGCGACGTAGGGCATCAGGTTGTTCGGCACGCCGCGCGGATCCTCGCCGATCAGGCCGCTCTCGTGCGCGCCGGCCGGGTTGAAGTAACGCAGCGTCGCGATGCGCCATTCGGGGTCGGCGTGCGCGAGGTCGGCCAGCACCTGCTCGACCATCAGCTTCGAGCGGCCGTAGGGATTGGTTGCCGAGGTCGGCGCATCCTCGGTGACCGGCACCGAGGACGGATCGCCGTACACCGTCGCCGACGAGCTGAACACCAGCTTGCGCACGCCCTGCTGGTGCAGCACGCGCAGCAGCGACACGCTGCCGCAGACATTGTTGTCGTAGTAGTCGAGCGGGCGCGCGACCGATTCGCCGACGGCCTTCAGCCCGGCGAAATGGATCACCGCGGCGATCGCTTCCTGCTGCAGCAGGCGCGTCAGCGCCGCATGGTCGCGCACGTCGATCGCATGGAACGGCATTTCGCGGTCGACGATCTGCTCGACGCGTTCGATCGCGCGCGGCGAGCTGTTGCTGAGGTTGTCGATGCCGATCACCTGCCAGCCTGCCTGCAGCAGGCAGGCGCAGGTATGCGAGCCGATGTAGCCGCTCGCGCCGGTGACGAGGATCGTGTGTCCCATGCGTCGCGGCGGCTCAGTTGGCGCCGACGGCCAGCGGCGGGCGCGGCGCCGCGGGCTCCGGCGGCAGCTGGGCGAGGAAGCGGCGGAATTCGTCGGCGACTTCCGGATGGCGCAGCGCGAACTCGACGGTGGCCTGCAGGTAGCCCTGCTTGGTGCCGCAGTCGAAGCGCCGCCCCTCGAACTGATAGGACAGCACCGCCTCGGAGCGCATCAGCCGCGCGATGCCGTCGGTCAGCTGCAGTTCGCCGCCGGCGCCCGGCGCGATCTCGCGCAGGTGGCGGAAGATCGACGGCGTCAGGATGTAGCGGCCGACCACGGCCATGTTGGACGGCGCCTGCTGCGGCGCCGGCTTCTCGATGATGCCGTCGAGCTTCAGCAGCCGGTCCGCGACCGGCCGCCCCTCGACGATGCCGTAGGCGCTGCTCTGCTCCAGCGGTATCGCCTCGACGCCGATGATGCTGCTGCCGTAGTGCGCGTGCAGGTCGACCATCTGCCGCATCACCGGCACCGGCGCGTCGAGCAGGTCGTCGGCGAGGATGATGGCGAACGGTTCGTCCTGCACCAGCCGCTCCGCGCACAGCACCGCATGCCCGAGGCCGAGCGCCTCCGACTGGCGCACGTAGAAGCACTGCACCGCATCGGGCTTGATCCGGTGGATCAGCTGCAGCAGCGCGTCTTTCTGCCGCGCGGCCAGCTCGGCCTCGAGTTCGTAGGCCTTGTCGAAATGGTCTTCGATCGCGCGCTTGTTGCGGCCGGTGACGAAGATCATCTCGGTGATGCCGGCCTCGATCGCTTCCTCGACCGCATACTGGATCAGCGGCTTGTCGACGACGGGCAGCATTTCTTTCGGGCTGGCCTTGGTGGCCGGAAGGAAGCGGGTGCCGAGTCCGGCAACCGGGAAAACAGCCTTGCTGACTTTCTTACGCATGGGTATCCGGGTCGGGTGTGAGCCTGGCGCGCATCAGCATCAGCGTGACCAGGGCGGCGGTACCGACATCAAAACACCAGTCGGCGATGGACGCGTTGCGGTAGGGCAGAAGGGACTGGATCGCCTCGTCGGCCAGGCCGAGCAGCGCAATGCCGCCCACCGTGGCGGCGGCGCGGTGCAGCGGCGGCGCGGCCACCGCGGCAAAGCCGAGCAGGGTCATGAATGCGTAGGCGAGCACATGCAGCAGCTTGTCGCCGAAGTGCGCCGACAGCAGGTCGGCGTGCCCCGGAAGCGAACCGCCGGAAACCATCGCCGCGAAGAACAGCGCGAGCGCGGCGAGCCAGACAGGACGCACGCCCATCATGCGCGCCCGTAAGGATCGGACAGGCGCACGATGTCGTCCTCGCCGAGGTAGCTGCCGGACTGCACCTCGATCAGCTCCAGCGGCACCTTGCCCGGATTGGCCAGCGCATGCACGACGCCCACGCCGATGTAGGCGGACTGGTTCTCGGTCAGCAGGTAGCTGCGCTCGCCTTCGGTGACGCGCGCGGTGCCGGACACCACGATCCAGTGCTCGGCGCGATGGTGATGCATCTGCAGCGACAGGCTGGCGCCGGGGCGCACGGTGATGCGCTTGACCTGAAAGCGCGTGCCGCGTTCGATCGCGTCATAGCTGCCCCACGGGCGCCGGACCTCGCGATGGCTGCTGCATTCGCTGCGGCCTTCCTGCCGCAGCCGCTGCACCAGCTCGCGCGTGCGCTGCGCGTCGGCCTTCGGCAGCACCAGCAGCGCATCGTCGGTGTCGACGATGACCACGCCGTCGAGGCCGCAGGCCGAGACCAGCCGGCGGCCGGCATGCACATGGCAGTCGCGGCAATCTTCCAGCAGCACGTCGCCGCGCGTCGCATTGCCGGCGGCGTCGTGGCGGGCGGTCTCCCATACCGACGACCACGAGCCGATGTCGGACCAGCCGGCGTCCAGCGGCACCACGGCCGCCTGCGCGGTGCGCTCCATCAGCGCGTGGTCGATCGAGATGTCGGGACTCTCCGCATACGCTGCCGCATCGAGCCTGACGACGCCGTCGGCGCGCACGGACTGGCTCTCGGCGCGCTCGGCTGCGGCATGTACCTGCGGCGCCAGTTCGGACAGTTCGCGCAGCAGGCTGCTGCAGCGGAACAGGAACATGCCGCTGTTCCACAGCCATTCGCCTGACGCCAGCAGTCGCTCGGCGCGTGCGCGATCCGGCTTTTCGATGAAGGTGTCGACACGGCGCGCGCCGCTGGCCAGCGTGGTGCCGGCCTGCAGGTAGCCGTAGCCGGTTTCGGGCGCGGTCGGCACGATGCCGAAGCTCATCAGCAGGCCGCCGAGCGCGGCGTCGGCGGCGATGCGCACGGCGGCGGCGAACGCGGCCTCGTCGCGCAGCAGGTGATCCGACGGCAGCACCAGCATCAGCGCATCGCCATGCACGCGCCGCAGGTGGCAGGCGGCGCTGGCGATGGCGGGCGCGGTGCCGCGCGGCTGCGGCTCGAGCAGCAGCGTCGCGCCGTGCACGCCGATCTCGTCAAGCTGCTCTGCAGCGAGGTAGCGCGAGGTTTCGGCCGCCAGCAGCAGCGGCGCGGCCGGCGTCAGCGCCGCACAGCGCAGCAGCGTCTGCTGCAGCAGGCTGTGCTCGCCATGCAGCCGCAGGAACTGTTTCGGCAGGCTTTCGCGCGACAGCGGCCAGAGCCGGGTGCCGGCGCCGCCGCACAGTACAGCGGGCACCAGGGGCAGTTGATCCATCGTGTCATGTCCTTCGGCAGGCGGGTCTGCCTGCGGCCGTGTTCACCATTTGTGTCGTCGCGCCGGCGGCTGACCGCGTTTCAGTAGGCGTTGCCGTCGGTCCAGCCGCGCAACGCCGTCCAGGCGACGATCTTCAGGTCCATCCGGAACGACCAGTGCCGCAGGTAGTACAAGTCGAACTCGACGCGGCGGGCCATTTTGTCGTCGGTATCGGTCTCGCCGCGGTAGCCGTTAATCTGCGCCCATCCGGTGATGCCCGGCTTGACGCGGTGCCGCTGCATGTACATCGCGAGCTTGTCCTTGTACAAGTCGTTGTGAACCAGCGCATGCGGGCGCGGGCCGACGACCGACATGTCGCCCGTCAGCACGTTGAAGAACTGCGGCAGTTCGTCGAGGCTGGTGCGGCGCAGGAAGCGGCCGACCGGCGTGATGCGCGGATCGTCGCGCGTGGCCTGCGTGACGCGGCCGGCGTCTTCGTGATGCACTTGCATGCTGCGGAATTTCAGCAGCCGGAAGCGGCGGCCGTTCAGCCCCAGCCGCGGCTGGCTGAAGAACACCGGTCCGGGCGATGTGACCTTGATCGCCAGCGCGATCGCCAGCAGCAGCGGCGACAGCGCGATGAGCGCGGCGGCGGCGAACAGCCGGTCGAACACGTCCTTCGCGACGCCGGAAAGGCCGCGGCATGCCGGCAGGTTCAGCTCGATCACGGGCAGCCCGAGCACCTGGCCGGCGCGATGGCTGAGCAGGGGCAGTTCCGCCACGCCCGGTATCCAGCGGATGTCGACCAGCGCATGGCCCAGCTGCGCCTGCAGCGTCTGCAGCCGGCCGCTGTCGGCCAGCGGCAGCGTGATCCAGATTTCATGCGCGCGAAGGCGCTCGATCGCCGGGCCGAGCGCGTCCGCTCCGGCCAGCGCCTCGATGCCGGCATCAGGCTGCGCGGCGCCGTCGCCGCAGCAGGCGACGATCCGGTAGTTTGCACGGCGCTGTGCCCTTGCGCGCCGCTGCAGCTCGTGGGCGGTCGCGCCGTGGCCGACAATGATCACGCGCCGCTCGCGCGTGTCGTCCTCGCGCAGCGGCGCCGGGGCTGCCTGCGGCAGTGACGTGGTGGCCGTCATGCAGCCGTGTGAGCGGAATGTCCTGCGCAGCGCGTGCGGCCGGCGGGGAAGGTGTTGTTGTCGGTGGGGCAGTGCTTGTGCATGAACGGGCCTCTCGCTGGCGATGCCTGTGCCGTGCCGGTGCGTCGACGCGGACGCGCAGGCCGGGGTGCGTCGCTTGGAGCGGCGAATGTGTGCGCGAGTGCCGGGAATTAAGGGGCGTCAAGGTTCCTGTCCTGCGGTCAGCAGGCGGCCGGCGTCGGGTATCATCGCGGCTATGGAGAATGATCAAACCGAACAGGCAAGCCTGTATGAACTGGTCGGCGGCGACGCGAAGCTGCGCGAGCTGGTCGACCGTTTCTATGACCTGATGGACCTCGAGCCGCAGTTCGCCGAGCTGCGCGCGATGCATCCGGAATCGCTCGAGGGCTCGCGCGACAAGCTGTACCGTTTCCTTTCGGGCTGGACCGGCGGGCCGGATACCTACACGCCGAAATACGGCCCGGCATTCCTGCGCGCGCGCCACCTGCCGTTCCCGATCGGCTCGAAAGAGCGCGATGACTGGCTGACCTGCATGGTGCTGGCCATGCGCGAGCTCGGTTACGGTGAAGGCAAGGAAGACCTGCTGCTGCAGGCCTTTTTCAGGACGGCCGACTGGATGAGGAACAAGGCGGGCTGAGCGCCGCCGCTAGCCGGTTGGGTGGCCGAAGCAGCGTCAGAGCAGGCCGCTGAACGGGATCGCCCGAACGGGCTCGCCGGCAGCGATGTCGGCATCGTCATGGCCGAGCACCACCATGCAGTTGGCCTCGGACATCGAACTCAGGATGCCGGAACCTTGCGCGCCGGTCAGCCGCACGCTGGCGCGGCCATCCTCGGCAAAGGACAGCACGCCGCGCTGGTATTCGGTGCGGCCCGGCCGCTTGCGGATCAGCGCCTCGCTGGTCGCGCTGACCGCCGGCAGCGCCGCCGGCGTCATGCCGGCCAGCCGTTGCAGCGCTTCGCGCGCAAAAAAATAGAAGGTCGCCATCACCGCGACCGGATTGCCGGGCAGGCCGAAAAACAGCGCCTGCCTGCCGTCACAACGAATCTGCCCGAAGGCCATCGGCCGGCCCGGGCGCATCGCGATTTTCCAGAACAACACGTCGCCGAGGCGCGCCATCATGTCGGCGGTGTAGTCGGCGTCGCCAGCGGATACGCCGCCGGTGGTGATGATGGCGTCGGCGCGACGGCAGGCGTCGCGCAGCGTGGCCTCCAGCGCGGCGGGATCGTCGCGCACCACGCCGAGGTCGATCGCCTCGCAGCCGGCGCGCTCGAGCATGGCCTGCAGCGTGTAGCGGTTGCTGTCGTAGACGCAGCCTTCGTCAAGCGGCTGCCCGATCGAGCGCAGTTCGTCGCCGGTCGAGAAGAAGGCCACCCGCACGCGGCGCGTGACCGTCACTTCGCCGATGCCGAGCGATGCGATCAATCCGAGGTCGGACGGCGTGAGCGACCGCCCCTTGTGCAGCGCGACTGAACCGGCAGGCAGGTCTTCGCCGGCAAGGCGCCGGTTGGCGCCGGCGCGAATGCTGTTGGCCGGGATCGTCACCGATGACTCATCGGCATGCCGCGTCAGTTCATGCGGAATCACGCTGTCGCAGCCGCGCGGGATGACTGCGCCGGTCATGATGCGCACCGCTTCGCCGGGCTCCACCGCATGCGGATACGGGTGGCCGGCAAAAGCCTTGCCGACGACCTTCAGCGTCACGTCATTCGCGCCGAGGTCGCTGCCGCAGAGTGCGTAGCCATCCATTGCCGAGTTGTCGGCGGCAGGCACATTGATCGGCGACACGATGTCGGTTGCCAGCACGCGGCCAAGCGCCTGTTTCAGCGGAATGGTCTCGGTGTCAGTGATCGGCGAGATGAAGCGGGCAATGGCCTGCTGCGCGATGTCCACGCGCAGCGAATCGGGTTCATAGCCGTCGAGGGTGCGGGTGAGTTGGCTGAGGGTGCTCGGCATGGGGGAAATAAACGTCGTTCAACCATCGAAGGCGCCGGCTTGGCGCGTCACCTGATGATGCCTGTTTTTTACATCGTTGGTCTGTGGGGTTTCAGGGGCGGCTGGTTAAAACCGAAAAAACCAAAGGCACGGGGTCCCGGCTTGCGCCGGGATGACGTTTGAAAGGCTGTCGGTTCTGACATCGTCACCGCGGGCGCAGGCCGCGGTGCACCGTTCAGCCACCAATGTAAGACATCTCCACCTTGCGCACCGGCCGCGCCAGTCCTTCGGTATTGATCGTCCTCAGCTCGGAATAACGGTCGTCACGCAGCGCCCACAGGTGCGCGATCGCCGCGGTGATTTCTTCATCGCTGTGGCCGCCGCGCAGCAGCGCGCGCAGGTCGTGGCCGCCGGTGGCGAACAGGCAGGTGAACAGCTTGCCCTCGGTCGACAGCCGCGCCCGGTTGCAGTCGCTGCAGAAGGCCTGCGTGACGCTGGAGATGACGCCGACTTCGCCGCCGCCGTCCTTGTAGCGCCAGCGCTCGGCGGTCTCGCCGGTGTAGTTCGGCTCGATTTCCTCGAGCGGCATCTGCTCGCTGATGCGGCGCACCACCTCGGCCGACGGAATCACTTCGTCCATCTTCCAGCCGTTCGACGCGCCGACGTCCATGTATTCGATGAAGCGCAGGATGACCGGGCTGCCCTTGAAGTGGCGCGCCATCGGCACGATTTCCTGGTCGTTCATGCCGCCCTTGACGACCATGTTGACCTTGATCGGGCCGAGTCCGACGCCGTGCGCGACCTCGATCCCGTGCAGCACGTCGGCCACCGGGAAATCGACGTCGTTCATCCGCTTGAAGGTCGCGTCGTCGAGCGAGTCGAGCGAGACGGTCACGCGCTTGAGGCCCGCGTCCTTCAGTGACTGCGCCTTCTTCGCCAGCAGTGAACCGTTGGTGGTCATCGTCAGGTCGAGCGGCTTGCCGTCCAGCGTTTTCAGCTCGGCCAGCATCTCGATCAGCTTCTCGATGTTCTTGCGCAGCAGCGGCTCGCCGCCGGTCAGGCGGATTTTTTCGACGCCGTGCGCAATGAAGATCTTTGCGATCCGCGTGATTTCCTCGAACGACAGCAGCAGGCTGTGCGGCAGGAACTGGTGGTCCTTGTCGAACACTTCCTTCGGCATGCAGTACACGCAGCGGAAGTTGCAGCGGTCCGTGACCGAGATGCGCAGGTCGCGCAACGGCCGGCCGCGCTTGTCGGACAGCAGTCCGGTCGCGGGAATCAGCTTTTCCGGGATATGCGGTACCGCCTGCAGGTAGCGCAGGTCGGCCACCGGGATGATGCGTTCTGTCATGTTTGCACTGGCAGGGCGTGGTTGCCCCGCGGTCAATCTGCCTGTTCCTTGGCGGCCTTCACAGGGCCGGCCTGATCGGGAGGTAAGATACCACGAGGCCGGCCACTGCACAGGCGATAATCAGGCGAATCGTACTGGCTTGATAACGCAGTAGTGCGAAAGCAGCTGCGGCCGCGATGGCGATTGCCATCCAGTCCCAGCGCGCGGGCGCGAGATCGAGATGGAACACATGCAGCGCGAAGAAGGCCGCCAGGCTGACGATCACGCCGACGACGGCGGCGGTGATGGCGGTCAGCGGGGCGGTCAGGCGCAGGTTGTCGCGTGTGGCCTCGACCAGCGGCCCGCCGGCGAGGATGAACACGAAGCTCGGCAGGAAGGTGAAGAAGGTCGCCGCCAGCGCGCCCGCGCAGCCGGACCAGAACAGCATGAGCGGGCCGAACACTTCCTTGCTCCAGCCGCCGACGAAGCCGACGAAGGCGACGATCATGATCAGCGGGCCGGGCGTGGTTTCGCCCAGCGCCAGCCCGTCGATCATCTGGGCGGCGCTCAGCCAGCCGTAATGCTCGACTGCGCCCTGATAAACATAGGGCAGTACCGCATAGGCGCCGCCGAAGGTCAGCATCGCTGCCTTGGTGAAGAACCAGCCCATTTGCACCAGCGGATTGCGCCAGCCGAACGCAAGGTTCAGCAGCGCCAGCACCACCGCGCCGATCGCGATCCCGGCACCCACCGTCAGCAGCAGCTTGCGCCAGCTGAAGCGTGCGTGCGGCGGGGGCGGCGTGTCGTCATCGATCAGCGCCGGGCCGGGACGGTGGTGCGCGGACGCATGGCCGCCGCCGAGCCGGAAGCGCTCGGGAGCGAACTGGCCGCCGATGGCGCCGAGCAGCGCGGCAATGGCGATCACGGCAGGAAAGGGCGCGTCGATGAAGGTGATCAGTGTGAACGCCAGCAGCGCGATCGCGACCAGCCAGCCGTTCTTCAGGCTGCGCTTGCCGATACGCCATGCGGCGGCCAGCACGATGGCGACGACTGCCGGCTTGATGCCGTAGAGGATGCCGGCCACGACCGGCACGTCGCCGAATGCCAGATAGATCCACGACAGTGCGACCAGGATCAGCAGCGATGGCAGTACGAACAGGCCGCCGGCGACCAGTCCGCCGACGGTGCGGTGCATCAGCCAGCCGATGTAGGTGGCCAGCTGCATCGCCTCCGGGCCGGGCAGCAGCATGCAATAGTTGAGCGCGTGCAGGAAGCGCTGCTCGGAGATCCAGCGCTTCTTGTCGACCAGGTCATAGTGCATCAGCGCGATCTGCCCGCTCGGGCCGCCGAAGCTGAGAAAGCCCAGCTTCAGCCAGTACCAGAACGCCTCGCGCAGCGAGATCGCCGCAGGTTTGCCGTCAGGCGCATCCTGGTCGCGGGCTTGCATCACATGTTCGGGTAGTTCGGCCCGCCGCCGCCTTCCGGCGTGACCCAGACGATGTTCTGCGTCGGGTCCTTGATGTCGCAGGTCTTGCAGTGCACGCAGTTCTGCGCATTGATCTGCAGCCGCTCGGCGTCGCCGTCCTGCACGAACTCGTAGACGCCGGCGGGGCAGTAACGCGACTCCGGACCGGCGTACTTCGCGAGGTTGATTTCGGTCGGCACGCTCGGGTCTTTCAGCGTCAGGTGCGCGGGCTGGTGCTCGGTGTGGTTGGTGTTCGAGATGAACACCGACGACAGCCGGTCGAAGGTCAGTACGTTGTCCGGCTTCGGATAGGCGATCGGCGAGAACTCGGCCGCCGGGCGCAGGCATTCATGGTCGGCATGCTGGTGGCGCAGGGTCCACGGCGCCTTGCCGCGGAAGAGCACCTGGTCGATGCCGACCATCAGCGTGCCGAGGTAGAGGCCCTTGCTCATCCACGGCTTGAAGTTGCGCGCGACGTGCAGTTCTTCGTGCAGCCACGATTTTTCAAAGGCCGCCGGATAGGCGGCGAGTTCATCCTGCGCACGGCCGGCAGCGAGCGCGTCGACGGCTGCCTCGGCGGCCATCATGCCGGACTTCATCGCCGCATGGCTGCCCTTGATGCGGCTGGCGTTCAGGAAACCGGCGTCGCAGCCGATCAGGGCGCCGCCGGGGAAGGTCAGCTTCGGCAGCGACTGCAGGCCGCCCGCGGTAATCGCGCGTGCGCCGTAGGACAGGCGCTTGCCGCCTTCGAAGAAGCCGCGGATCGACGGATGCGTCTTGTAGCGCTGGAATTCCTCGAACGGCGACAGGTAGGGGTTCTGGTAGGCGAGGCCGACCACATAGCCGACGGCGACCTGGTTGTTCTCCAGGTGGTACAGGAAGGAACCGCCATAGGTGTCGCTGTCGAGCGGCCAGCCGGCGGTGTGGATCACGAGGCCGGGCTGGTGCTTGGCCGGATCGA
>CAYZXP010000090.1:0-11846 GCA_964482415.1 uncultured Bifidobacterium sp. | reverse complement strand
CCTCAACCCCTCGCTGTTCACCGCATCGAATCGTCTTGTTCGTCAGCAGCAAAGAAACGAGATTATGAACTCAACTTCTTTTGTCGTCAACTACTTTCTTCGAAAATTTCTCAGAGTTCGTTTTTGACAGCAGGAAAATTTTTTCCTCCCCTCACGATCTTGTTCTTTAGCTTTTCGCTAAGGTCCGTTTCGCGACGGGAGGCGAACTATATCAAAGGCCTCGGAAGTTTGGCAAGCGCTTTTCAACAAAAGCTTTCATTCCTTCTTTTTGATCTTCCGTAGCAAAGAGACTGTGGAACATCCGACGCTCATATTGGACTCCATCGGAGAGCGAAGATTCGTACGCCCGATTCACAGCTTCCTTCACCATCATCACCGACGGCAGCGACATCGAAGCGATCACAGTAGCTGCACCCAACGCCTCTTCAAGCAACCTGTCGGCCGGCACGATCCGCGACACCAGGCCCGCCCGCTCTGCCTCGACTGCATCCATCATTCTGGCAGTCAGGCACATGTCCATCGCTTTGGACTTCGACACCGCCCGCGGCAAACGCTGCGTACCACCCGCGCCGGGGATCACTCCCAGCTTGATTTCCGGCTGCCCGAATTTTGCCGAGTCAGCGGCGATGATGAAATCGCACATCATCGCCAACTCACAGCCACCGCCCAATGCGAAGCCAGCAACCGCAGCGATGACCGGTTTGCGCACCTGCCGAATCTTCTCCCAGTTACGCGTGATGTAGTCGCCCTTGAACACATCCATATAGGTATAAGTTGCCATCGCGCCGATGTCCGCACCCGCAGCGAACGCCTTTTCACTTCCCGTGATCACGATGCATCCGATCTGCTCGTCCGCATCGAATCCCAGCAACGCGTGTCCCAATTCATCCATCAACTGATCATTCAGCGCATTCAGCGCCTTGGGACGATTCAGTCGTATCAAAGCGACCTTGCCGTGCGTCTCAATCAGGATGTTCTCGTAATTCATGTGGCGCTCCTCTTTGGTATGGATTGGAAATAGGTGTCCGGATTGTAGCTTGCACCGCCTGAGTTTTTCCCGTGCCGCCTTGACTTGCCCTCACGCGCGGCTATCGTGAATCGATCAGCGTATGCGCCTGCACCACTTCCTGGCTTGATCACCATGTGCACTAACGTTCAACGAATATGCTCGGCACGCAGCGAGGTGCAGCGAATGGCGTACTGTCTGCAAACCTGCACCGACATTGACGTGCCGATGGCTTACCACGCATTGCTCAAAGCCGCCGAGCAGCTATTCCGCCTGGAACAGCAATTGATGGAGGACTACGCGTTTCCAGTACGCCAAACCCATCTGGAGCAGCATGCGCGCGTGCTGCGAGCGCTTCATTACATACATGCGGCGGTATTGAACGGGGCGACTGAACGCGCCCGGCATGTCGGCGGACAACTGCTACCGGACTGGCTGCAGCTGCACCAAGATACGGTCGATGCTGCATTCGCGCTTTGGACAGAGTATTGCGACCACGGCCTTATCAACCCTCAAACACCGACCGATCAGCCTGGACCTGGCATTACGGCGCACTGAGTGCCAACGGGAGCAGCACCCACATCTGGCCCACCTGCTTCATTCGGCCCGCCGCCTCCCCCGCCTCCGGGCCAAATCCCCAGAAGTAGTCCGCGCGCACCGGATTACGGATAGCGCCGCCAGTATCCTGAGCCATCACGAGCCGGCGCAGCGGCGACGAGCTGTTCGGTAGCGTCGTCATCAGGAACACCGGTGCGCCGAGTGGAATGAACTGAGGGTCGACCGCAATGGACCTCTGGGGCACCAAGGGCACGCCCAGCGCGCCGCGAGGTCCCTGCGCGGGATCGACCACCCTCTCTTCCCGGAAAAAAACATAGCTCGGATTGGCATTCAGCAGTTCAGGCAGCCGCGTGGGATTCGCCGCCACCCAGCTCTTGATTCCCTGCATAGAAGCCTGGTCCAGCGGCAGCTCGCCGCGATCAACCAGATACCGGCCAATCGAACGGTAGGGATGACCATTTTGGTCCGCATAGGCGACGCGAACTGTCTCCCCAGTTTCTTCCAGCCGCACTCGCCCTGATCCCTGGACCTGCAGGAAAAATGCGTCGACCGGATCATCGACCCAAAGCAGCTCACGGCCAGCCAGCAGGCTCAGCCGCTCCATTTCCGCGCGACTCGGGTAAGGCACCAAACGGTTGCCTACCAGCCGACCACGCAGCCGCAAGCTCTTCAGTTCCGGGTACAGCGTCGCCAGATCGACTGTCACAAGATCAGGAGGTGGCCCATGCAGCGGCGTCTGAAACTGGCCGCGGCGCGTGCGGGCGCCCCGCAACAAGGGCTCATAATAGCCAGTGACCGTGCCGGCCACACTGCCATCCGGGTTACGCACCTGATGCGGGACGAAGCGCGACTCGAAAAATTCACGAACAGCACTCAGGCTCGAAGCGTCCACCGCAGGTGCGCCAGTACACGCCTCCTGCCAGCCCGGCTTCGCCGACAGTGCAGCGCACGATGCCAGCAAGGCAGGCCATGCAGCACGCAGGTCATCGTCACCCCAACCGGGGAGCTCCGCAAAAGTTGTGCGGCGAAGATGATCGCCGGGTCGGGCGGCGCCCGGCGACACAGGAACAGGCGCCGGCGCCGGAGCGGCAGCCGGCTCTTTCGACGTGACAGGCGGAGCCTTGCGGGTCGCGCAAGCGCCAAGCAGCAGCACGGCGACCAACAACAAGGAGGTTAAACTGACGCGCTTGATCGAATTGGACACGATGATATGTGGTTGATTTTGCTGGAGGCCGGGTTGGCCCTGGGCCTGTTGGTCTTTCTTGTATGGTGGACGATGTTCTCGGGCCGCAAGGATGACGACTGACCCTACCTAGTGCAGCGTGCGCGGCAACGACAGCGCGAATTCCGGAATCGGGGCCTCAAACTGGTGACCGTCCTCTGCGACGCAGAAGTACTCGCCACGCATCGAGCCGTGCGGCGTCTGCAGCGACGTGCCGCTGGTGTACTCGAACTGCTCGCCCGGCTGCAGCAACGGCTGGTGGCCCACCACTCCCAGGCCGCGCACCTGCTCAACATGGTTATTGGCATCGGTGATGATCCAGTGCCGGGATATCAGCTGTGCTGCGACAGTGCCCGTATTCTTGATCGTCACCGAGTACGCGAATACGTATTCGGCTCGATCCGGAGCCGATTGGTCTTCGAGGTATTGCGTCCTCACCGTCACCGTCATCTCGTAAGCTGCCATCGTCGCACTCGGTTCCTGACATTTTGCCAAGCACGGATTGCACACGAATTCGCCGCCTGCCGCAAGCGGCCGCGGCGGGTAAAATGCGGCCTTCGAATTCAGGAAGAGCCGCATGAGCACCTACCGCATCGCCCCCAGCATCCTGTCCGCCGACTTTGCCCGCCTAGGCGAGGAAGTCCGCAATGTCGTCGCTGCGGGCGCCGACATCATCCATTTCGATGTGATGGACAACCACTATGTCCCGAACCTGACGATCGGGCCGCTGGTCTGCGAGGCGATCCGCCCGCATGTACAAGTGCCGATCGATGTTCACCTGATGGTCAAGCCGGTCGACCGGATCATCCCCGATTTCGCAAAGGCGGGCGCAAACATCATCAGCTTCCACCCCGAGGCAAGCGAGCACATTGACCGCACCGTTCAACTTATCCGCGATAACGGCTGCAAGGCAGGGCTGGTGTTCAATCCGGCGACGCCGTTGCACTGCCTCGAGCACGTGATCGACAAGCTTGACCTGATCCTGATCATGTCGGTCAACCCCGGATTCGGCGGTCAGTCCTTCATCCCCGAGGCACTGAAAAAGATCCAAAAGGTGCGCGAACTGATCGACGCAAGCGGCCGCGACATCCTCCTTGAAGTGGACGGCGGCATCAAAGTCGAGAACATTGCAGCAGCCGCCAAGGCTGGCGCCGACACTTTCGTGGCCGGCTCAGCCATCTTCGGCAAGCCTGACTACAAAGCGGTGATCGACGCGATGCGCGTGCAACTGGCGACCGTATGAGCGTGCGACCGGTCAAGCCGCTGTCCGGCGTGCGCGCCGCGATCGTCGACCTCGACGGCACCATGGTTCACACAGCCCCTGACTTCCAGGTCGCCATCAATCGCATGCGCGCCGATCTCGGCCTCGCGCCGCTGACGGTGGAGACTGTGATTGATTTCGTCGGCAAAGGCTCGGAAAACCTGATGCGCCGCGTGCTCGCAGTAGATTTTGATGGCGACGAGGTTGAACGCCGATTTGAGCAGGCGCTGGCAAGCTACCAGCGCCACTACCTCGACATCAACGGCGACTACAGCAGCGTCTACGATGGTGTGCATGAGGGACTGGCGGCAATGAAAGCCCAGGGCATCCGACTCGCCTGCGTGACCAACAAGCCAATCGCTTTTGCGCGGCCGCTGCTGGAAAAAACAGGGCTGGGCAGCTATTTCGAGCTCATCTACGGTGGCGACTCGCTGCCGAAGAAGAAGCCCGATCCGCTGCCGATGCTGACTGTCTGTCGTGACTTTGCGCTGGAACCAATCGAAGTCGTCGCCATCGGAGACTCATCCAATGACGCTGACGCCGCGCGTGCCGCAGGATGCCGAAGTTTGACCGTGCCCTATGGGTACAACCACGGCGAACCGGTGCAATCGATAGACTCGGATGGTATAGTCGCGACATTATTCGATGCCGCCCGACTGTTGGCCGCCTGATAACCACCATGTTTCTCGTCAATAAACCGAAGCTGATCCCACTCGGCGCCTTTGAGGCCTGGCTGTGGCGACGCTGGCATGCACTGATCGACTGATCGCCTATGCCGTCAGCCCCGCTCGGGCCGACCGGAATTATTGAACCCCAAGCCGCACCCCTTACAATTGCGGCCCGGAGAAACACATGACTGAACTCGAATTCAAATCCCTTGCAGCCGAGGGCTACAACCGCATTCCGCTGATCGCCGAGGCCTTTGCCGACCTCGAAACGCCGCTGACTCTCTACCTGAAACTGGCGCAAACGCAGAATCACGGCAAGAACACCTTCCTGCTGGAATCCGTCGTTGGTGGCGAGCGCTTCGGGCGCTACTCCTTCATCGGCCTGCCGGCGAACACCCTGCTGCGATCATATGGCAAGCGTACCGAAGTTGTCCGCAACGGCGAAGTGATCGAGACGGCACATGAAAATCCGCTCGATTTCATTGCCGAATTCCAGAAGCGCTACAAAGTCGCCGTCAGCCCGGGAATGCCACGTTTCTGCGGCGGCCTCGCCGGCTACTTCGGCTATGACGCGGTGCGCTTCATCGAACGCAAGCTGGAAGACGGCGCCCCCCCCGACACCCTGGGGCTGCCCGACATCCAGCTGCTGCTGACAGAAGAACTGGCCGTCATCGACAACCTGTCCGGCAAGCTCTACCTGATCGTTTATGCAGACCCGACGCAGCCCGAAGCCTACAGCCGCGCCAAACAGCGCCTGAAGCAGCTGCGCGCCATGCTGCATCGGCCAGTCGACGTGCCCGTCACGACCGGCTCGGTACGTACCGAGGCGATCCGCGACTTCAAGAAGGAAGATTTCCTGAAGGCGGTCGCCAAGGCGAAGGAATACATCATGGCCGGCGACCTGATGCAGGTGCAGGTCGGCCAGCGCATCCGCAAGCCCTATGTCGATTCACCGCTGTCGCTTTACCGCGCATTGCGCTCACTGAATCCGTCGCCCTACCTGTATTTTTACAACTTTGGCGACATGCAGATCGTCGGCAGCTCGCCCGAAATCCTGGTGCGCAACGAGACTACCCGCGAAGACGGCCGCAAAGTCACGATACGCCCGCTGGCCGGCACGCGCCCGCGCGGCTCCACGCCGGAACTGGACACCAAACTGGCCGAGGAACTGCTGGCTGATCCGAAGGAGATCGCCGAGCACGTGATGCTGATTGACCTCGCGCGCAATGATATCGGCCGAATCGCCGAAATCGGCAGCGTGAAAGTCACTGACAAGTTCGTGATCGAGAAGTACTCGCATGTGCAGCACATCGTGTCCAACGTCGAAGGCACGCTGAAACCCGGCATGACCAATCTCGACGTGCTGCGCGCGACCTTCCCGGCCGGCACGCTGTCCGGTGCGCCGAAGGTACGTGCGATGGAGCTGATCGACGAACTCGAACCGGTCAAGCGCGGCATTTACGGTGGCGCCTGCGGCTATATGTCGTTCGGCGGCGAGATGGATCTCGCGATCGCGATCCGTACCGGCGTCATAAAGGACGGCATGTTGTACGCGCAGGCGGCGGCAGGCATCGTCGCCGATTCAGTGCCGGAAATGGAATGGTTAGAAACAGAAAACAAGGCGCGCGCGGTACTGAGAGCCGCGGAGCAGGTTCAAGACGGCCTGGACGGGGAGATCTGACATGCTGCTGATGATCGACAACTACGACTCGTTCACCTACAACCTCGTGCAATATTTCGGCGAACTCGGTGAAGATGTACGCACCTATCGCAACGATGAGATCACGCTCGAGGACATCGAAAAGCTGAACCCTGCGCGCATCTGCATTTCTCCCGGCCCCTGTACGCCACATGAGGCAGGCATCTCGGTACCCGTGCTGAAGCATTTTGCCGGGAAGCTGCCGATCCTCGGCGTCTGCCTCGGGCACCAGAGCATTGGCGCAGCGTTCGGCGGCAAGGTGATCCGCGCGAAGGAAGTCATGCACGGCAAGACCTCCGCGATCGAGCACACCGGCGCCGGCGTATTCAGGGACCTTCCCAGCCCGTACACCGTCATCCGCTATCACTCGCTGGCCATCGAGCGCGAAAGCCTGCCCGACTGCCTCGAAGTGACCGCGTGGACCGCCGACGGCGAGATCATGGGCGTGCGCCACAAGGACTTCCAGATCGAGGGCGTGCAGTTCCATCCGGAGTCCATCCTGTCGGAGCACGGCCACGCGCTGCTGAAGAACTTCCTGAACACCTGAACGGGCCGATCATGACCCTGACTCCGCAACAGGCGCTGCTGCGCTGTATCGAGCACCGCGAGATCTTCCACGACGAAATGCTGGCGCTGTTCCGGCAGATCATGGGCGGCGAAATGTCGCCGGTGATGATCGCTGCGCTGACCATGGGCCTGCGGGTGAAGAAGGAATCAATCGGCGAGATCGCCGCTGCTGCGCAGGTAATGCGCGAGTTCGCAACCAAGGTCGAGGTCACCGATGCCGACAACCTGGTCGACATCGTCGGTACCGGCGGCGACGGCGCGCACACCTTCAACATCTCGACGGCGTCGATCTTCGTGGCCGCCGCCGCCGGCGCACGCGTGGCCAAGCACGGCGGCCGCAGCGTGTCGTCGTCATCCGGGAGTGCAGACGCCCTTGAGGCGCTCGGCGTAAACATCAACCTGCAGCCGGCGCAAGTCGCGGAGTCCATTGCCGAAACCGGCATTGGTTTCATGTTCGCGCCGAACCATCACGCAGCGATGAAGCATGCGGCGCCGGTACGCAAGGAGCTCGGCGTACGCACCATCTTCAACATCCTCGGGCCTCTTACCAATCCGGCTGGCGCGCCGAACATCATGATGGGCGTATTTCACCCTGACCTGGTCGGCATTCAGGCCCGCGTGCTGCAGCGCCTAGGCGCAAAACATGCATTGGTCGTCTGGGCTCGCGACAACATGGACGAAGCCTCGCTGGGCGCTGCCACGATGGTTGGCGAACTGGTCGACGGCGAAATCCGCGAGTACGACATCCATCCGGAAGATTTCGGCCTGCAGATGACCTCCAGCCGCAACCTGAAGGTGGCGAATGCTGCCGAGTCCGTGCAAAAAATCCGCGAGGCGCTCGGCAACCATGCGGGCCCGGCCCGCGACATCGTCATCCTGAATTCCGGCATCGCGCTGTATGCAGCCGGTATCGCCAGCGACATCGCCGACGGCGTGAAGCAGGCGCGCGAGGCAATTGCCTCCGGCGCTGCACTCGCCAAACTCGAACAGTTTGCGAAATTCACGCAGTCCTGCCCATCCCGATAAAAAGAAGCCAGACCATGTCCGACATCCTGAACAAGATCCTAGACGTAAAGGCTGATGAGGTCGCCGCTGCGAAAAAGCGGCAGGATCTGGCCAGCCTGCGCCGTGATGTCGAGAGCGACCGAGAGGCACGCGCAGCCATTCGTGGCTTCGAGGCGAGCCTGCGCGAGAAGATTGCTGCCGGACGCGCCGGCGTGATTTCCGAGATCAAAAAAGCCTCGCCGTCAAAAGGCCTGCTGCGCGAGAATTTCCGTCCTGCCGAAATCGCCGCGACCTATGCCGCGCACGGCGCGGCCTGCCTTTCCGTATTGACCGACGTGCAGTTCTTCCAGGGATCGCCGGACTACCTGAAGCAGGCGCGAGCCGCCTGCAGCATCCCGGCGCTGCGCAAGGATTTCATCATCGACCCGTATCAGGTTTATGAAGCACGCTCATGGGGCGCGGACTGCATCCTGCTGATCGTTGCGGCACTCGACCACGGGCTGATGCGCGAGCTGGAAGCGTGTGCGCACGAGATCGGGATGGACGTGCTGGTCGAGGTGCACGATGCGGAGGAGCTGGATGCCGCACTAACGATGAAGACCCGCCTGCTGGGCATCAACAACCGCAACCTGCGCACCTTCGAGACCACGCTCGACACCACGATCGGGCTGCTGCCGAGGATCTCTCCGGACAAGCTGGTGGTGACCGAATCCGCAATTGCGACCCGCGACGACGTCAAGCGCATGCGCGACCATGATGTCCACGCATTCCTGGTTGGCGAGGCTTTCATGCGTGCCGCCGATCCGGGTGCCGAACTCGCGCGACTTTTCGACTGAACCGGCAAACCTTCAGCACACCGCCCGGCGCAACGGATCCAGCCGGGCGATCCACTGACTGCCCAGCGGCAGCGGCTCATCGCAGATCATCGCGGCAACGAATTCCGCGCACAGCGGCGCGCAAGTGACGCCACGAGCACCATGGGCAAGCGTTGCATAAAGCCCATCGGCCAACTTGCCAACCAGCGGCACCCTGTCTTGCGTCGTCGCGCGCCAGCCCACACGGCCACTCTGAAGCTGCGAGGCATCGCCGCAAAATCCCGGCAACAAGCGCTTTAGCCGCTCGAAATTCTGTTCATCGTCGCTACGACGTGCTGCCTGCTCTTCGTCGTCATGCTGCAAGGTGGCGCCCACGGTATGCATCCCGTCGACGGCCGGTGCAATATAGCCGTCGCGGCACACCACCATATGCAAGGGGCTATCATCGCGAGCCGGCAACCGGGACAGCTGGCCCCGCGCACGACCGGTTGCGACGCGCTGCGGCCCGAGCCCCGTATCGAAGGCAGTCGCCAGCAAGGCCAGCGGTGCGTGCAAAGTCATGCCATCGGCCAGCTCGACACACCATCCGCCGGCTTCCGCCTTGAGCCCGACAACACTCGCGCCGGTGCGCAGAGTGATCAGTGGATGATCAAGCAGCGCAGCCACCAGGCCCGGCGGCTCGACCCAACCGGCCTGCGGCAAAAGAAACCCGCTGTCAGCCGGCACCGCACCGCATAGTTGAGCCGCCTCGTCCAGCGAACAGGCCTTCAGCCAGTCGGCGCTCGCGCCTGAAGCCTGGGCAGCGATCTTGTCTCGTTTGCGCTCGTCGCGCGCAATGCGCAGTACACCACACCAATCATGCCGAACGGCGCCGGGATGGCGCGCTATCCAGCGCATCAACCAGGCGCTGCCCGCCGCAGTGATTTCGGTGACCGGATTCGCCGCCCCGCCCGGCTCTGGCCGCACGATGCCAATCGGATTACCCGAACCGCCCGCTGCCGGCCACTCTCGCTCAAGCACGGTGACGGCAATGCCACGCCGAGCCAGTTGCCGCGCCGCGCTCGCACCGGCAACGCCCGCGCCGATCACGATCGCGGCCGACGGAGAAACCTGGATCCCACCACCGATAGCAGGCCAGCGCGCCGACAGGCTATCCCGCTTGCCGCCGAACCCCGGCCGATGGCTCACAACGAAGCCTGCGTCGCCCAGCGCTCGCCTGAAGTCGCCCTCCACGCACCCGCTCGACAAGCGCGCATCCGGCGCAGCCCGCGATGCCAGTTGGCGAAGGACTTCCGGCGACCACATCTGCAAATTTCGGTCTGGGGCGGAACCATCGAGGAAGAATGCATCGAAGCGGCCTGAAATAGCCGGGAGGACATCGGGCACATCGCCAAAGACGAGCGTCAGGGTTACCTGCTCATCCAGTTCGACCGCATGGAACCCGGGAAGCAGCGGTGGCCAATGCGCAAGCAGCGTATCGGCCAGCGGTCGCCACTGGCTGGCAATCGATGGAGACAAGTTTGCGATGCCAAGCTCAAGCGCCTTTTGCAGATCCGCTCGCGTAAGCGGGTGCTTTTCGATCGATACGTAGTTCAACCGCGTCTGGCTGCCGCTGGAGCGCAATGCAGCCCAGGTTGCGAGGAAATTCACGCCGAGGCCGAATCCCGTTTCGAGCAGCCGGATGCAGCGCACCTGATGCCATCGTTGCGGCAGATCGCAGCCAGAGATGAACACCGCATCGGCCTGCCCCCAGGCACCGCTGCGGCTGGCATACATATCGCCGGAATCGGGCGCAAAGAGGCGGCCGTCGTCGCTGCCCTGCCAGAGTGCGGGCCGGATCGGTAGGGAGTCCATCAGAAAGTCAAACCGGAAAAGAGTGGCAGCGGCCTTTGCAGGTCTTTATCGCCAGCGACGGCGACGCGCGCATCATACAACGATGGCCGATCCGGTTAACTCGATGACCTGCTGCCCTGATGAAAGCCTCTACAAGCCAACCCGCCGTTCGCCCCCGAGTTGGCATGCAGCACGGAATGTCTGGAAGTCTTCACCTCCAGACGGCACCAAGCCAGACTACTGAAGCCGATCCTCCGGACCTGCGGCGGCATCGGTCACTGGCTGCCGGTGGAGCGATGCCAGCACTTGCTGAAGCTGGTGCGCCAGTTGCACAACATCGGCCACGCTCATCGCAACCCGGCACTCCAGCCTCCCGTCGACGCTCGTTGCGGCCGCCTCCCCTGCGCGCACGGCCCGTGTAATCCCGGCAATCAAGTGCTGCTCAACAAAGCCAAAGTCGATAAAGACCATGCCGGAGCCGGCATGAACGGCGCTTACATTCGACACGATCGCGCGATCGGAATGATCGACCGGCCGCAGGTGCAAGGCCACCTGCGCGACGGGTTCTGCCGGCGAAGTATCCCGGCCATTCGCTACCTTGTCGGTTGATGTTGTGACGGACATCGTTTTCTCCTTGGGTGAAAAAAGCCGCGCGTTGTCGTTTGTGCAAGCAATATCGTGAAAGAAGACGAGGGGCAAGCTTGTGAAGCGGCAATCGCCATGCAAATGTTGAACGGATGAGACAGGCCTGACGAGGCCGCGGGGAATGGTTTGTACTCACTCTCATCGAACTCCGCGTTAGACGGGAAGCCGCCTTCGGGCCAGCATGCCGCGCATGGTGCATTGGCCACACAATGCCCCCGCGAGACTCTTCGCCATAAAAAAACGGAGGCTGGTCAAGCCTCCGCCGTGCCATCCCAGGGAAATCGCCCAAAGGTCAGCCAAACAGGATCTCTCCTTGCTGCAACTGCGTGCCTACCAACCCGACCTGGTCGTCACTCGCCTCATCCATCGTGGGCAAGGATCGAACGCCAACTTCCAGGGATTCGCCCATGTCCTCGTGGGACATCCCAAGCAGGTGGCCCACCTCGTGCACCATCACGGACATCAAATCGACCTTGTCAGCGACGACCTTGCCCTTGCCGAGTGACCAGCCATGATTGGCCGCATCGTCATCGATGGTGATCACGCCGTCTTGCGTCATGCCGAGCA
>CAYZXP010000089.1:0-11940 GCA_964482415.1 uncultured Bifidobacterium sp. | reverse complement strand
TGATCAGCTTTTCGATGTCGGCCAGCAGGCGCGCATCCTTGTCCGAGTACAGCGACAGCGCATCGCCGGACGCGCCGGCGCGGCCGGTACGGCCGATCCGGTGCACGTAGTCTTCCGCGTTGTACGGCAGGTCGTAGTTGATCACGCAGGGCAGCTCGGCGATGTCGAGGCCGCGCGCGGCGACGTCGGTCGCGACCAGCACGTCGAGGCCGCCGTTCTTGAACGCGTCGAGCGCGGCCATGCGTTCGACCTGCGTCTTGTCGCCGTGGATCGCCGACGCGCGTATGCCCTGCCGCTCCAGCTCGCGCGACAGCCGCGACGCGCCGATCTTGGTGTTCGAGAACACGATCACCTGCTTGATCTCGCGCTGGCGCAGCAGGTGCACCACCGCGTCGCGCTTGGATTCTTCATCGACCTTGTAGACGATCTGCGTGACCCGCTCGGCGGTCGCATTGCTGCGCGCCACCTCGATCAGCACCGGCTCCTTCAGGAAGCTGCCGGCCAGTTTCTTGATCTCCGGCGAGAAGGTCGCCGAGAACATCAGGTTCTGCCGCTGCTTCGGCAGCAGGTTGATGATGCGCTGCAGGTCAGGCAGGAAGCCCATGTCCAGCATGCGGTCCGCCTCGTCCATCACGAAGATCTGCGTCTGCGACAGGTTCAGCGTCTTCTGCTGCACATGGTCGAGCAGGCGGCCCGGCGTGGCGATCAGGATCTCGACGCCGGCGCGCAGCGCGGCCGTCTGCGGCGCCATGTCGACGCCGCCAAACACCACCGTGGCGCGCAGCGCCGTGTGCCGCGAATAGGCCTTCACGTTGTCGGCGACCTGGTCGGCCAGCTCACGGGTCGGCGTCAGGATCAGCGCCCGCACCGGGTGCCGGGCCGGCGACGCGCTGGTATTCGCCTGCGCGAGCAGCAGCTGAATGATGGGCAGCGAGAAGCCGGCGGTCTTGCCGGTGCCGGTCTGGGCAGCGCCCATCACGTCGCGCCCCTGCAGGACGATCGGTATCGCCTGCGCCTGGATCGGCGTCGGATGCTGGTAGCCCTGGTCGGCCAGTGCCTGCAGGATGGGCGGCGCGAGGCCGAAATCGGCGAAGCGGGGTAGCGCGGCGGGCGTGGCCTCGGGGGCGGTCTGGGAGGGTTTGATGTCTGACATGCGGTCAAATTGGTTTAGCGCAGCAGTATAGCACTCACGTCCCCAGGCTCACACGCCAAGTATTTGATTGCAAAAGGAAACGGCTCACTCACCGCCGCTCAGGCGGTCGCCCTGCCCCGCTCGCCGCCGCCAGTCGGCTTTCTCGGCACGCAGCGGGCGAGCGCAAGCCGCGCCATGATCTGCGACACATGGGTCAGTCCCTGCGGAAAATTGCCGAGCCTGTCGCCGGTTTCGCAGTCGAATTCTTCCGAGAACAGACCGACATCGTTCACGCAGGCCAGCGCGCGCCGGTAGCAGCGCCACGCATCGTCTTCGCGGCCCTGGTAGGCCAGGCACGCGGCAAGCCAGAACGTACACGGCAGGAACGCGCCCTCGCCGGACGGCAATCCGTCCGCCGTCTCGTAACGCGCGAGCAGCCCGCCGCGATCGAGTTCCTGTGCAATCGCGTCGGCGGTCCGCACCATGCGCGGATCTTCATACGCGACGAAGCCGATGCGCGGCAACAGCAGCAGCACGGCGTCGAGCTGCGGCCCGCCAAAGGCCTGCACGAAGATGCCGCGCCGGCTGTCGTAGCCATCGCGCTCGATCGCCTCGCGCATCTGGTCGCGCGCGTGCCGCCAGCGCTGCACCGGATCAGGCCGCTGGCAGGCCTCGGCCAGCCGCATGCCGTAATCGACCGCCGACCAGCACATCGCCTTCGAATGCACATGATGGCGCGGCGTGCTGCGTATCTCCCAGAAGCCGTGGTCAGGCCGGTTCCACGACGCGCAGGCCGCATCGACGACCTCGGTCAGGAATTGCCAGTACGGCTCATCAATCGTGTGCCGGCTCGCATGCCACTCCCACGCGACTTCCATGATCTCGCCGTAAATGTCGAGCTGGGTCTGGCTGGCGGCGAGATTGCCGATGCGAACCGGCCGCGACTGCCGGTAGCCTTCCAGCCAGGGCAGCTGCACCTCGGTCAGCCTGCGCTTGCCGTCGACGCCGTACATGATCTGCAATTGCGATGCGCTGCCGGCGGCGCTGCGCTGGATGAAGTCGAGGAAGCGCTCGGCCTCGCGATGGCGGCCAAGCAGGTACAGCGCGCGTACCGACAGCACCGAGTCGCGCACCCAGCTGAAACGATAGTCCCAGTTGCGCTCGCGGCCTGCCGCTTCCGGCAGCGACGTGGTGGCGGCCGCGGCGATCGCGCCGGTCGGCTCGTAAGTCAGCGCCTTGAGCACGAGTGCGGAACGCTGGCTTTGCTCGTCGAGCGCCGCGCCGACGTGCAGCCCGCCTGACCACTGCTGCCACCAGGCGATCGTGCGCGTCAGTCCCGCGTCGGCGTCGATGCCGCCGCCGACCTGCTTCACCAGCGCATCGCCAATGGTCTCCGGCGGCGCGAAATGCATGACGAAGCGCAGGCACTGCCCGGCCGCGACAGAAAAATCGCCGACCAGCCCGTGCTGCTTGCGGACTTCCAGCGGCGTGTCCGCGCAGATCACCAGCCCCTTGTTGCTGCCGATCGCGCTGTAGCCTTCCTCGTGCTTGCGCAGGTAGGGCACGATCTCGCCGAAGTCGAAACGCGGCACGATCTCGGTGTGCAAGTCCACATGGCCGCGGTCGCACTTCACGACGCGCGTGCAGTCGAAGCGCGCCTGTTCCTGCGTGCCGGCGTCCATGCCGAAAAAATCGTAAACGAGGACCTTGCCTTGCCGCGACTCGAACACGGTCTCCAGCACCATGGTCTCGGGCAGGTAACGCCGCGATTGCACAAAGCCGTCGCCGGACGGATGCAGCGCCCAGTGACCGCCGCGCTTCCAGTCGAGCAGGCGGCCAAAGCAGCTGTCGGCATCGATGCGCGGCATGCAGCACCAGTCGATTGCGCCGGCCGTCGACACCAGCGCGACGCTGTGGCAATCGCTGATCAGCGCGTAATCGGAAATCGGCGGATAGGGGGTGTCGTCCTTGCGGCTTGGCATCGGGCAGCGACATGAAGGTTATCTTCGTCTGACCTGCCGACGCCGGCCAGGTTGCGCGCAATGGCAGCCCCGGCACGACGTCGCCGGTAATTCCTGCCTGCGCCGCGCGATTCTTGCACGCCGACTGCCGGCGCCGGCGCCGATGCACGGCGGTCGCGACGATGGCACGCAGCTTGCCCCACCTGCCCTCCGTTCCGGTGGGCGACAGGAGGCGATCCGATGGGCACCGAGCACGCCGGCAGGTTCGATGCAAATGCACCGGCCTGCGGCAGCGAATGACCATGGGCACGCAAGCCGCAGGCCGTTGCGTCGCGATCACGGGCGCCAGCGCAGGCATTGGCCGCGCGACGGCCATCGCGTTCGCGCGGCGTGGCTGGCGCGTCGGCCTGCTCGCGCGCGGGCCTGACGGGCTCGACGGCGCGCGCCGCGACGTCGAACGTGCCGGCGGCGTGGCGCTGGCCGTGCCGACCGACGTGGCCGACCCCGCGCAAGTGGAAGCGGCCGCCGAACGCATCGAACGCGAGCTGGGGCCCATCGATGTCTGGGTCAACAATGCGATGGCCACCGTCTATTGCGAAGCGGACAGGATCGCGCCCGAAGACTTCGAGCGCACCACGCGCGTGACCTTCCTCGGGTCGGTATGGGGAACGCAGGCGGCCCTGCGGCGGATGAAGCCGCGCAACCGCGGCACCATCGTGCAGGTCGGCTCCGCGCTGGCCTATCGCTCGATTCCCCTGCAGGCGCCGTACTGCGCGGCGAAGAGCGCCATCCGCGGCTTCATCGATTCCCTGCGTTGCGAACTGCTGCACCAGCGCAGCAACGTGCAGCTGACGATGGTGCAGCTGTCCGCTTTCAACACGCCTCAGTTCGACTGGGGAAAGACCTGCTTCGACCGGCAGCCGCAGCCCGTGCCGCCGATCTACCAGCCCGAGCTCGCGGCCGAGGCCATCGTGTGGGCCGCACGGCACCGGCGGCGTGAATTGTGGGTGGGGTTGCCGGCGGTGACGGCCATCCTGTCGTCACGCATCGCGCCGGGGCTGGGCGACCACCTGATCGCACGGCATGGCTACACGGCCCAGCATACCGATGCGCCCTTGCCGGCAGGCCGGCGCGACAACCTGCACCAGCCGGTGCCCGGCGACCACGGCGCGCACGGCCGCTTCGACGCAAGCGCGCATCGCGCCAGCTGGCAGCTCTGGACGAACACCCATCGCTGGGCCGCGCTGGCAATGCTGGCGGTGCCGGTCGGACTGCTGTGGGCGACGCGCCGCAGGCGCCGACCGGCGCTGGCAGGTCAGAAGGCGTAGGCCAGCGTCACCCACAGCTTGTCGGTATCGCGCACGCGCGAGGTCGCGGTGGCCGTGTACGGATCCTTCTCGCGGAAGCTGCCGTACTCGAGCTTGCCGACCAGGTCCTTGGTCACTGCGTAGGCAACCGACACATCCCATTCGGTGCCGTAGCGCGAACCGGTGCCGGCGCCTGACGCGAAGCGGACATCGGAATCGATCCAATGGTATTCGGTCAGCAGCGTGAATGCGCCGAGCTTGCCGCCGGCGGTGACGAAGGTGTCCTTGATGCCGGCGTTCGGCGTGACGAGGAATTTGTCGACCCAGCCCTGGAACAGGTGGTTGGTGCCGAGCGGCGTCTGGAAGGCCGACTGGCCGTTGTTGCTCGACAGGACCTCGCGGTCTATGCGCGCAAACCACGGACCGACTTGTCCGCCCGCGCCGATCCGGCTGTAGTGGCTGTCAATCGTCGGCGCGCCGTCGCGGTACGGATCCTGCTTCGCATACTCGGCGGTGTACAGCAGCTTCCAGTCCGGCGTCAGCGGACGCGCGCCGTCGAGGCGCACGCCGAGCGTGCGGCTGGAGGTGGCCTGCAGCGCGGCGCGGTCCCAGCCGACGAAATAGCCGTAGCCAACCAGGTTCTCGGTGGGCGACAGCGCATGGCGGGCGTTCACGATGTTGATGTCGGTGTCCTGCTTCAGCGTCGACACCTGGGTCACCTGGCCGAAGTGCGCCGCATACAGCGTGGTCTTCGGCAGCAGCGACTTGTTTTCGACGGACACGCCGTCATACACCTGCATCACCTGGCGGAACTCGACGTTGCCGATGAAGCGCACGTTGTCGAGCTTGACCGACTGCCGTCCCAGCCGCAGCCGCGTGTCCGGCAGGCCGGTCCAGTCCAGATACAGCTGGTTGACGCCCGTGTAATCGGGATCGGCGATGCGCGGATAATTCGCGCGGCCGGGCTGGACCACGCCCTTGTCGCCGTTGTCATAGCCGTTGTCGAACACGCCGACATTGATCAGTTGCGCGCCGACCGAGAAGCCGTGCAGCGGCGCTGTCTGCCAGCCGAGCAGCGTGCGCAGCGTCAGTGCGTTCGAACGCTCGGTCTTGCCGTCCTGGTCGACCCATTCGTCGCGCAGGCGAAAACTCGACAGCGACTGGCCCTGCCGGATCGCGTCGGCCAGCGATTCTGCCGGGGCGACAGGTTCGGCGGCCTGGACGCCGCAAGTGGCCGCGGCACAAAGGCAGGCAGCGGCGATGGCAGTGAGTTTCATGATCTTTCCTGTAGTGGATTTTGAATGGCGCCGCCATACGGACCGGCGCCGATATGGGTCGCGACCGAAGCGGGGATGAAGGCGCCGTGCTGCGCATCGAACACATGCACGTCGCCTTCCTCGATCACGTAATGCCAACCGTGCAGCGTCAGCTCTCCCGCTTCGACTGCACGCCTTACCATCGGATAGTCCATCAGCCGCTCGAGCTGCAGCACGATCGAGCGCTGCTCGGTGCGCAACAGCGCCTCCGGCGACGTCCGCACCGGCAGCAAGGCTTCATCGGTCAGCGTCAGCCAGCTTTTCAGCGCCTTCGCCTCGTCGGGCACGCCTTCGTAGGCTGCACGGATCGCGCCGCAGTGGCTGTGACCACAGACAATGATCTGCCGCACCTTCAGTTGCAGCACCGCGAACTCGATGCCTGCGGTCGTGCCATGCAGGCCGTACGAGCCGTCATACGGCGGCACCAGCGCGCCGACATTGCGGACGATGAACAACTCGCCCGGCCCGGCGCCGGTCAGCAGGTAGGGGACGATGCGCGAATCGGAGCAGCCGATGAACAGGGTCTTCGGATGCTGCCCGCCGTCCACCAGGTCCTGGAAGCGTTGCTGGTGCAACGGGAAATAATCGGCATGGAACTGCCTGAGTCGCTGCAGCAGGCCGTCGTCTTCTTCTTTTTTTTCTGAATTCATCAGACGCTTCCCGTCAGCCGCAGGCGCCCAGGTGGCCGCATTGCGTGCAGTGGTCGCAGCCATCCTTGCGGATCATTGCGTGCGCACCGCATTCCGGGCACTTGCGCCCGTGCATGGCCGGCGGCAGCGCCTCGGGCGCATCCGCTGCCGGCGTTTCGTTGCGGCCGTCCTGGCGCGCGATGATGTTCTGGATCGCATAGGCAATCGCCGCCACCTCGGAGTCGTGCCACATTGGCACGCTGCGGCCGTCGGCGCGCGCGACGGTGCCGAGCCGCACCGGGCCGCGGTCCCACGCGACCTTGCGCATGTCGCGCAGCGCGCGGTCAAGGAAGCCGCCGCGCGCGGCCAGCGACAGCAGCCGCATGCTCGACGTGATCCATTGCTGCGACTCACCGCTCTGGCCGACCGGCATGAAGAACTCGATCGCGCGCAGGCGCTCGCCGTCCGGCGACGGCACCGGCAGGAAGGAGACGATGATGTACAGCGTCTTCTGCCCTTCCTGCGTCCAGTAGTTGACCTTTTCGGCGATGGCCGTCAACGGCCCCGGCGGACGGCTCTCGACGACGTCGCGCATCGGGTCGGCCGGCGTGGCGGGCTGCGCCGCCGGCGCTGTCGCGCTCTCGCCCGCGTCCAGCACCGAACCGAGCACCGCGTTCGGCCGGAACGTCGCGAGGCCTTTCAGCCTCGCATCCCATGCGCGCCGGTACAGGTCCTTGAAGTCGTCGTACGGATAGTCGACCGGCACATTGACGGTCTTCGAGATCGCCGAATCGATGAACGGCTGCACTGCCTGCATCATCGCAATGTGGTCGTCGGCCGGCATCGACAGCGCCGACACGAAGTAGTCGGGCAAGGCGTCAACGTCGCCGCCGTGCTCGCGATACAGCCGCCATGCATGATCCTCGACGCTGTACTCGCGCGTGCTGCCGTCGGCCTCGCGCTTCTTGCGGCGGTAAGTCCACGAGAACGGCGGCTCGATGCCGTTCGACGCGTTGTCGGCGAACGCCAGGCTGACGGTGCCGGTCGGCGCGATCGACAGCAAGTGGCTGTTGCGCAGGCCATGCGCGCGAATCTTCTCCTTCAGCGGCGCCGGCAAGCGGCTGGCGAAAGTGCCGTCAGCCAGCAGCGCAGTCGCGTCAAAGCGCGGGAACGCGCCCTTTTCCCTGGCCAGTTCAACCGAGGCCGCATACGCGGCGTCGCGCATGCATTCGGCAATCTTCCCGGCCATCGCGCGCCCGTCGGGGCGGTCGTAGCGCAACTTCAGCATCGCCAGCGCATTGCCGAGTCCGGTGAAGCCGACGCCGATGCGGCGCTTCGCGTGCGCCTCGTCGCGCTGTTGCGGCAGCGGCCACCAGGTCAGGTCGAGCACGTTGTCGAGCGCGCGCACCTGCACCGCGACGGCGGCGGCGAAGCGCTCGAAATCGAATGCCGGCGTGCCGCCGAATCCGAACGGATGGCGCACGAAGCGCGGCAGCACCACCGGGCCAAGGTCGCAACAGCCGTAAGAAGGCAAGGGCTGCTCGCCGCAGGGATTGGTCGCGTCGATGCGCTCGATCGCACGCAGGTTGTTGTCTTCGCGAATGCGGTCCACGAACAGGATGCCGGGCTCGGCAAAATCGTAGGCCGAGCGCATCACCGTGTCCCACAGCTCGCGCGCCGGCAGTGTCCGGTAGACCCACAGCCCGTCGCCGCGGCGTCGCGCGCCGTCGCGCTGCAGCGCGTCGCCGGGCTCGGCGCGGTGCACCAGTTCCCACGGCTCGTCGGCGGCCAGCGCCTGCATGAAGCGGTCGGTCACGGCGACCGACACGTTGAAATTGTTCCAGCGGCCCGGCGTGCGCTTGGCCGTGATGAATTCCGGAACGTCCGGATGATCGATGCGCAGCACGCCCATCTGCGCGCCGCGCCGCGCGCCGGCGCTCTCGACCGTCGAGCACGACTGGTCGAACACGTTCATGTAGCTGCACGGCCCGGACGCGACCGAGGCGGTCGCATGCACCATCGCGCCGCGCGGGCGAATCCGCGAAAAATCGTAGCCGACGCCGCCGCCGCGGCGCATGGTCTCGGCCGCCTCGCGCAATGCCTCGTAAATGCCCGGATAGCCCTCTTCATCGACGCCCTGGATGCAGTCGCCGACCGGTTGCACGAAGCAATTGATCAGCGTCGCCTGCAGGCCGGTGCCGGCCGCGCTCATGATGCGGCCGGCGCCGATCGCGCCGGCGTGCAGGTTGTCGAGGAAGCGCTGCTCCCATACCGGTTGCAGCTCGGGCGCTTCCACCGAGGCCAGTGCGTGCGCGACGCGCCGATACAGCATGTCGATGTCGCTCTCGCCCGGCTTCAGGTATTTCTCTCCGAGGACATCGGCACTGATCTCCTGCGGCTTGAGCACAGCAGTTTCGCGGTCGCGCTTCATTGCACGATCCTCCTTTACTGAACCAGGGGCGTGGTCTCAGACGCAAGTTCGATGCCAACCACCTCGGCCGCACCGGCGAGCAGCCGCATGTACTGGCCGAGCGCCGTGGCGCGGGAGCGCAGCGTCAGGCGCGAGGCGATCTGCTCGCGCACTTCTTCGAACGCCGGCAGGCGGCCGGGCTCCTGCGCGGTCACGTCGACGATGTGCAGGCCGAAGCGGCTGTGGATCAGCCGCGGCTGCAAGCCATTGGCCATGCCGGTCTCGGGCTTGAAGAACAGCTCCTTCGCCAGTTCCGGCGACAGGTCCTGCGGCGTGATCCAGCCAAGCTCGCCGCCCTGCGCCCCGGACGGGCAGTTCGACAGTTCGGCGGCCAGCTGCGCGAAGCGCTCGGGCGACGCATCCTTTTTCGACACTTCCAGCAGCGCATCTTCGGCGCGGCGGATCAGCTTCTGCACATCGACGCCGGAAGTCACCGCAAACAGGATGTGCCGCATCTTCAGCGACTGGCCGACGGTGAACTGCGCGCGGTTGGCCTCGTAGTGACGGCGGCATTCGTCGTCGGTGGGATCCTTGGCGGGCACCTCGGCGTCGAGCATCGCGTCGATCGATTGCTTCGCGGCGTCATCCAGTTCGGGGGCGATGGCGGCCTCCATCGGCGGCAGGTAGCCGAGTTCGATCGCGCGCTGGCGCAGCAGCTCGGCCCAGGCCAGCTCGCGCAGCGATTCCGTATCAGGCGCTGCACCGGTCGGGTGCAGTGCAATGCCGTTGATGGTCGGCGCTGGTGCGGCCGCCTGGGCTGCCGGTGCAGCCGCCTTCGTTTCGGCGCCGCCGCAGGTGCAGCCGCCGCCGCAGCCGGTTTCAGTAACGTTCATGTTCATTCTCCTGATGGGTCATCGTTCAGCCACGGCGGCTGGCCGGAGCGCGCGGGGTCATGCCGACGCGACGGCTGCGCACCAGCTGGTACGGGCGGGCGACGTAGGCCAGGGTGCCGAAGCCGCTCCAGACATGCACGAGGCGGGTGAACGGGAAGATGAAGAAGATGCTCATGCCGAGGAACATGTGGGTCTTGAACACCCAGCTCGCCTCCGCCAGCAATTCGACCGCGCCGCCGCGGAAGGTGACGATGCGCTGCGCCCATTCGGCCAGCTTCATCATCATGCCGCCGTCGAGGTGCTGCGCCGACAGGGGGATGGTGCCGAGGCCGAGCGCGAACTGCAGCCAGAGCAGCATCAGCAGCACGATGTCGCTGGTCTTCGAGGTCGCGCGGACGCGCTCGTCGGCCAGGCGGCGATGCAGCAGCAGCGTCACGCCGATGAAGCCGAGCACGCCGAACAGGCCGCCGGACACCATCGCCATCAGCTGCTTGTCGCCGGCCGAGATGAAGTGCTCGTACATGAAGTGCGGCGTCAGCATGCCGACGCTGTGACCGAAGAACAGAAACAGCACGCCGGCGTGGAACAGGTTGCTGCCCCAGCGCAGCTGGCCGGCGCGCAGCAGTTGCGAGGAATCGCTCTTCCAGCTGTACTGGTCGCGGTCGAAGCGGATCAGGCTGCCGAGCAGGAAGACGGACAGCGCAATGTACGGATAGATACCGAACAGGAAATGGTCGAGGGCGTTCATGCCTGGGCTCCCGAAGAAGAAGTTTTGCGGACGATGTGGATCGGTTGCGGCTGGCCGGGACGTGACTGGCCGCGCGAGCTGCAGCCGTCGAACGGCTCCGGCTCCTGCCAGCTTTCGTCGAGCGGCTCGTCGGCGGTGAACGGCACCGCCTGCGCGGTCTCGCCGGCCAGTTCAAGCACGGCGGCCAGCACCGAGGCGTACGGGCTCTCGCGCTTGAGCAGTGCGCTGAACACCGAATTGAGGATGTGCGCGAACTCGCCGAGGAATTCGACGGCCACGGCCGGCGGCTGTGTCGACGCGAACTCCAGCGCCACGCCGAGGTGGTCGGGCAGCTCGTCCGGCGCCAGCTGCAGGCCGGCCGTCGCATAGGTCTGCGACAGGTCGACCATGGCCGGGCCGCGCTCGCGCGAATCGCCGTGCACATGCTCGAACAGGTGCAGCGAGGTCGCGCGGCCGCGATCGAAGGTCTCGACGTAGCGCGACTCGGCCTCGATCGGATCGGCGCGCAGCAGATCCTGCACCAGCGCCTTCAGCTCCGCCCGGCGTGACGCCGACAGCGCGGCCTCGTCGTCGAGCACGGCCGGCAGCACGCCGAGGCCGGCGCGCAGCTGCGCGTCCGGATACGCCAGCAGCCGTGCCAGTACGCGCAGGGTGTAACGATTGTCTTTCATGGGCGGCTCCTTCAGACGGCGGACTGGATCGGGATCGTGCGGCGCTTGGTGCTGCCGAACAGGCTGGTTTCGGACTGGCCGTCGGAGCAGCCGTTGCCGAACGAGAAGCCGCAGCCGCCGCGCAGGTCGAACGCGTTTTCCGCATACTCGCGGTGCGAGCTGGGGATCACGAAACGGTCTTCATAGTTTGCGATCGCCATCACCTGGTACATCTCTTCGACTTCGGCGACGGTCAGGCCGGTCTGCTCGAGCACCGCATGATTCTCGATGCCGTCGACATGGCGGCCGCGCTGGAAGGCGCGCATTGCCAGCATGCGCTCGAGCGCGCGCATCACCGGCGCGATGTCGCCGGCCGTCAGCAGGTTGGCGAGGTACTGGACCGGGATGCGCATCTGCGCGATGTCGGGCAGTTCGCCGTTGACGCCGACGTGGCCGGCGTTCGCAGCGGCCGTGATCGGCGACAGCGGCGGCACGTACCAGACCATCGGCAGCGTGCGGTATTCCGGGTGCAGCGGCAGCGCGACCTTCCAGTCGATCGCCATCTTGTACACCGGGCTCTTGCGCGCGCCTTCGAGCCACGATTCGGGGATGCCATCCTTGCGCGCCTGCTCGATCACTTTCGGATCGTTCGGGTCGAGGAAGATGTCGAGCTGCGCCTGGTACAGGTCCTTCTCGTTCTCGGTGCTGGCGGCCTCGGCGATGCGGTCGGCGTCATACAGCACGACGCCGAGGTAGCGGATGCGGCCCACGCAGGTTTCCGAGCAGACGGTCGGCTGGCCGGCCTCGATGCGCGGATAGCAGAACACGCACTTCTCGGCCTTGCCGCTCTGCCAGTTGTAGTAAATCTTCTTGTACGGGCAGGCCGACACGCAC
>CAYZXP010000088.1:0-12027 GCA_964482415.1 uncultured Bifidobacterium sp. | reverse complement strand
GGCAATTCACGTCGGATGATTTGCTGGGGGTGATCTTCAGCAGGTTCTGCATCGGTAAGTGACCGCCGGCCCGAATCCCGGCGGAATCCCGTAAGACCCGGGCGCCCTGCGCCCGGGCACGCGCGGCTTGGAGTGATAATATTTATCACCAATCCTGCCAGTACCGGAATCATGCTGACCGAAAAATTTTCTGCCGCTGTTTCGCTGGCTGCCCAGGCCCACGCCAACCAGATCCGCAAGGGCGCCGGCACGCCCTACATTGCGCACCCGCTGGGCGTCGCCGCGCTCGTGATCGAATTCGGCGGTGACGAAGATCAGGCAATTGCAGCCTTGCTGCATGACGTGCTGGAAGACGGCGGGCCGCAATTTGCCGCGCCGATCGAACAGCAATTCGGCGCTCGCGTGTTGGGACTGGTGGAGGCCTGCACGGACGGCATGCCCGACGCCAGCGGCAAGAAAGCGCCATGGAAAGAGCGCAAGCTCGCTTACCTGCAGCATCTGGCGGACAGCCCGGACGACGCGCTGCTCATTTCTGCCAGCGACAAGCTGCACAACGCGCGTGCCATCCTTGACGACCTGCGCGACCCCGGTGTCGGACTGGGCGTCTTCGATCGCTTCCGCGCGAGCAGGGAAGAGACGCTGTGGTACTACGGCGAACTGGCGAGGATTTTCTCTGAAAGACAATGTCCGGTCGCCCGCAAGCTGTCGGACACGGTTGCCGAAATTCGTCGCATGGCGGCTTGAATCGACTGGCCAGGACCCCGACAGCGATTCATGGCTGTTATCCGGCCAAGCCTATCCCCCGCTGGTCCCCGCGCCGCCCCTGCAGCGTGCCGGCCTGTTTCTGCTGCAGCAGGTCGAGCATTTTCTGGTTGAACGCCGGCAGGTCATCCGGCTTGCGGCTGCTGACCCAGTTGCCGTCGACCACAGCCTCGCTGTCGACCCAGTCCCCGCCGGCATTGATGATGTCGTCGCGCAGCGTCGGCCAGCTGGTCATCGTGCGCCCGTCCACAAGCCCCGCCGACACCAGTATCCAGCCGCCATGGCAGATCACGAAGACCGGCTTGCCGTCATCGTCCATGTCGCGCACGAAGCGCAACGCCTCGGGAACGGTGCGCAGCTGGTCGCCATTGATGACGCCGCCCGGCAACAGGACTGCGTCAAAATCCTGTGCGCTGGCCTGCGCGAGCGGCAGGTCCACCTCGAACTGCTCGCCCTTGTCGTGATGCCGGAAGCCCTGCACCTTGCCGGGCTTCGGCGACACGATCACGGTCGTGTATCCCTGCTGCTGCAGCGCGTCGCGCGGTGCGGTCATCTCGACCTGTTCGAAACCGTCACTGACCAGGATCGCGACTTTCATCGCCTGCTGTCCGCTTGTCTGGCTCGCCATGGGAATCTCCTTCTGTGAAGTCAAAACCCGATCGACAGCGCAGCAGGTTGCCGGTTCAATCACCCACGCTCATTGGCGCGGCGTCGCACCGCGTTGCAGGCTGTCGCGAATCTCGCGCAACAGCACGACTTCTTCCGGCGTTGGCGCCGGCGGGGCGGGCGGCGCGGAACGACGGAAGCGATTCATCTGCCGGACCATCATGAAGATGATGAAGGCCAGGATCATGAAGTTCAGCGCCACCGTGATGAAACTGCCGTAAGCGAACACTGCGCCGGCCTTTTTCGCCTCGGCCAGCGTGGTCGCGGCCTGACCCGCCAGCGGTATGAAGTAATTGCTGAAGTCGAGTCCGCCCACCACCATGCCGACCAGCGGCATGATGATGTCGGCGACCAGGGAATCGACGATCTTTCCAAAGGCCGCACCAATGATCACGCCGACCGCCAGGTCGACCACATTGCCTTTCAGCGCAAATTCCTTGAACTCATCGATCATGCTCATTGCGGGCCTCCGGAGGATTTTTTGGATGAAGTGAATGAATATTAACGAAATGCAATCGTTTGGTGTTTGATAAAGATCTAGTCGCCAGAACCAAAACCAGGCAGCCAATCGGCTCTCTGTCGTTCAAGTATCATTGGCGGTTGCGCGACTGCGCGCATGCCTTACCCCCTGGAGAATCCCATCGTGTTCATGTCATTCCGTTCCCTGTCGTCCGCCAAGCTGGCTGTTGTCGTCACCGTTTCGGCCGCGGCCCTGACCGCCTTTGCCGCCGATCCCGCCAAACTCGAGAACCTGCGCGTCACCAACGCCTGCAAATACTGCGACCTGACGGACGCAGCGTTGCCGGGCGCTGACCTGCGCGGCGCCGATTTTCAGAATGCCAACCTGTCCGGCGCCAACCTGTCGAAGGCCGACCTGTCGCAACGCCCGATGGAAAAGCGCACGCTGTCGACCAATTTCGAGAGCGCCAACCTGAAGAAGGTGAACCTGGCCGAAGCCAAACTGAATGGCGCGAATTTCCAGGGCGCCTTCCTGCGTGACACCAACCTGCAGGGCGCCGACCTGTCGAAGGCCACCTTTCCGGGCGCGAACCTGAAGGGTGCAAACCTGAAAGGCGCGAAAGTCGACGGCACCAGCTTTGAAGGCGCGAAGTTCTGCAATACCACGATGCCTGACGGCAGCGTGAACGACTCCGGCTGCTGATCGCGACAGCTCCCGGCGCTTGCCGGGAGCGGCCTGCCGGCTACTCGTCCCAGAGAGATTTCGGCAGGGCCTTGAGCGGCTTTGCCACCGCCGGTCGCGCAGGCGCCGTGCGCGGCGCGGGCTCTGCCTTCATCTGGCTGGCTTGCCAGGCTTGCAGGAAAGCCGCCATGTCGGCAGCGCCGGCCTCAAGCCAGGGCCGGTACTGGGCCTCTTCCAGCAATACCACCATCCGCTTCTCGTCCTCCGGACGATGAAAGCGCTGCATCAGCGGGTGCCCGTCCGCATTCATCGTCAGCATCGTGAATGAAAACAGCGGCTGGTCGTCCGGCCCGCCGTTCGGCCGCCATTCCCACAGTCCGGCAATGGCCAGCGGTGCGCCATCGTCGCGCGAAATGCGCCAGCGCACCGCTCGGCCTGTCTCGTAGCAGGGCTCGAAAATCGATTCGGCCGGCACGATGCAGCGCTGCCGCTTTGCCACCGCATGCCGGAACGACGGCTTGCTTGCGGCCGTCTCGCTGCGCGCGTTATAGGTATGGCGCGACAGCTTCAGGTCAGCCCAGTGCGGCACCATGCCGAAGCAGGCCGCCAGGCTTTCGAGTTCGCCGCTGCCGTCATCGGCGAGCCGGATGATGGGCGCAAGGTAACCGGGAAAGGCCTCGTCTTTCCAGTCGGACGCAGGCGCCTCGACGCCAAAATGAACCGGCAGCACGTCGCGTCGCGTCGGGGTGTAATTCGAGCACATGCCCCATCGTAGCGGATCAACGCCCCGGGCGTTTACGCACCTTCGCAAAATCGCGCTTGCGGATCAGCGCATGAATGCCCTTGGTGCGATCGACTACCTGCGACACGTTGAAGTCGGTCGCGGCCGACATGTAAGCCAGCGCCACTGCCGGGTCCATGCCCAGCTTTTCGTGCAGGAAGCGCATCGCTTCGCGCACCGCATCCTTCATCGCCTCATCGAGGTCGGGATCGAGGCCGATCGCGATCCAGTAGTCCCGCGTTTCGCCGAATGGCTTCTGCAGCGAGCCGGATGCCGACGGAATGCGCGGATCGCCTTGCCTGAGCAGCGTCAGCCGGAAAGTCGCGCGCATCGAATGCTCGAGCGCCGTCAGCGCAACTTCGCCATTCGCCTGCGCCATGTGCGGATCGCCGGTATAGAAATTTGCGCCGTCGACGAACACCGGCAAGTAAACCACCGTGCCGGCGCCGAGGTCCTTCACATCCATGTTGCCGCCGTAGACGCCGGGCGGGACGGAGTGCACCGGCTGATCCGTCGCTGCAGCAACACCCATCACGCCCATGAAGGGCGCGGCCGGAAAGCTGATTTCCTCGCCGCGCGCATTCTTCATCACGCCTTCCCAGCCGCCTCGCCGCGACTTGCGTACTGGCGTGAAGACGGACACATTGCGATATTTTTCCGGTTCGGACACGCTGGCGTCCGGCTCTGGTTTCGGGCCGGCAGGGAATTCGCCGGGCAGCGCTCCCTTGCCGTGGCGGTTGCTGATGACGCCATACGGCACCCGCGGTGACACGGCCAGCACCTCGACCTTCAACACATCGCCCGGCTTCGCGCCTTCGATCGCGACAGGGCCGGTGACAATGTGCGGGCCGTCCTTCGCAAAATCATGCGGCAGCGTCGAACGCGTGATCGCGACCGCGTCTTTCAGAACCCTGTGCGCGGGCACGCCCTTCGACGCAAAATAGGCCAGCGCATCGCGCCCCTGGTCTTCCAGCAGGCCTTCGTGCGACAAGGTGTCGAACACAACGGTTGCGCCGGACGGCACCGTCAGCACCGGGCGGTCGCTCGCATTCGGCAGGTAGCCCCACTTGATGGTGTCAACCGTCGAGGGGACGTAGTAGGCGTTGCGCGGCAAGCCGCTGACGGCGATACGGCCGGGGCGGTCAGCGAGGGGCTGCAGCGGCATCGCCGCGCTGGCCGCGACGGACAAGGTCATCAGCGCTGCGAAGAGAAGGTGCGTGTAGTTCATCTGGGCGTCCCGGAGGCAGGCGAGATTGCCCTCGCAATCTGCCCGTTTCCGTTACGCGCATCAATACGTCATTTGACTGCCGGCGGCTTTGCGAAGGTATGCCAGGGCGCGGGACTGGCGACCGTCCACTCCAGACCTTCCGCGCCGTCCCACACATGGGCCGATGCCTTTTCGCCGCCGCGCAGGTTGGGGATCACGACGAAGAACAGGAAATACACCTGCGTCAGGCCGAACAGCAGGGCACCGACCGACGCCAGTGCATTGAAGTCGGCAAACTGCGCCGGATAGTCGGCGTAGCGGCGCGGCATGCCGGCCAGCCCGAGGAAGTGCATCGGGAAAAATGTCACGTTCAGCCAGACCAGCGAATTCCAGAAATGGAACTTGCCTCGCCATTCCGGGATCGTGTGACCGGTCCACTTCGGTGCCCAGAAGTAGTAGCCGGCGAACAGCGCAAACAGCGAGCCGGCGACCAGCACATAATGAAAATGCGCGATCACGTAATAAGTATCCTGCAGCTGAATGTCGATTGCCGCGACCGCGAGGATCAGGCCGGAAAAGCCGCCGATCGTGAACACGAAAATGAATCCGATCGCAAACAGCATCGCCGTCTCGAAACTCAGCGATCCCTTCCACATCGTCGCCACCCAGTTAAAGATTTTCACGCCGGTCGGCACTGCGATCAGCATCGTTGCGTACATGTAGAACAATTGCCCCGTGACCGGCATGCCGGTAGTGAACATGTGGTGCGCCCAGACGATGAAGGACAGGATCGCGATCGATGCCAGCGCATACACCATCGACGCATAACCAAAGAGCGGCTTGCGCGAGAACGCAGGCACCACATGCGAGATGATGCCAAACGCCGGCAGGATCATGATGTAGACCTCCGGGTGACCGAAGAACCAGAACAGGTGCTGGTACATCACCGGGTCGCCGCCACCGACTGCGCTGAAGAACGAGGTGCCGAAATGACGGTCGGTGAACACCATCGTGACGGTGCCGGCCAGCACCGGCATCACGGCAATCAGCAGGTACGCGGTGATCAGCCAGCTCCAGCAGAACATCGGCATCTTCATCAGCGTCATGCCCGGCGCGCGCATGTTCAGGATGGTGGTGATGATGTTGATCGCGCCGAGGATCGACGAGATGCCCATCAGGTGGATCGCGAAGATCGCCATGTCCATGCCGACGCCCATCTGCGTCGACAGCGGCGCATACAGCGTCCAGCCGGCGCCGGTGGCGCCGCCTTCGGTGAGCAGCGAGCCGAGCAGGAGCAGGGCGGCGGCTGGCAGCAGCCAGAACGAGAAATTGTTCATCCGCGCGAATGCCATGTCGGACGCACCGACTTGCAGCGGGATCATCCAGTTCGCAAAACCAACGAAGGCCGGCATGATCGCGCCGAACACCATGATCAGTCCGTGCAGCGTGACGAACTGGTTGTACAGCTCAGGGGCAAACAGCTGCAGTCCCGGCTGGAAGAGTTCGGCGCGAATCAGCAGGGCCAGCAGGCCGCCCGTCATGAACATTGTCAGCGAGAACCACAGGTACATCGTGCCGATGTCCTTGTGATTGGTCGCCAGCAGCCAGCGGCGCCAGCCGTGCGGCATGTCGTGTTCATGCTCGTGCGGATGGTCGGCGGTACCGATGACGGTGCTGGTGGGCATGGGTGGCTCGCTGTGCTGACGGACAATGAAGAAGCGCAATGCGCGAACGGCTCATGCCGTCCCGTGCGCAACAGCGGACGACGGAGAAACCGGACTCATTGGACAGCGCCCGGACCGCCGAAATTCTCGCGTTCGCCGCGCACCACGCACGGTCGCCGGCCCGCCGCCCTGAGGGCTGAGGAAAGACAAAGGGCGCCGGCAAGCCGGCGCCCTTTGTGTACGGCAAAAAGCAAACTCAGTGGCTGATCATCCACGGCCGCTTTGACGGGAATGCCCTGGCGCCGTTCGGCGCCGTCACCGTCGTCGTCTTGCGGCTCGACGAACAGCAGCCGCAACCCGCCGGATGGCGGTGGCTCGTGTAATTCTTCGAGCTCTTCGGTTCATGGCGCGCACGCTCGTTCGCGTCCATCGCCTTCACCGTCGTGCCATCGAGATACGCGAGGCCAAAGCCCGCCACCAGCACGCGCGGCGCAGGCTTGCTGCATGCAGGACAGTCGGTCGGATCATTCCTTGCGGAGATCGGGCGAATTGCCTCGAAGCCGCCGCAGTCCGGGCAAGCATAGTCGTATGTCGGCATGGAAGATCTCCCTCGCTTACAGGTCCGGCGACACCGGCATGTCGATCGAGCCGTCGAGGAACTTCACCGGGCCGGCGGCGGTCGGGTTGATGTCGAAGTCGAAGATCTCGGTCGGCAGCCACAGCGTCGCGCATGCGTTCGGTATGTCGACCACGCCGCTGATATGCCCCTGCACCGGCGCCGTCCCGAGGATCGAGTACGCTTGCGCGCCCGAGTAGCCGAACTTCTTCAGGTACTCGATCGCGTTCAGGCAGGCCTGGCGGTACGCGACATTGACGTCGAGATAGTGCTGCTTGCCCTGCTCATCCACCGAGATGCCTTCGAAGATCAGGTAGTCCTTGTAGTTCGGCGTGATCGGGCTCGGCTTGAAGATCGGGTTCCTGATGCCGTACTTCGCCATGCCGCCCTTGATCAGGTTCACGCGCATGTGCACCCAACCGGCCATCTCGATCGCGCCGCAGAAGGTGATCTCGCCGTCGCCCTGCGAGAAGTGCAGGTCGCCGACCGACAGGCCGGCGCCATCGACATACACCGGGAAGAAGATCTTCGAACCGCGCGACAGGTCCTTGATGTCGCAGTTGCCGCCATGCTCGCGCGGCGGCACGGTACGCGCGCCCTCGGCCGCGATTTTCGCGGCGGCGTCGCCGGTCGCCGCACCGACATGCGCGGTGTTCGCGAACGGCGGATTGGCCAGCGGCGGCACGCGGTCCGGCTGGGTCGCGATGAAATCGACCTCGCGTTCGTTCCACGCGTCGAGCATCTTCTGATCCGGCAGGCAGCCGATCAGGCCCGGATGGATCAGGCCGGCATACTGCACACCCGGCACATGGCGCGAGCTGGTGAACATGCCATGGAAATCCCAGATCGATTTCTGCGCGAGCGGGAAATGGTCAGTCAGGAAGCCGCCACCATTCTTCTTGCTGAAGAAGCCGTTGAAGCCCCACTGGCTGTCGTCCTTCGTGCCGATGTCGAGCAGGTCGACCACCAGCAGGTCGCCCGGCTCCGCACCCTTGATGCCGACCGGGCCGGACAGGTAGTGCACGGTCGACAGGTCAATGTCGCGCACGTCGTCGGCGCTGTCATTGTTCTTGATGAAGCCGCCGGTCCAGTCATAGGTCTCGAGGATGAACTCGTCGCCCGGCTTGACCCAGCAGGCCATCGGAATGTCCGGGTGCCAGCGGTTGTGCACTTTCTCGTTGGTGGTGGCCGGCTTCGACAGGTCTACCTTGATCAAGGTATCAGCCATGATGCTTCCCTTTCTGTTGAGTGAAACAAACGTTGAGTGATGGTCGGCGCTGCTCCGCGGCCGACGATTCCCGTTGCGATCAGACGGACAGGTAGCGACTGATGGTCGCCGCGTCCACGTTCTCGCGCGTGTCCTCGTAGGCGAAGCGCCCCTTGTCGATGACGAAGAAGCGGTCCGCGATCTCCAGCGTGAACGACAGCACCTGCTCGGACACGATGATGGTGAGCTCGCGAATCTTGCGGATCTCTTTCAGGCTGCGCGCGATGTCCTTGATGATCGACGGCTGGATGCCCTCGGTCGGTTCGTCGAGCAGCAGTACCTTCGGGTTGGTCGCGAGCGCGCGCGCGATCGCGAGCTGCTGCTGCTGGCCGCCGGACAGATTGCCGCCACGGCGGCCGCGCATGTCGTACAACACCGGGAACAGCGCATACAGTTCGTCCGGCACCTTGCCGCCGGCCGACGCGGGCAGGCCGGTCTGGATGTTCTCGAGCACGGTCATGCTAGGAAAGATCATCCGGCCCTGCGGCACATAGGCGATGCCGCTGGCGACGCGCTCGTGGCTTTCCATCGTCGAGATTTCGGTGCCGTCGACGGCGACCTTGCCGCCGCGGGTCGGCAGGACACCCATCAGCGTCTTGAACAGCGTGGTCTTGCCCATGCCATTGCGACCCATTACTGCAACGATTTCCTGCTTGCCGACCTCGAAACTGAGGTCGTGAATTACCTGGCTCTGGCCGTAACCGGATGCGAGATTGCTGACTTTGAACATGTTTGCCTCCGACTCGGTTAATGGCCCAGGTAGACTTCAATGACCTTCGGGTTGGTCTGCACGGCTTCCATGCTGCCGGCCGCGAGCAGCTTCCCCTGATGCAGCACGGTGACCTTGTGCGCAATCGATTTCACGAACTCCATGTCGTGCTCGATCACCACCACCGAACGTCCCTGGCTGATGCGCGCCAGCAGCTCCGCGGTCTTTTCGCGTTCCGACACCGACATGCCGGCGACCGGCTCGTCGAGCATCAGCAGCTCGGGTTCCTGCATCAGCAGCATGCCGATCTCGAGCCACTGCTTCTGGCCGTGCGACAGCAGGTCGGCGGTCATGTCGAGGAAATCGGTCAGGAAGATGTCTTTCGCGACCTGGTGTACGCGGTCGATCACGTCCTGCGTGCGCTTGAACACCAGTGCGCCAAACACGCTGCGGCCGCGCGGGAACGACATCTCGAGGTTCTCGAATACCGTCAGCGCTTCGTAGATCGACGGCGTCTGGAACTTGCGGCCGACGCCGGCATGCACGATCTGGTGCTCGGACAATTTGGTCAGCTCGATGTCCTTGAACTGGATGCTGCCGGCCGTCGCGCGGGTCTTGCCGCAAATGAGATCGAGCAGCGTGGTCTTGCCGGCGCCGTTCGGGCCGATCACCACATGCACCTCGTTGCGGTCCACGTACAGGTTCAGGTCGTCCACGGCCTTGAAGCCGTCGAATGAGACGGTCAGGCCTTCAATCGCCAGAACCGGACGGTTGGTGGTGATGCCACCGATGGGCGTCGCGCTCATTTGGTTGCCTCCATGCCTGTCAGTTGAATGCCTTTGTCCGCTGGCTTCGCCGGTGCCGCTGCCTTGCGCTGCGCGGCCACCGGCTGTGCCGGCTTCTTGCCGCCGGCGAGTTTCGCGAGCCACTTCTTGCCGTGCGATTCCCACAGGCCGGCGACGCCGTTCGGGAAGTACATGACCACGCCGATGAACAGGCCGCCCATCAGGAACAGCCACAGCTCGGGCATCGTTTCGGAGAAGTAGGTCTTGCCGTAGTTGACGATCAGCGTGCCGTACACCGCGCCCAGCAGCGACATCCGGCCGCCGACCGCGGCGTAGATCACCATCTCGATCGAGGGCACGATGCCGACGAAGGACGGCGACATGAAGCCGACCTGCAGCGTGAACATCGCGCCGCCGATCGCCGAGATGCCGGCCGCGGCGACGAAGGTGAACACCTTGAAGTTGGCGACGTCATAGCCGGAGAAGCGCACGCGCTCTTCCTTGTCGCGCATCGCGACCAGCAGACGGCCCAGCTTCGAGGTCAGCACCCAGCGGCCGAACAGGATGCATGCCACCAGCAGGCCCGAGCAGACGAAGTACAGGATCAGCTTGGCGTCATCGGTGCGGATGTCCCAGCCAAGCATCGTTTTCAGGTCGGTGATGCCGTTGACGCCGCCGGTCCAGCCCTGGCGGCCGATGATCAGGATCGTCAGGATCGCGGCGATCGCCTGCGTGACGATCGAGAAGTAGACGTCACCGACGCGCCGCTTGAACATCGCGATGCCGACGATGAAGGCCAGCAGCATCGGCACGGCGACGATGAGGATCATCGTCAGCGGGAAGCTCTTGAACGGCAGCCAGATCGCCGGCAGCTCGGTCAGCTGGTTCCAGTCCATGAAGTCGGGGATGCCCGGCGTCGACTGGATTTTCGTGCTCTGCGGATCAGACGCCTCGAGCTTCAGGAAGGCCGCCATGCAATAGCCGCCGAGGCCGAAGAACACGCCCTGGCCGAGCGACAGGATGCCGCCATAGCCCCAGCACAGCACGAGGCCCACCGCGACGAACGCATACGACAGGTACTTGCCGACCATGTTCAGGCGGAAGTTGTTCAGCGCCAGCGGGAAGATCACGAACAGCAGCACGCACAGCACCAGCAGGCCGATCGCCCCCTGCCTGCCGCCGAGTACTTTCTCAAACGCGGAATTCATGTTGGGTCCTTTCGATTCGGGGATTCGGGATTACTTGCGGACCTTGACGGCGAACAGGCCTTGCGGACGCATCAGCAGGATCAGGATCACGATCGACAGCGTCAGCACTTTGGCCAGCGAGCCGGTCAGGAAAAATTCGGAGGTCGACTGGGTCTGCGCAATCGCGAAGGCCGAGACGATGGTGCCGACCAGGCTCTGTGCGCCGCCGAATACCACGGTCAGGAAGGTGTCGACGATGTACAGCGAGCCGGAGGTCGGGCCGGTCGAGCCGATCGTGGTAAACGCTGCGCCGGCCACGCCGGCCACACCGCAGCCGAGCGCGAAGGTGGTGCGGTCCACCTTGCGGGTGTTGATGCCGACTGCGCCGGACATCATGCGGTTCTGCATCGTCGCGCGCACCTGCAGGCCCCAGCGCGAGCGGTACAGCAGGATGAAGATGGTGCCGGTCAGCACGGCCGTCATCGCCATGATGAACAAACCGTTGAGCGGAATGTCGACGCCTTCAAACGGCTGCACCGAGCCCATCAGCCAATCGGGCAGCGTGGCCGACACTTCCTTCGGGCCGAAGGTGGAACGGAACACCTGCTGCATGATCAGCGACAGGCCCCAGGTCGCCAGCAGCGTGTCGAGCGGTCGCTTGTACAGATGCGAGATCATCAGTCGTTCGACCCAGTAGCCGACGACATAGGCGACCAGGAAAGCGAGCGCGATCGCGCCGAAAAAATAATACGGCTGAAGCGACGGCGCATAGTCGGTCGTCAGCCTGGAAAGCAGGTAGGTGGAGTAGGCGCCGATGGTCAGGAACTCGCCATGGGCCATGTTGATCACGCCCATCTGGCCGAAGATGATCGCCAGCCCGAGTGCCATCAGCAGCAGCACGCAGAACACGGACAAGCCGTTAAATCCCTGCATCAACAAGATGCCGCCAAATTCAGATAACCAGTCCATGTCGACTCCTTAAGTGCACTGCGTCTGCGCCCGATGTGACTGACGCTGAAAATGAAACAGGCGGCCGCAGCCCGCAGGCTGCGAGCCGCCCTGATGCTGATTACTGATAGCCCTTCGGGAAGGGGTTCGGCTCGATCAGGCCGGATTCGTAGATCACCTTGAACTGGCCGTTCTTCTGCACTTCACCGATGCGTGTCTTCGACCACAGGTGGTGGTTGTCATGCAGCTTCACGTAGCCTTCCGGCGCGGTCTTGAGCTCGATGCCCGGCGATG
>CAYZXP010000087.1:0-12239 GCA_964482415.1 uncultured Bifidobacterium sp. | reverse complement strand
CCCGGATTGTCGCCATGGGTTCAGCGACGATGGGTCCCAGCCGTCGCTTCAGCCGCCGCCTCAGCCAAGGCCGGTCAAAGGCCGGGCGCAAGCCGGGAAGCCGACCCCCACGTCGCATCGCAATCCTTGCCGGAAGCTTCACTGCAAGTTTTTGCCGCAGGCGGCAAAGGGGTGGCGAAGCTTTGCCGGGGGTGGCGCGACGCACGCCGCCGCGCGTGTGCAGCGGGGAGAAATCGCGCAGATTGCCTGCCTGCCCGAGTGAAAGAAGACCCGCAAGCCGAACGAATATTTCTCCTGCGCATCCTTCTGGCATTGCTTTTGCTAATCGGACCCCGTACGCCGGACTTGAGCGAGTCCGGACAGCAGTCTGATGAAACAACGCCGTCTATCCAGGAGCCCTTGATGTCGATTCTCGCCCAACAACTTATTTCTAAAGATTCGAATGGTTCTGCAATGAACATGCTGGAGGTGTCGCGATTCACGCCGGCTGACATCCGCGTCGCGATCCAGGCCCTGATGGGCGAGGACCGCATCCCGCTGGCCTACGCGCTGGGCGATGCGGGGCTGGCGCTGTATCCGGACAGCGAGGACATCCTCGCGATCACCAGCCTGCTGGCGGTGATGGCGCAGGACTGGCCGCAGGCGATCGATCTGCTGCGTGAACTGATGGAGCGGCAGGCAGGGCAGGCGACGGTGTTCACGCACGCGATGCTGATCCGCTCGCTGCGCTGCAATCTCGAATTCGCAGCCGCCTTCGAAGCGACGCGCGATGCGCTGTCCGCTTTCCCGTCGCACCCGGAACTGCTGAAGGAATACGACGCGCTGGCGGCCGCGATGGGCCTGTCGGCGGTCTGAAGCCGGCAGGCGGCAAGCGCCTGCCGGTTTTCCGACAAAGCTTGCCGCCCCGCCGATGATTTAAGGATGCACAGGGAGATCCTTTGAAAAAAGTCCCTGAAAATCAAAGATTTATTGATTGGCACGGTTAGTGCTAGACCGTTAGCCACAGGAACATTTTCCAATTGGATCAGCCGAGCGCGAATCTGGATTCGCGAGGGAGATAGGAAGCATGTCAGTCATCAACACCAACACCAAGGCACTCTTCAGCCAGGCAGCGCTGAAGTCGACCGAGCGAGCGCAGGCCACGGCGATGCAACAGCTGTCGACCGGCAAGCGGATCAACTCTGCCAAGGATGATGCGGCAGGCCTTGCGATCGCGACGCGCATGACGCAGCAGATTCGCAGCCTCGACCAGGCGGTGCGGAATGCCGGCGATGCAATCTCGCTGATCCAGACGGCCGAAGGCGCGACGAACTCGATCACGGACATGATGCAGCGCATGCGTGAGCTCGCGATCCAGGCGATCAACGACACCAACGCCAACGAACAGCGCAGCTACCTTGATCTCGAATTCCAGCAGCTGAAGCAGGAAATCGTGCGCATTGCCGACACCACCGAATGGAACGGTTTCTCGGTGCTGAACGGCACGGCCGGCGTGCCGCAGGGCCCGCAGCCGGTGTTCAAGATCGCTTCGTCCGGCGAGCTCAGCACGCAGATCAATTACAGCCCGGTCACGACCGAGACCCGCGAGGACATCGAGCAGCAGGAGATCAGCTTCACTGCCGTCGATCCCGCGCAGCAGCTGCTGACCTTCGGCGCGGCCGCCGGCTCGGGCAGCTTCACGCTGACCACAGAGGGCGCGGGCGCGCTGGATTCGCTGACTACCACCGTCACGCTCGACTCGAGCGCCGACGCGACCTCGGTCGCTGCGGCGGTCGCGCAGGCGCTGAACCTGGATTTCGCGTCGGCCAACATCACCCGTCAGGCGATCGACAACCAGGACGGCACGGTCACCATCGTCTATCGCGACGCCGACAAGGACGCGAGCAGCGCAACGCTGGCTGCCGGCGGCACCGATCCGGGCGTCACGCTGACGGCCGGCTCGGTCACGGGCTCGGGCAGCATCTATGTCGGCGGCGTGACGGTCGACCTGACTGCCGGCATGAGCAAATCCGACGTCGGCTCGGCAGTCGCCACGGCATTGACTGCCGCGACGGCCTTCTCCGGCAGCATCGTCGAAGACGGCGGTGACGGCACGGTCAGGATCACGTATCCGGAAGAGGACGGCGACGTCGAACTGGTCAGCTTCCAGGCCGACTCCGGCGTCGGCGTGAACGGCGTCGCGCAGACCCTCGCGATTGCCGACACCGATTTTGAATTCGCCAACGGCGGCAATTTCCTGAAGGCCGGCAACCTGGCGTTCGAGGTCGAGCCGACGCCGCTGAAGCAGGAAATCCTGTCGCTCGGACCGGTCTCGGCCGGCGGCACGATGACCGTCGCCGGCGTGACGGTGACCTTCAATGAACCCATGTCGGCCGCCTCGGCGGCAGCGGTGGTGCGCTCGGCGCTGATCGCCGACCCGGACTGGAATTTCTCCGCATCCGGCCGCCTGATCGTCGACAACGAAGACGGCACGCTCGCGATCACGTATTCGGCGCTGGATGCAAATGCGCCCGCGCTGACCGTGTCGAGCTCGAACTCGGCCGGCGTGGTGGCAACGGTCGTGCCGGTGCAGGCTTACGGCTCGGTGACGGCGCGCTTCAATGTCGATTACGGCGACCCGGTGATGCTGAAGGGCCAGGTGAATTTCGCCGACGGCTCGATCAGCTTCGCCAAAGAGTCGGTCGCGCAGGTGGACACGCTCTCGCTGTCGGGCAGCTATTCGGTCGGCGACGTCATCACGGTGAAGCTCGGCTCGCACGACTACCAGTACACGGTCGGCAGCGCCGACACGTCCAACAGCGTGCTGGCGACGAACATCGTCAAGGACATGCAGGATGACCCGGACCTGACGCGCTCGGTAGCGATCGCGCTGGACCGCAACGGCGGCATCACGCTGACGGCGAAGCAGCCGGGGCAGGGCTTCGTCGCGACCGCGGTCGTGTCTTCGCGCGGCGCCGGCAGCACCGGTAATGTGGCGTCGGCGACCACGCAGGCGAATGTGGATGCCGGCGACAACGCGACCGTGATTTCCGACGACCTGACGGTGTCGCTGCTGTACGCGAACGGCGACAAGGCCGACATTACTTATCGTGCGCCGGCGGCGACGATCGACGTCAACCGCAGCTTCTCGCAGCTGAAGGCGCTGCGCAACAGCGACCTGATCGTCAACGGCCAGTCGGTCAGCGTGTCGCTGCCCGAATATGACAAGGTATCGACGTCGAATGCCGCATCGAGCGCGCTGGCGAAGGCGACCGCGATCAACAAGATCAGCAACCTGACCGGCGTGAAGGCGGTGGTGCAGGAGAACGTGTTCACCGGCACCCGCATGGTGGCCGGCGACCCGGTCACCGGCACGATCAGCATCAACGGCTACACGTCGCCGGTGATCACGACTGTCGAGAACAATCCGCGCGAGACGCGCGCGGCCGTGACCGAGGCGATCAACCGCATGACCGCGCGCACCGGCGTGGTGGCGATCAACACGAATGACGACCTGAAGGGCATTACGCTGAAGGCGGCCGACGGCCGCAACATCGAAGTGTTCTTCAACACCAATGTGCCGGACGACACCTTCGCCGCCAGCACCGGCCTGAAGCAGGGCCTGCAGGCCGGTGTGTATGCGCTGGAGTCGAAGCTGGAGACGGCGATCAGGATCGACACCATGGCCACCGGCGACCTGAGCCGCTCGGGCCTGACCGCCGGCAATTACGTGGACAACGAGACCGTGCTGGTGATTGACGACCGCCTGGCCGTCAATCCGCCGGTCGCGCAGGTCAACCAGGTCGCGCTGTCCGGCACCATTGCCGCCGGCGAGACCTACAGCATTACCATCAACGGCCGCACCAAGAGCTTCAAGACGACCAGCGCCGAGCACGGCATGGAAGACGTGCGCTCGAAGCTGATCGCCGAGATCAATGCCGATCCCAAGCTCGGCGTCACCGCCACCGCCAGCAATGGCGACGACCTGTCGTCGATCTTCATCACGTCGAAGAACCCGGGCGTGGAGTTCACGCTGTCGGTGTCGACCGATTCCGCTGCCGGCTACATTGATCCGTCGGTGGTGGTCGAGAATGCGGCGGCGCAGGTGCGCAAGCTGAACACCGGCGACCTCGTGATCAACGGCGTGGCGATCCCGGCATCCGAGAGCATTGACGACATCCGTTCGACCGATGGCGTGCTGGCCAGCCAGCGCAGCAGCAGCGCGATCGCGATCGCGTCGGCCATCAACAGCCAGTTCGACAAGACCGGCGTGAAGGCCGAATTCGACAATGCCGCCATCACCGGCACCCGGACCGTGACCGGCATGCCGGGCGTGTACCCGGAGACCGGCGAGCAGTCGCTGTTCATCAACGGCATCGAAGTCAAGGTCATGCTGACCGAGGACGAGCCGCTCGACGTGCGCCGGCAGAAGGTGGTCGATGCGATCAACCTGCGCACCTACACGCATGGCGTGGTTGCGTCGAACAACGGCGGCGGCGTCACGCTGACTTCGGCGGACGGCCGCAACGTGTCGGCCTGGTTCAATGCCGACGTGCCGGGCCTGTCGGCTGCCAGCTTCGGCCTCGATACCGGCACCACGGTCGCGCAGGAAAGCGCGATCACGATCGGCGGCACGGTCGACACGACGAACGATCGTGCGACGGTGGTGATCAATGGCCAGACGATCACGTCCGACGCGGCGACGGCCGCCACGCCGGCCGACCTCGCAGCCAAGCTGCTGGAGGCAATCCAGGCGAAGATCAGCAGCGGCCAGCTGACCAACGTCACGGTCTCGCGCGATGCGGTCAACAGCCCCGAGAAGATCGTGGTGCGCTCAACCGTGGCCGGCACGCCGTTCACGCTGTCCGGCGCGGCTTCCAGCGATGCCGATGCGACGGTGGCGATCTCGACCGTCACGCCGAACAACGGCGGCGACAACATTGTCACTGCGATCCGCGGCGGCGACAGCAAGTCGACCGCGGCAAAGACCGTCTACAGTTCGCTGAAGCTGGTGTCGGAAAAGGCGTTCACGGTGGCCGCCGGCACGAATGGTTTCGGCCCCAACTCGAACTTCGACGAGCTCGGCTTCAAGGAGGGCACCTTCGGCGGCCGCTCGTCCGTCGAGATGTCGCCGCCGCGCGTCGGCCGCCTGACTTTCCAGGTCGGCGCGAAGGCCGGGCAGGAGATCACGATCGACCTCGCCGACTTCGGCAAGGACGGCCCGATCACCGGGGAGATCACCGGCGACGTCGACGAATCCCTCGAGCAGATGACCAACCGCATCAACACCCGCGAAGGCGCGCAGGCGGTGCTGGTGAAGCTCGACGGCGCGATGGACAAGATCAATGCGACGCGCGCGGTGATGGGCGCGGTGATGAACCGCCTCCAGTACGCGATGGACAACCTGACCAACGTGTCGACCAACTCGGCCGCATCGCGCAGCCAGATCGAGGACGCCGATTATGCGAAGGCCAGCACCGAGCTGGCGCGCTCGCAGATCATGCAGCAGGCGGGCACGGCGGTGCTGGCGCAGGCGAACATGAGCCAGCAGACGGTGCTGAAGCTGCTGAATGGCTGATCGCCCGAATGACATGGCGTGCCTGGCCGTGAACGCGGCCGGCGTGCTGTGACAGAATATCGTCCCGATGTACTGTCACACGAGGTAACCATGAACGACCTGGGCAAGCGCCTGCTGTTCCGGCTGGCGCGGATACTGCTGATTGCCCTGCTGCTGGCGGCCGGCATGGTCGCGCTTCATCCCGAGCGCTACCTGCCGCCGGATACCAGCGCGGGCGAGTTTTTCCAGGGCATGCTGGGCGCGCTGATGCTGGCGCTGGTGCTGGCGGCGGTCGGCACGCGCGCCTGGTTTGATTACCAACGGAAGAAACGCGAGAAGAAATGAACGCCCCCCATCCGCTGACTGCCGACGGCGCGCCGAATTGCTGGCAGTGCCGCCATTTTGCGGTGAGCTGGGATCCGAGGCTGCCCTATGCATGTCGGCTGATGGGCATCAAGACGCGGATGATGCCAGCCATCGAAGTGCTGCGCGCCGACGGCGAACGCTGCCGCGGCTTTTCCCCGAAGGCGGCGCCCGCCGCTGCCGCCGGCCGCTCGCGCGTCGCATGAGGCGCGCCGCGCCGTCCGCGCTGCTGCTGCTCGCCCTGCTGGCGCCGTCCGTGCGCGGCGAGCCGGGCCCGGCCGAACCTTCCCCGTCTTCACTCACTGACGCAGAACGTCCTGCGCTCGGTCCGGCCTTGCGCGCGATCGAGCGCGGCCACTATGCGACTGCGGTGCGCGCGCTGAAACGGCCCGCGCAGCGCGGCGATCCGCTGGCACAGAACAACCTCGGCTATTTGTACGAGCATGGTCTTGGCGTGGCGCGCAGCGATGCCGACGCGCTGGGCTGGTATGCGCGCGCGGCCGAGGCCGGCCTGCCGGTCGCGCAGTTCAACCTGGCGATGATGCTCTTGCGCGGCAAGGGCATTCCGGCCGACCCGAAGGCGGCGGCGACCTGGTTCGCCGCCGCGGCCGGCGCCGGCCATGCGGGCGCAGAGTACATGACCGGCGAGTGCTACCGCAGCGGCAGCGGCGTGCCGCGCGACGGCGCGCTGGCGCTGTCCTGGTACCTGAAGGCCGCGCGTCAGGGGCATGCGGGCGCGCAGCTGATGGCTGCGTCCGTCTATCACAGCGGCGAGGGCTGGCGGCGCGAGCCGCAGAAGGCGATGACCTGGGCCGAGCTGGCCAGGCTGAACGGCGAGATGCAGGCGGCTTCATTGCAGCAGAAGATCGAGGCCGGGCTGAAGTCCGGGCAGAAGGCCGAGGCGATCCGGCAGGCGCAGGTGTGCCTGCGCAGCGGGTATCGGGAGTGTCCGGAGTAGGGAAGCCTGGTACTCGATAGCTTTTCCTTTGAATGAGACGTGGCGTTAAAGGGCGCTGGATACCGGCCTGCGCCCAAGGCCAGTCAGTTAAGGCGATAAAGCGCGAAGACACTGGGTCCCGGCCTGCGCCGGGACGACGTTTTACAGGTTGTCGGCTCTCAAATCGTCATCCCGGCGCAGGCCGGAATCCAGCGTTGCGCTCGCCGGGCTAGCGCCATGGGTTCAGCGACGATGGGTCCCGGCTTGCGCCGGGACGACGTTTTACAGGCTGTCGGCTCTCAAATCGTCATCCCGGCGAAGGCCGGGATCCGGCGTCGTTAAACCCCGATCTCCCCTTGCGGGAACACCGCGCTGTGCGACAACTCCTTCGGCAAGTACTTGCCGTAGCCAAGGAAAAGCAGTCCGCATTTCCGTCTCCTCCCAAAAGAACCCGGAAATTCCTTGCCGCCTCACCGGCAATTCCTGTCTGTCGGGAATTCGTCGTTTGCCGCCGGAGGACTTTTTCCGCCCCCGGCAATCCGCTGCCGATTCCGACACACCGCCTGAAAACCCGCATGTTTCCTTGAAAAAATAATTGGCACGCGGATTGCTACAAGGGAACCGTCCAAAAGTTCTCATAGGCAATCATCGTGACGGCACAACTCGAACAGATTCATCCCGCGCTGTGGCTGGACCCGACGTCGGCGGTCAGCGCCGCCGCGCGCGAACCGCTGGAAGCGGCCGGGCTGCGGCTCCTGCCGGTGGCCACGCTCGACGACCTGCGCAGCGGTCTCGCGCAGGCGCGGCTGGTGGTGATCCGCCTGATGGAAGACACCGGCCTGCTGCAGGAAGTGAAGAAGCTCACGCAGTCGTTCGGCCACGATGTGCCGGTGCTGTGCCGTGTCGATCGCAGCGCGCTGTCGCTCGGCATTGACGCGATGCGCGGCGGCGCCTTTCATGTGATGCCGGCCGACGAATGGTCGGTCGACGGCTGGCGCAATGCGCTGTCACTGGCGCCGAAGCGCGCCGATGTCGCGCGTCCCGCTGCCACCGCGCAGAAGTTCGTCTTCGTCGACCCGAACAGCCAGCACCTGCTGGAGCTGGCGCGCCGCGTCGCGCAGACGCAGGTGTCGGCGCTGATTGTCGGCCCGACCGGCGCCGGCAAGGAAGTGCTGGCGCGCGTGCTGCACGACGCCTCGCCGCGCCGCAACGGCCCGTTCGTCGCGCTGAACTGCGCGGCGCTGCCGGAGCACCTGATCGAGGACCTGCTGTTCGGCCATGAGAAGGGCGCATTCACCGGCGCGCTGAAAGAGCACCGCGGCCTCTTCGAGCAAGCCAACGGCGGCACCATCTTCCTCGACGAGATCGCCGAGATGCCTTATCACCTGCAGACCAAGCTGCTGCGCGTGCTGCAGGAACGCAAGATCACCCGCCTCGGCGGCCAGGCGCCGGTCGAGCTGGACGTCCGCCTGGTCGCGGCGACCAACAAGGACCTGCGCGAGGCGATTGCCTGCCGCGAGTTCCGCGAAGACCTGTATTTCCGCATCAGCGCCTTCAAGCTGACCCTGCTGCCGCTGCGCGAGCGTCCGGGCGACATCCTGCCGCTGGTGATGCAGTTCCTCGCCAACTTCGGCCCGGCCGATCGCCAGATGCAGCTCTCTGCCGCTGCGATCGATCGCCTGCAGCGCTACAGCTGGCCGGGCAACGTGCGCGAACTGCAGAACGTCGTCCAGCGCGCGCTGGTGCTGTGCAGCGGCGACCTGATTACCGAAGCCGAGCTGCTGTTCGACGAGCTCGACGATCGTCCGCTGGCGCTGCCGCCGGCCGGCGCGCCGATGGCCACGGGCTTCGCGCTGCGCGAGCCGGCGCAGGAGGCGGCCGGCGACCTGTCAAGCGCGGTCAAGAGCAGCGAGTACCAGGCGATCATGGCCGCGATCCAGTCGACCCGCAATCGCAACGAGGCGGCGAAGAAACTGGGCATCAGCCCGCGTTCGCTGCGTTACAAGATGGCCCAGTTCCGCGAGCGCGGCATGCCCGCGCTGGCTGCGGCCTGAGGCGGAGGCCTGACCCATGATCAACCGCCTTACCAGCCAGGCCAACATCGACGCGATGCTGGCCACGCTGCGCCAGCACCAGGTCGAGTCGACCGGCAAGAACACGCCGCAGGTGCTGACGCCGCCGACTCCCGAAGTCGGCAAGCCCACGTTCGGCGAGGCGGTTGCCTCCGCGGTGCGCAGCACCAACGACATCCAGCAGCAGGCGTCCGCGCTGCGCACCGCGTATGACCGCGGCGAGGACGTGCCGCTGACCGACGTCGTGCTGGCGATGCAGAAGTCGTCACTGGCCTTCGAGGCGACGCTGCAGGTGCGGAACAAGATCATGAAGGCGTACGAAGACATCCTGAACATGCCGGTCTGACGACCTGCGAGAAAGCTGAAAGAAGACCATGGCCGAAGCGACTATGAATCCGGGCGGCGTGCCGCCGCAGCTGCCGCCGATGCAGGCAACCGGCGCCGCCGGCGCCGGCGGCTTGCCGATGACTGCGGGCGCCGGCGCGCCTGCGTCGATGCAGGGAATGGCCGGCGGCCTGTCCTCGCTGCGCCGCATCATCGACAACACGCTGAAGCAGCCGGCCGTGCGCCGCGTGGCGCTGCCGATGGCCGCGCTGCTGTTGCTGGCGGTCGCGGCCGCCGCGTTCCAGTTCACGCAGAGCGTGCCGTACCGGCCGATCATGCCGGGCATGACCGAGAACGACAAACAGGCGGCGGTCGAGGCGCTGAAGGCCGGCGACTTCAAGCCGAGGATCGACACCTCAAGCGGCCAGATCACGGTGCCCGAGGCGCGTTACCACGAGGCGCGCATCTTCCTCGCCGGCCAGGGCATTCCGAAGGAAGCGCAGCCGATCGGCATGGAGTCGCTGAAGGACAAGTCGTCGATGACGACCAGCCAGTTCATGGAGCAGGTGCAGTACAACACCGCGATCGAGCAGGAACTGGCGCGCAGCATCACGCAGATCTCCACCATCAAGGCCGCGCGTGTCCACCTCGCGCTGCCGAAGCAGTCGGTGTTCGTGCGCGAACGCGCCACGCCGAAGGCCTCGGTGGTGGTGACGCCGCACAGCGGCCGCGGCGTGTCGACGCCGCAGGTGAAGGCGATCGTGCACCTGGTGTCTTCCAGCGTGCCCTACCTGACGCCGGAGAACGTGTCGGTGGTCGACGATCAGGGCAACCTGCTGACGGCCGATAATCCGGTCGATCAGGCAATGGGCCTGACGGTCGCGCAGATGCAGCACAAGCAGCGCACCGAGGAGACCTACAAGAACCGCGTGGTCGAGCTGCTGGCGCCGGTCGTCGGCGAGGCCGCGGTGCAGGCGCAGGTGAACCTGACGATGGACTACACCGAAGTCGAGACCACGACCGAGGACTTCGACGACAAGGACAAGGGCGTCAAGCCGCGCTCCGAAGCGGTGACGACCGAGCGCAAGGTGAAGGTCGATCCGGAAGGCATCCCGGGCTCGATGACGAACTCGCCGCCGCCCGACGCCGACCTGACCAAGAGCACCAACGCCGACGAACAGAAGCCGGTCGGCAGCGAAACGGTCACGACCAAGTCGACCCGCAACTTCGAGATGGATCGCCAGGTGCGCCATGTGAAGAGCTCGCCGGGCACGATCTCGCGCCTGACGGTCGCCGTCGTGGTCGCCGAGCGCCAAGCGCCGCCGCCGACCGACGGCAAGCCGCTGGCGCCGGGTGCGGCGACCACGGTGCCGTATTCGCAGCAGGAACTGGATCGCATGCAGAACCTGGTGCGCAGCGCAGTCGGCTACAACGCCGAGCGCGGCGACGTGGTGACGGTGGCGCCGGCGCGCTTCGAGACGCTCGCTCCCGAACCGCCGAAGCCCTGGTACGCCGACGGCGACCTGCAAAACGTTATCAAGATTGGAATTGCCGCGCTCGTGCTGGTGGTGTTCCTGCTGGCGGTGGTGCGGCCGATGGTGAAGGGCCCGACGATCAACCAGCAGATCATGCCGCCGACCGGCCCGACGCCGGAAGAGGTCAAGGCGCTCGAGGAAAAGGCCGCGAAGGCCGAGCAGGAAGCGAAGGCGGCCGAGGAAGCGCGCGTCGCGCTGGAGAACAAGGTCGCCGAGGCCGAGGCTGGCGGCCCGGCGCTGCTCGAAGGGGCGGAAGGCAACGCGGAAGGGGACGACGACCTGGAGATGGAAGACGGCGAGAGCCTGGACGAACTGCGCGAACGGATGCAGGCGATGAAGCCGAAGAAGCCGGCCTTCACGGCCGAGATGCTCGACACCGCCAACAGCTATGATGACAAGGTCGCGCTGATTCGCATGCTGGTGGCGCAGGAATCGGGCCGCGTTGCGCTGGTCCTGAAGAACATGGTCCGCAACTGATGCGGGCGACGCAGACAAATCACCGGAAAAAGACATGGCAGAAGAACAGAAGGCCGCAGGAACGCCCGAGTCCCTCGAGGAAATGAAGAAGAAATTCAAGCCGAAGAAGAGGGCGACCATCCCCGCCGACATGCTGTCCGACGCCAAGAGCTACGATGACAAGCTGGTGCTGGTGAAGTACCTGTCGGAGAAGGAAAAGGACCGCGTGGTCATGATGGTCAAGAACATGTTGAAGGGCGCGGGCGCGCCGAAGAAAAAATAAGCGGACCGCCGCACAGCAAGCAGCAACCGAGGCAAACCATGGCAGACAATTCCAACGCAACCGTTTCCCCGCCGTCGATGTCGGAAGAGCTTCGGCGCGAACTGGCCGACATCACCAACGTGCAGCGCGCCGCCGTGCTGATGCTGCTGCTCGGCGAGGACCTGGCGTCGAACATCATCAGCTACCTTGACCCGAAAGAGGTGCAGGAGCTGGGCGCGGCGATGGTGTCCGTGGCCGACATGTCGCAGGACGCGGTCAACGTCGTGCTCGACGAATTCGTCGACATGCTCAAGCGCCAGACCAGCCTGTCGCTCGGCACCACCGAATACGTGGAGACCGTGCTCAAGCGCGCGCTCGGGCCGGACAAGGCGTCGTCGGTGCTGTCGCGCATCATGCCGGGGCGCGCCAGCCGCGGCCTGGAAATCCTGCAGTGGATGGATGCGCGCGCGATCGCCGAAATGATCCGCGGCGAACATCCGCAGGTGACCGCGATCATCCTGTCGGTGCTGGAATCCGAAGTGGCCGCCGACGTGCTGTCCTTCCTGCCGGAAGAGTCGCGCGCCGAGGTCGTGCAGCGCGTCGCCAGCCTCGACGCGGTGCAGCCGTCGGCGATGGAAGAGCTCGAGAGCATCATGAAGAAGCAGTTCTCGAGCAATGCGTCGTCGTCGTCGTCGAGCTTCGGCGGCGTGAAGGCGGCCGCGAAGATCATGAACTTCACCAAGGTCGAGCTCGA
>CAYZXP010000086.1:0-12497 GCA_964482415.1 uncultured Bifidobacterium sp. | reverse complement strand
CCGGCGCATCGGGCGTCCACTTCGAAGACCAGCTGGCATCGGTGAAGAAGTGCGGCCACATGGGCGGCAAGGTGCTGGTCCCGTCGCGCGAAGCCGTCGAGAAGCTCAACGCAGCCCGTCTGGCCGCTGACGTGTCCGGCACGCCGACCATCCTGGTCGCCCGTACCGACGCCGAAGCCGCCGACCTGCTGACCTCGGACGTCGACGACAACGACAAGCCGTTCTGCACCGGCGAGCGCACCGTCGAAGGCTTCTTCAAGACCCGCCCGGGCATCGATCAGGCCATCTCGCGCGGCCTTGCCTATGCACCGTACGCCGACCTGATCTGGTGCGAAACCGGCAAGCCGGACCTCGCCTTCGCGAAGAAATTCGCTGAAGCGATCCATGCGAAATTCCCGGGCAAGCTGCTGTCGTACAACTGCTCGCCGTCGTTCAACTGGAAGAAGAACCTGGACGACGCGACCATCGCCAAGTTCCAGAAAGAGCTGGGCGCCATGGGCTACAAGTTCCAGTTCATCACCCTGGCTGGCTTCCACGCGCTGAACTACTCGATGTTCAACCTGGCCCACGGCTATGCTCGCAACCAGATGTCGGCATTCGTCGAACTGCAGGAAGCCGAGTTCAAGGCAGCCGAGCGCGGCTTCACCGCGGTCAAGCACCAGCGTGAAGTCGGTACCGGCTACTTCGACGCCGTGACCCAGACCATCCAGCAAGGCCAGTCGTCGACGACCGCGCTGCATGGCTCGACCGAAGACGAACAGTTCTTCGACAAGAAGGTCGCATAAGTCATCGTCAAGTCACCGGCGCGTCCACGGACACGCAGGAGGACAGAGGAGACAGCTGTCCATAACAACAGGCGAGCCGCCGCCCACAAGGAGGTGGGCTCGCTCCCCGAGGCCAGTCAACCGACTGGCCTTTTTCATTCCGGCGCCATCGTCGATGCCCGTCCTTGCCACCGAGCCTTTGCCCGGCATCGGATAAAATCACGTCCCCGACGCCCTACAAAGTCTCCCATGTTCAGTTACCGCCACGCCTTCCATGCAGGAAACCACGCCGACGTGCTCAAGCACATGGTGCTGGTGCAACTGCTGGCCTACCTGAACCAGAAAGACACCGCCTACATGGTGATCGACACCCATGCCGGTGCCGGTGTCTACACGCTCGACAGCGAGTTCGCCGCGAAAAGCGGCGAGGCCGGCGAGGGCATCGCCAGACTATGGGGCCGGAAAGACCTGCCCGAGGCGGTCGCCGCTTACGTCAACGAAATCCGGGCGATGAACCCGGCCGGCAAGCTGCGCCATTACCCGGGCTCGCCCTTCCTCAGCGAGCGGCTGATGCGCGAACAGGACCGCCTGCGCGCGTTCGAACTGCACTCGACCGACAGCAAGCTGCTCGAAGAGAATATCCGCAAGCTCGAGGCGCATGCGGCGGCGAACGGGCAGCGCTCGCGCGGCAAGCGCATCCTCGCGCAGCGTGCCGACGGTTTTGCCAGCCTGAAGGCGCTGCTGCCGCCGCCATCGCGGCGCGCGCTGGTGCTGATCGATCCGCCGTATGAAGACAAGGATGACTACCGCAAGGTCAAGGCCGCGCTCGAAGAGGCGCAGAAGCGCTTCGCCACCGGCACCTACGCAGTCTGGTATCCGGTGCTCGGCCGCCTCGAGTCGCAGCAGCTGCCGGAGCGCCTCAAGCGCATCGCGCAGGGCGAGTGGCTCAACGTGACCCTGTCCATCGGCGCGCACGACGCCGACGGCCGCGGGCTGGTCGCCAGCGGCATGTTCATCATCAACCCGCCGTGGACGCTGGCTGCCACGCTGAAGAACGTCATGCCGTGGCTGGTACAGGCGCTGGCGCGTGACGAGTCCGCGCGCTTCTCGCTGCAGACCGGCGCGGCCGCAAAGCCGGTAAAGGAACGCGAATGAACAAAGCCTTCGTCAAGGAGCCGGAAGGCGACGACGACGATGAGCTCGGCGGCGGGCTGCCGCCGATACCGCCGGGCGCAAAGAATTACATCACGCCGCACGGCCATCAGCGCATCCGCGATGAGCTGCTGCAGCTGATCGACGTCGAGCGTCCCGAGGTGGTGAAGGTCGTGCACTGGGCGGCCTCCAACGGCGACCGTTCCGAGAACGGCGACTACATCTACGGCAAGCGCCGCCTGCGCGAGATCGACCGCCGCATCCGCTTCCTAACCAAGCGGCTCGATCTCGCCGAAGTCGTCGACCCGAGCGTCCATCATGGCAGCGACCAGGTCTTCTTCGGCGCGACGGTCAGCTATGTGAACGCCGCTGGCGAAGAGCACACGGTGACCATCGTCGGCATCGACGAACTCGATCCGCTGAACGGGAAGATCAGCTGGGTGTCGCCGGTCGCGCGCGCGCTGACCAAGGCGCGCGAGGGCGACGTCATCACCCTGCGCACGCCTGCCGGCGACGACGAACTGGAGATCATGTCAGTTCGATATCCCGCACTCGGCTGACGTACAATGGCCGCCATGCCTATCGTCTACTCCACACTCAATCATCCGCTGCGCGTACCGCTGGCTGCAGAGATCCATTCGCGGCCGCCGATGCGGCTCGACGCTCCCGAAAAGATCACCCACCTCGCGGTCCACGGCCGCAACGAACCGCTGGCGCCGGCCGACAAGCTCGGCCTGCAGTCGGCGCTGCTGGCGGATTTCTGCGCGCACTTCGGCGTGCCGGCGCCGGCTGGCAATGCGAAATACTTCTTCCATGATTTCGGCCGCTTCCGGCTGAAGTGGGAATGCCACACCGAATTCGCCGGCTACACCTTCGTGGCTTCGCCGCAGGCCGCGCCGTCTGCCGACGCGCGGTTCGCGCAGATGCCGTCGTCCGAGTTGCCGGAAGGCTGGCTGCTGTCGCTGAAGGGCAGGCTGCTGGTCGCCACGCACGTCGTGCTTGATCGCGCCAGCGCCAGCGCCGAGGACACCGCGCCGCACATGCGCCGCGTGTTCGATACGAATTCCGTGATCGGCTGCGAGGCGTCGCAGGGTGCGCAGGTGTGGACCGACTTCCAGATACATGCCGACGGCTTTGCGCGCTTCGTCGTGTTCGACGCCGGCCTCAAGGGCCAGCAGGCCGGCCGCCTCGTGCAGCGACTGCTCGAGATCGAGACGTATCGCGTGATGGCGCTGCTCGGCTTGCCGGTCGCCCAGCATGCCGCGCCGGTGCTCAACGACATCGAGTCCGAACTGGCGTCCGTGACCAAGGCGATGGTGGCCCGCGAAAAGCGCGAGCGCACCGAGGAAGAGGGCATGCAGGAAGAGCAGGCGCTGCTGCAGCAGATCACGCAGCTGGCGTCGCGCCTCGAGCAGCTGTCGGTCGACGACAGCTATCGCTTCTCCGCGTCACAGGCCTACTTCGGCCTCGTGATGTCGCGCATCGCCGAGCTGCGCGAGCGGCGCATCGAAGGCGTGCCGACCATTGAAGAATTCATGCAGCGCCGCCTGACGCCGGCAATGAACACCTGCGCATCGACGTCGCGCCGGCAAGAGCTGCTGGCCGAGCGCATCGCCAACACCAACTCGTTGCTGCGTACTCGCGTGGGTATCCGGCAGGAGCGGCAGAACAGCCAGATGCTGGCGTCGATGAACCGGCGCGCCGCGCAGCAGCTGCGACTGCAGCAGGCGGTCGAAGGGTTGTCCGTGGTCGCGATCTCGTACTATCTGGTCGGACTGGTCAGCTACGTCGTGAAGGGCATCAAGGCCGGCGGGCTGCATTTCGATTCGGATATCGTGAATGGCATCGCCGTGCCTGCGCTGGCTTTCGGCGTCTGGCTCGGCGTGCGCCGCCTGCAGCACAGCGTGGGACACAAGGACCACGAGTAAACCAGAGGCCATAAGGTCCTCGGGGCGCGCCGGCGCGATGCCGGCGCGCTGCACGTCTCAGGCGCGGTCGCGCAGGATGCGCTCCACGCCATGCACGCGCCGCACATTGCGCATCAGCCGCGCGAGATGCACGCGATCCTCCACCTGCACCGTGAAGCGCAATTCCGTCAGCGGGCCTTCGTGGCGTCCTTCGTCCATACCGACGTGGACGATGTTGGAGTCCGATTCATTAATCGTCGCCGCAAGGCGGGCCAGCAGGCCCTTCTCATCATTCACCAGCACGCGGATGCGGCAATTTGAACGGCTCGCATGGTCATGCGACCAGTGCACATCGATCCAGCGTCCCGGTTCCTTCGCCCGATAGCGGCGCGCAGCGTCGCAGTCGGCCGTGTGCACGACCAGCATCTGGTCACGCCGCAGGTTGCCGATCAGGCGGTCGCCGGGGATGGGCGAGCAACAGCTCGCCAGTTGCACCGAGCTGGCCGGCTCGTCGCCGCTGACGGCCATCGGCTTGATCTTCGGGTCCGTCGACGATTCCTCCGCTTGCGCGGCGGGCGGGGCCTCCATCAGCCCTTGCAGATGGCGCGCGACCAGCGACGCCAGTCGACGCCCGGTACCGATGTCCGCGTAGATGTCGTCCGCCGATTTCGCCCCCGTATCGACCAGCAGCTTGTCCAGCACTTCCTGCGGCAGCTCAGTCATCAGCTCCAGCGACAGCAGCGCTTGTTCCAGCAGCATCTCGCCCAGTTCGATTGCCTGTTCGCGATTGATCGAGCGCAGATGATGGCGGATCGCCGAGCGGGCACGGCCGGTGCGCACGAAGGACAACCAGTTCGGCGTCGGCCGCGCGTCGTCGGAAACTTCGATGGCGACGATGTCGCCGTTGCGCAGTTCCGTCTTCAGCGGCGCCGCCACATGATTGATTTTTGCCGACACCGCATGGTCGCCAATATCAGTGTGAATCGTGTAAGCGAAATCCAGCGCCGTCGCTCCGCGCGGCAGCGCGATGATGGTCGACTTTGGCGTGAACACATACACCGAGTCCGGGAACAGGTCGACCTTCACATGCTCGAGGAATTCGGCCGAATCGCCTGTCTGGTGCTGGATGTCCAGCAGCGACTGCAGCCACGCATGCGTGCGCTGCTGCAGGTCGGTCAGCGCGGCATTCTGATTCTTGTACAGCCAGTGCGCGGCAACGCCGGCCTCGGCGACGCGATTCATTTCCTCGGTGCGAATCTGGAATTCCACCGGCGTGCCGTACGGGCCGATCAGCGTGGTGTGCAGCGACTGATAGCCGTTCAGCTTCGGAATCGCGATGTAGTCCTTGAACTTGCCCGGCATCGGCTTGAACAGCGAATGCAGCACGCCCAGCGCGACATAGCAATTCGCGAAGCTGTCGACAACGACGCGGAAACCATAGACGTCCAGCACCTGCGAGAACGACAGGTGCTTGTTGCGCATCTTGCGGTAGATGCCATACAGCGACTTCTCGCGTCCCTGGATGGCCGCGTCAATGCCGCCGTTTTGCAACGTCACCTTCACCGCGTCGAGGATCTTGCTGACCAGTTCGCGGCGGTTGCCGCGCGCGGCCTTGACCGCCTTGGCCAGCGTGCGCTGGCGCATCGGGTGCAGGTGCGCGAACGCCAGCTCCTGCAGTTCGCGATAGATGTTGTTCAGGCCCAGCCGGTGCGCGATCGGCACATAGACTTCCATCGTCTCGCGCGCAATGCGGCGGCGCTTCTCGGCCGACATCGCATCCAGCGTGCGCATGTTGTGCAGGCGGTCGGCCAGCTTCACGAGGATCACGCGCACGTCGCGCGCCATTGCCAGCAGCATCTTGCGGAAATTTTCCGCCTGGTGCTCGACCTGCGTCTGGAACTCCAGCTTGTCGAGCTTGGACAGTCCGTCCACCAGCGCGGCGACCGGCGCGCCGAAGCGCTCGATCAGCTCGTCTTTCTGCACGTCCTGGTCTTCCATCACGTCGTGCAGCAGCGCGGCCATGATGGCCTGTGCGTCCAGCTTCCATTCCGCGCAGATCTCGGCGACCGCAATCGGATGGCAGATGTAGGGTTCGCCGGACTTGCGCATCTGGCCGAGGTGCATCTCGTCAGAGAAGCGGTAGGCTTCCTTGACCTTCTTCAGCTCGGACGACGTCAGGTACTCCGCCAGCCGGTTGTTCAGCTGGGTCACGGAGGCCACGCCGACAGCAGCCGGCGCGGAGGGATCGTTGGTGGAGGTGTTGCCGGAGGGCGAAGCGGTAGCTGCCTTCCGATGTGGGGAAGTGGTGGCGGTGACGGCGGCGGTCGGTTCCATCGCGTTGCCAGCCCCCGAGGGGCGACTTCCGTTTCGTGTCAGGTCGGGACCTTCTTCAGCATCTCGATGCCGACGTGGCCGGCGGCGATCTCGCGCAGTGCGACCACGGTTGCCTTGTCGTTGCTGTCGACCTTCGGCGTGTGGCCTTGCGCCAGCATGCGCGCGCGGTAGGTAGCGGCGAGGCAGAGCTGGAAGCGATTCGGGATTTTCTTCAGGCAGTCTTCGACTGTAATTCGGGCCATGGTGTCTCCGGGGAGCGGATTTATTTCAAACTGGATTGGATGCCGTAGTCGGCAAAGAGGGAGCCGTGTCGCGCCGCCTGCTGGCGGAACCTGCAGCGCGTTGCGCGCGCAATCGCGGCGAGCTGCGACAGGGCTGTCTCGAACTTGTCGTTGATAATAACATAGTCGAACTCAGGGGCATGGGCGATCTCGCCGGCTGCAGCCTGCACGCGTCGCGCAATGACGTCGTCGCTGTCCTGCCCGCGCGAGCGCAGCCGCTGCTCGAGCACCGCGATCGACGGCGGCAGGATGAAAATGCCGACAGCCTCAGGGAACTGCGCGCGCACCTGCTGCGCACCCTGCCAGTCGATCTCAAGCAGCACGTCCTTGCCGGCGCGTGTCTGCTCTTCAATCACGACGCGCGAGGTGCCGTAATAGTTCCCGTGCACGCGCGCCCACTCGATGAACTCACCCTTCGATTCGCGCTCGAGGAATTCCTGCTCGCTCGCGAAAAAATATTCGCGGCCATGCTCCTCGCCCGGACGCGGCGCGCGTGTCGTGAACGAGATCGACAGGCGGATGTCCGGCTCCTGTTGCAGAAGCGCGCCAACCAGCGACGACTTGCCGGCGCCCGAAGGCGCGGCGACGATGAACAGGCTGCCCGAGCCCGACGATTGCGCGGTCATGGTCGTCATTCCAGGTTTTGCACTTGTTCACGCATCTGTTCGATCAGCAGCTTCATCTGCATCGACGCATCCGACAATTCCTTCACCGCAGCTTTCGATCCCAGCGTGTTCGCTTCGCGGTTAAGCTCCTGCATCATGAAGTCGAGTCGCTTGCCGACCTGACCGCCTTTCTTCAGGATCGCGCGCGTTTCCGCAAGGTGGCCCGACAGCCGTGTCAGTTCTTCGGCCACATCGACACGAATGCCGTACAGCGTGACTTCCTGACGAATGCGTTCGTGCATCTCCTCGGTCGTGGCCGCCGGACGGCCTTCGCCGGTCGCGATGCCGAGCGCTTCCTGCATGCGCTCGATTGCCTTCTGGCGGAATTGCTCGATCGCTTTCGGCACCAGCGGCGTGATGCGCTCGACGATGCCTTCGATCTCGGCGATGCGCGACTGCAGCATCGTCTCCAGCGCCGCGCCTTCGCGCTGCCGCGATTCGACGAACCCATCCAGCGCATCCTTCAGCGTGGCCTGCACATCGGCCTGCAGGTGCTCCTGGCTCAGTTCCGATTCCGTCAGCACGCCCGGCCAGCGCAGCAGCTCATTGACGCTCATCGGACGCGCGTCCGGGAATCGCGCCAATATCGCCTGCTGCGACGCTTGAAGCGCGGTCAGCAGTTCCTCATTCGCGGCGAGGCTGCCGGCGGTCTTTTCCTTGCGTCCGAACGACACCCGGCATTCGACCTTGCCCCGCGAAACGCGACCCATGATGGCTTCGCGCAACATCGGCTCGAGCGAACGCAAATCGTCGTTGATGCGGAATTGCAGGTCGAGGAAGCGCGAGTTCACGCTGCGGAACTCGAGCGTGATCGTGCCTGCATCGCTGTCGCGGCTGCTGACCGCATAGCCGGTCATACTGCTGATGGTCAAAGGGAACCCCTGTACTTTACAAAAAGATAATACGTCCACACAATCCGCACCCGGAGGTACAGCGTGGACCACAAGTGAAGACGGCCGCTCAACATGGCGCAGCCTTGCCCGAGGGACTTGAACTCGGCGGATACCGAATTGTAAAGAAGATTGCCGTGGGCGGCTTCAGCATCGTCTATCTCGCGCACGACCACGAGGGCCGGCCCGTGGCGATCAAGGAATACCTGCCGGCTGCGCTCGTGCGCCGAGAGCCCGGGCAGCTGGCGCCGGCAGTCGATGCCGGCAGCGTGGAGCTCTACCGGCTCGGCATGAAATACTTCTTCGACGAAGGGCGCGCACTGGCCGCCATCGAGCATCCGAACGTGGTGCGCGTGCTTAACTTCTTCCGCGCGCATGACACCGTCTACCTCGTGATGCGCTACGAGCAGGGTCGTTCGCTGCAGGAACACCTCACCCGACGCAGGCAGCAGCAGCGCACGCCGCTGTTTTCCGAGCGGGCCATCCGCGCGGTCTTCCTGCAGGTCATGGATGCGCTGCGCGAGGTACACACGCACAAGCTGCTGCACCTCGACCTGAAGCCGGCCAACATCTACCTGCGTGACGACGGCACGCCCATCCTGCTTGACTTTGGCGCTGCCCGGCAGACCCTGCAGGCCGACCCGTTGCAGATTCATCCGATTTACACGCCGGGCTTTGCTGCGCCCGAACTGCACCAGAAGGCCGATCTCGGCCCGTGGACCGACATCTACGGGATCGGTGCATCAATCTGCTGCTGCATGCTCGGTGCGCCGCCGCAGCCCGCGCTCGAGCGGCAAAAGGAAGATGTCATGGAAAAGCGCTGGCCAGAACTGGCGTCCTGCTATTCCGCGACGCTGGTCGACCTCGTGCGCCGCAGCCTCGCGCTCGATCCGATGGCGCGTCCGCAAAGCGTGTACGCGCTGCAAAAGCTGATGCGCCCCGCAGCGGGCCGGCCGCAAGATTCCCAGGCCAAAGAAGGTCCGGCCAGCCTGCTGTCACGGCTGCGCCGGGCGCTGCACTGAGCATGCGATTCTCCATCTACCAGGACACGCACGTCGGCGGCCGCGACAGCAATGAAGACCGCATGGGCTACTGCTTCACCCGCGACGCGCTGCTGCTGTTGCTGGCCGACGGCATGGGCGGTCACCAGAACGGCGACATTGCGGCAACCCGCAGCCTGCAGGCGATGGGTGCGCTGTTTCGCGAGCAGGCCAATCCTGCGGTCGCGGACCCGCCGGCGCTGCTGGAGCAGATGGTGTTTGCCGCGCACCATTCGCTGCTGGCGTGGCGCGCGCAGCACCGGCTGGCCGAGGCGCCGCGCACCACCATCGTCGCCTGCCTCGTCCAGCATGGCCATGCGTGGTGGGCGCACTGCGGTGATTCGCGGCTGTACTGGCTGCGCGGCGGCCGCATCCTCGCGCGCACCGTCGACCATTCCCACATCGAGCGGCTGGTGGCGCTCGGCCGCGTGTCTCCGCGGGAACGAGCGACCCATCCGGATCGCAACAAGCTCTACAACTGCGTCGGCGCGCCGACGCTGCCGCAGGTCGATCGCGCCGCACCAGTGACATTGCAAACCGGCGACCAGCTGCTGCTGTGCTCCGACGGCCTGTGGTCCAACCTGCGCGAACACGAGCTGGCTTACCGGCTGTCCGCCGCGCCGCTCGAGCGCGCCATCCCGGGGTTGGTGGGCGACGCCGCGCGGGCCGGCGGAAAAAACGGCGATAATGTCACCGCGCTCGCCGTCACCTGGCTGGATGACCTGCAGGATCCCGGCGAGAGCTCCCTGATGACCGATGGAATGCCGCGCGACCGCGTGATCACCAGCATCCATCCGGATCGTCCCTGAAGCCAACCGATCATTCCGAGGAATCCGTGTCCGACACCGCGATCCAGCGCCCGAGCGGGCGCGCCGCCCATGCATTGCGCGAAGTGCGCCTGACCCGCAACTACACCCGTCATGCCGAGGGCTCCGTGCTCGTCGAATTCGGCGACACCCGTGTGCTGTGCACCGCCAGCATCGACGAGAAAGTGCCGCCTTTCCTGCGCGGGCAGGGCAAGGGCTGGCTGACTGCCGAGTACGGCATGCTGCCGCGCTCGACCCACACCCGCATGGACCGCGAGGCAGCCAAGGGCAAGCAGTCCGGCCGCACGCAGGAAATCCAGCGCCTGATCGGCCGCTCGCTGCGCGCCGCCTTCGACCTGACCGCCTTCGGCGAGCGCACGCTGCAGCTCGACTGCGACGTGATCCAGGCAGACGGCGGCACCCGTACCGCGGCCATCACCGGCGCGATGGTCGCCGCCCATGACGCTTTCTCCGGCCTGCAGGCCAAGGGCCTGATCCCCGCGATTCCGCTGCGGCATTTCGTTGCGGCGATTTCGGTCGGCGTCTACCGGGGCCAGCCGGTGCTCGACCTCGACTATCCGGAAGACTCCGACTGCGACACGGACATGAACGTCGTGATGAATGACGCCGGCCACTTCATCGAACTGCAAGGCACCGCCGAAGGCGACGCCTTCGACCGCGCGACGATGAATCGCCTGCTCGATCTGGCCGATGCCGGCATCCGCGAACTGATCGCGAAACAGAAACAGGCGCTGGGCATCGCATGACCACGCCGCTGGTACTCGCTTCCAACAACCGCGGCAAGCTCGCCGAGTTTGCGCAGCTGCTCGCGCCGTTGGGTTTTGCGCTGAAGGCGCAGGGCGAGCTCGGCATCCCCGAGGCCGAGGAGCCGCACGCGACCTTCGTTGAGAATGCGCTGGCCAAGGCGCGCCACGCGGCGCGGCTGTCCGGCCTGCCGGCGCTGGCCGATGATTCCGGCATCTGCGTGCCGGCGCTCGGCGGCGCGCCCGGGGTCTACTCGGCGCGCTTTGCAGGCGAGCCGAAATCCGATGCGTCCAACAACGCCAAACTGGTAAAGGAACTGACCGCACACGCGGACAAGTCCGCGTACTACTACTGCGTGCTGGTCTACCTGCGCCATGCAGACGACCCGCAGCCGGTGATTGCCGAAGGACGGTGGGATGGCGAGATCGTCTCCGAGCCACGCGGCGCAGGCGGCTTCGGCTACGACCCGCACTTCCTCGTGCGCGATCTCGGCAAGACTGCCGCGGAACTGTCGGCAGACGAGAAGAACAGGCTGTCGCATCGCGGCCAGGCAATGCGCGCGCTGATCGGGAAGCTGCAATGATCCCCATTCGGCCCGAGGTGCTGCAGGCGGCGCCGCGTCGCGTCGTTGACAGCTATCTCAAGCCCGGCATCCTGAACCTGCCGGCCTTGCCGCCGCTGTCTCTGTATGTACATTTTCCGTGGTGCGTCCGCAAGTGCCCGTACTGCGACTTCAACTCGCACGAGGCCGGCGACGAGTTGCCGGAGGTCGCTTATCTTGATGCCTTGCGTGCCGACCTCGAGCAATCGCTGCCGCTGGTCTGGGGCCGCAAGATCGTGTCTGTCTTTATCGGTGGCGGCACGCCCAGCCTCATGTCGGCGCAGGGGCTGGATCGGCTGATGTCCGACATCCGCAGCCTGCTGCCGCTCGAGGCCGGTGCAGAGATCACGATGGAAGCCAACCCCGGCACCTTCGAGGCAGAGAAATTCAGGAGCTATGCGGCCAGCGGCATCAACCGCCTGTCCATCGGCATCCAGAGCTTCAACCCTCGTCATCTCAAGGCGCTCGGCCGCATCCATGATGGCGACGAAGCGCGCCGCGCGGTCGAGATCGCGCAGCAGAACTTCGGCAACTTCAATCTCGACCTGATGTTTGCGCTGCCGGGCCAGACGATGGAAGAGGCCGCTGCCGACCTGGAGACCGCGCTCGGTTTTGCGCCGCCCCACCTGTCGCTGTATCACCTGACACTCGAGCCGAATACCGTATTCGCAAAGTACCCGCCCGAGGTGCCCGATGACGACAGCAGCGCCGTGATGCAGCAGATGATTGCCGACCGTATGGCCGGCGCCGGCTACGAGCATTACGAAGTCTCGGCATTTGCGCGACCCGGGCGGCGTGCGCGGCACAACCTGAACTACTGGGAGTTCGGTGACTACCTCGGCATTGGTGCGGGTGCGCATTCGAAGCTGTCGTTCCCGCATCGCGTGGTTCGGCAGGCGCGTTACAAACAGCCGGCCACCTACATGCAGCAGGCCAATGCAGGGAATGCAATTCACGAGGAGCATGAAGTCGGTCGCGACGAGATGGGTTTCGAATTCATGCTGAATGCCTTGCGGCTGACCGAGGGCTTCGAATCGCGGCTGTTCATGGAGCGCACCGGGCTGCCTCAGCAACTGATCGAACCCGCGTTGCAGCAGGCGGAAAAGAAAGGGCTGCTGGAAGTGGATTTCAGGCAGATCCGTCCGACCGAACTCGGGCAGCGCTTCCTGAACGATCTGCAACAGATGTTCCTGCCGGATTGAAAAATCTGGACGGGAAGGGCGGCGAGGGTATAATTTCGCCCTTCATTCAAGGGAAGCGTGGCCGAGCGGTTTAAGGCACCGGTCTTGAAA
>CAYZXP010000085.1:0-12697 GCA_964482415.1 uncultured Bifidobacterium sp. | reverse complement strand
GCACAGCGCCGGCGACAGCAGCAGCGACACCGCCAGCGAGACGGCCAGCGCGATCGCGATGGTCAGCGCCAGCGGGCCGAACATCTTGCCTTCCATGCCGCTGAGCGTCATCAGCGGCAGGAACACCAGGATGATGATCGAGATGCCGTAGATGGTCGGCTTGGCGACGTCGATCGTGCCGTCGAGCACCACCTGCACGCGCTCTTCCGGCTTCGCGTGCCCGAGCTTGTGGAAGACGTTCTCCACCACCACCACGGTGCCGTCGACCATCAGGCCGATCGCGATCGCCAGTCCTCCCAGCGACATCAGGTTGGCCGACAGGCCGATCTTGTTCATCACCATGAAGGTCACCAGCGGCGTGATCAGCAGCGTCGCGATCACCACCAGCGACGAGCGCAGGTCGCCGAGGAAGATGAACAGCACGATCACCACCAGGATCACGCCTTCCATCAGCACCTTGCCGACCATCCACAGCGACGCATCGACCAGTTCGGTGCGGTCGTAGAAGGGCACGATCTGCATTCCGCCGGGCAGCATCTGCTTCGTGTTGATCTCGTGTACGCGCGCCTTCAGGCGGGTGACGATTTCTTTCGCGTTGCCGCCCTTGAGCATCATCACGATGCCGCCGGTCGATTCGGTGGTGCCGTTTTTCACCAGCGCACCCTGGCGCACCGCCGGGCCGATTTTCACCTCGGCGACGTCGCGCACGAATACCGGGATGCCGCGCTCTTCCTTCAGCACGATGTTGCCGACATCCTCGACCGTGCGGGTCAGTCCGACGCCGCGGATCAGGAACTGTTCGGCGCCCTGCGGCAGGATGCCGCCGCCGGAGTTGGCGTTGTTGCGCGCGATTGCGTCGCGCACCTGCTCCATGCCGATGTGATAGTGGCGCAGGCGGTCCGGGTTCACGAAGACCTGGTACTGCTTCTCGAAGCCGCCGAAGGAGTTGATCTCGGCCACGCCGGCGATCGAGCGCAGCATCGGCCGCACCACCCAGTCCTGGATGGAGCGGCGCTCCATCAGCTCGGCCTCGGTCAGCTTGCGCTTGCCGTCGTCCGGATGGTCGAGCGTGTACTGGAATACCTCGCCAAGGCCGGTCGACACCGGGCCCAGCACCGGCGTGATGTCCTCGGGCAGCCGCGAGCGGACTTCCATCAGCCGCTCCATCACCAGCTGGCGCGCGAAATAGACGTCGGTGTTGTCCGTGAAGACCAGCGTGATGATCGACAGGCCGCTGCGGTTCAGCGAGCGCATGTCGGTCAGGCCGGGCAGGCCCGTCATGGCCATCTCCAGCGGCACGGTGACGAAGCGCTCGACTTCCTCCGGCGTGCGTCCCGGCGCCTCGGCCGCGACCTGCACCTGGATGTTGGTCACGTCCGGGAACGCGTCGACCGACAGTTTCAGTGCCGCGCGCACGCCGAAGCCGATCAGCGCGATCGCGATCACGACCATCACGAGGCGCTGCTCGAGCGCCGCCTTGATCAGTGCCTTCATCGGCTTACTCCAGCTCGGCGCGCTTGCGCTGGCTGTTCAGGTGGAAGCTGCCGTCGACCACGATCGGCGTGCCTTCGTCGATACCCTTGCGCACCGGGCGCAGGTCGCCGGCGGCCTCGTCGAGCGTGACCTCGGTCAGCCGGAAACGCTGTTCGCCGAGATGGACGAACACGTAGTCCTTGTCGTTCTCGCGCACCACCGCCGCCGCCGGCACCGCCAGCTGCTTTGCGTGCATGCCGTTGAGCTTCAGCGAGGCCAGCATCTGCGGCTTGAGTTCGTATTTCGGGTTCTGCACCTCGGTGCGGATCGGCACCGTGCGGGTTTCCGGCTGCACCGTATCACTGACGTAGACGATGCGCCCGGTCAGCTTGTCGGCGCCGAGCGCGGACACCTCAACCTCGACGCGCTGGTTCAGCTGCACCGAGTTGGCGTCCTGTTCAGGCAACGCACCGACCACCCAGACGTTGGACAGGTCGGCCACGGTGAACAGCGGGTCGCCCGGCTGTGCCACCTGGCCCTGGCTGACCTTGCGCTCGATGACGATGCCGGTGCGGGTCGAGGTGATCGGCACTTCGGAGGCGATCGCGCCGGATTCGCGCAGTCGCTCGATCGCGCCCGGCGACAGCCCGATCAGCCGCAGCTGGTCGCTGGCCGCGCGCAGCTCGGCGCGCGCGACCGACAGCTCGACCTCGCGGCGCTGCAGCTCAGCCGTGCCGATCACGTCGGCGGCGACCAGCGCCTGAGCGCGCTCGACGGTGCGTTCGGCCAGCTTGGTGGCCGACAGCGCGCGCAGGTAGGCGAGCTGTGCATTGGTCAGCTCCGGGCTGGCGAGCGTGGCCAGCACCTGGCCGGCCTTCACGCGGTCGCCGACCTCGGTCAGCACGTTCATCACGCGCCCGGTGACGGACGCGCCGATACGCGTGGTCAGGCGCTCGTTCGCCTCGATGCGGCCGGCGACGCGCTGCGTGACGGCGATGTCGGCCAGCGCGGCTTTCTCGATGCGGAACTGCTTTGCCATTTCAGGCGTCAGGACGACTTCCATCGGGTCCTGCCGTGCAGCGGTTTCGGCCGGCGGCGCCTTGGCGGGCGGCGGCGCTTCCTTGCTGCAGCCAGCCGCGATCAGCGCGGCGGCCGCGATGGCCAGGAACATGGGGGTCGGTTGAGCTTTCATGTACGGGTCTGTTGTTCTGTTCGGTAAGGTTCGTCGCACCGGCGAATCATTGTTCGCCGGCATAGCGGCCGGCCAGCGTGTCGAGCTCGATCAGCGAAGACTGCAGCTGGAAGCGTGCCAGCAGCAGGTCCTGGCGCACCGCGCGCAGCACACGCTGCGCGTCAAGCACCTCGAGGATGCCGCGTTCGCCGAAGCGATAGGCCGCTTCGGCCACGCGCAGCGCCGCCTCGGCCGAGCGCACCGCGCCTTCGGACAAGGCTTGCACGCGCACGCGCGCGATCTCGACCGAGCGCCAGGCCAGCTCCAGCTGCTGTACAAGCTCGGCGCGCCGGCCTTCGAGCCGCACCAGCGTGCGTTCGCGCTCGGCAATGGCCTCGGCGCGCGGGCCGCGGCGCTGGTCGAACAGCGGAATCTGGATCGACACGCCGATGATGTCCTGTCGTACTTCGGGCTCGCGCAGCTGCGACAGGCGCAGGTCGACGCCCGGCAGCAGGCTGGCGCGCGCCTCGTCGAAGCGCGACTGGTTGCGCTGCAGCTCGGCCTCGAGCACGCGCACCTCGGGGTTCTGCCGTGCGGCCAGCTGCTTGAAGGTGTCGAGCGAGGGCAGCTCATGTTCGTCGGCCAGCACCGAGTCGAGCTGCCAGTCCGGCGGCAGCTGGCCGGCGGCCAGCCGGTTCAGCGTGATCGACGCCTGCGCGATCTGCAGCCGCGCGGTCTCTTCGCGCTGGCGCGCATTGACGATCTCGGCGTCGGCGCGGATCAGGTCGAGCTTGCCGGTCTCGCCGGTGGTCACGCGGACCTGGATGCGTTCGCGCGTCTGTTCGAGCAGCTTCAGCGCCTCGGCGGCAGCGGCCGCTTCCTCGCGGCGCAGCAGGTATTCATAGGCGCGCAGCCGCACCTCACCGACCAGCTCGTTGCGCGTCTGCGCGAACGACTGCACCGACGCCTTTTCCGCAAACAGTGCGGTGTTGACGCGCGCGCTGCGCAGCGCCGGGTTCTCGATGGTCTGCGTGATGCCGATGCCCTTCACATTGCCGGCGGCGGCCGTCGGGGTCGGCGTCGAATTCCGCCCGCCGTTCAGTTCGAGGCGCGGGTTCGGATACGCGCCGGCGCTGATGACGGCGGCGCTGGCGACGTCGATGGTCCGCCGCGCCGCCTGCAGCGACGGGTTGTGCTGCAGGACGGTGGCGACCAGGCTGTCTATGCTGAGCAAAACCGGCGGCGGGCCGGGCGGCTGTGCCGGCGCCGACGCCTGGGGCTGTGCCTGTACCGGCGCTGCGGCGGGCACGACCGGTTCCGGCATGGCGACCGGGGTGACGGCCGGCGCAACGGCCGGGGTGCGGGCAGGCGCCTTGGCGGCGGCGGTGCGCGCGGTCTTGCCTTTGGCGGCCGCTTTCGGCTGCGCGTCGGCGGCCGGCGCCAGCGGCAGCAGCAGTGCCAGCAGGCTGACGGTCGCGAACCGTCGCAGCGTGTCTTGGGTTCGGGTTATCCCTTGTCCCGGGCGTTCGCGCCGAATCCTTCGTTGTTGCATGCTTCTCCCTGATTGAGGTATCGCCCTTGAAAAAACGAAGGCCGCAGTGTAGCCAGCGACCGTCAGTTTTCTGTCAGGTTAAGGGAGAGATTATGTCAGGAAAATCTGAGCTTTACAGAAAGACATGGTCAGGCGGAGGGGACTGCGGGAGACGCGGGCGACCGCGGTCGCAGCAGGGACGGGTCAGAAATTGTGCTGGTAATTGAAGCGCCAGCCGTCACGTTCTTCTTCCGGCTTGTTGGTGGACGTGCTGGTGGTGTAGCGCATGCCGACCACGTTCGCCGGGTCGATCTCGTACAGCACGGCCAGATGGTAGCGGGTGCTCTGGTAGTTGATGGTGCTGCGGAAGGCGTCGCGGTAGCGGATGCCGACGTCGAGCGCCAGCTGGCTGGCAACCGGCAGCTTCAGGCCGGCGTCCAGCGCCCAGTGAGAATACGCGCTCTTGTCGGTGTTGCTGGTCTTCTGGCCGAGTCGCACCGCGAGATAGGGGCTGAACGGCAAGCCGACGTCAAAGGATTTCTTGATCCGCGTCTCGATGTTGCGCGAGTGCGTGTCCTGCTCCTTCTCGGTCGCGCCGAAGCGCAGCGCATATTCCATCTTGCCGGGCCCTTTCAGGCCGACCGCGATGTTGGCGTTAATGTAGTCGTTCTTCCGCGAATCGCGCTCGGTCGCCGCATCGAAGCCGACGAACGGCGTGTAGTCGCCGGCGCTGGCGGCAGCGGACAGGCACAGCAGGCTGGCAGCGAATGGATTTTTCACTTTGATAACGTCCGCGGGCAGTAATTCGCGGAGTATACGGCGATTGAATTCGCGCCAGCATTCTATTCCGTGGAAGGGCCATGTCCGCGTGCGCGGACCCGCGGCGACGCTTCGCATCGACCCGTCAGCATGCAGCGCATCCGCTAGGCTTTCGGCGCCCAGAAAGCCCGGTTGAATTCGAGCGCCTGCGCCGCGGTGATCAGGGTGACCGTGCCCGCGGTGGCGTTCGGCGTCACTTTCTGTGCAGCCGTCGGCGTATACACGCTCATCGTCACCGGGTTCGGCGTGCCGTAGCTGCGGATCGGGTTGGCGACTGTCGGCTGGAACAGGCGCGCCGTACTGGCCGACGCGGGCGCGGGCAGGTCGGCCGGCGCAGGCTTTTTCGTCACGGCGGCCAGTGCGGCCGTCAGGCTGGGCGCGGTGCCGCCGAAGCTGGCCATCGCGGCGAACGGCGCGAGGCTGTCATAACCCATCGCGACCAGCTTTTGCGCCGCGGCTGCCTGCTTCGCCAGGTTGGCTGACGTCTGCCCGGCAGGCAGCGGGCGGAATTGCTGTATCGAGTTCGGCAGCTGTGTCAGCAGCGAAATCGCCGACAGCGACGACAGCGACGCATCCTTGAAATAGCTCTTGTCGACGCCGGTCATTGCCAGCATCAGGTCAGCCTTGGGCTCGAGCATCGCGCTGGCCTGGGGCAGGGTGGTGCCGCGCGGGAAATTCACGAGACTGGTGATGCCGAGCGATTTGAGCGCCGCGGCCGAGGCCTTGTAGTTTGCAAATTGTGTCGCTGATACCTTGCCCGGATTCTCCGGATCCTCGACCAGCTTGAACGCCTGGTAGATCGTGGTGCCGGCCGGGAAGGCGGACAAGTCATAGATGCCGGCGCGGGACATCAGCGACGCCAGCTTGCCGTTGCTGGTGTCGCGATAGATGCTGTCCAGCACGCCGGACACCGTGCTGCCGCGCGGATAAGCCGACAGGTCGGTCACGCCGAGGTCGGCCAGCGCGCGAGTTGCGCCCAGCGTCGATTTCAACGCGGCCGCCGAAATCTGCGGCGTTCCCGGCGTGGCGGGATTGCCGTCTTCCTTCCACGCGACCACCATCCGGTATGCGTCGACCCAGCCCACGCCCTTCGGGAAGCCTTTCGGCGCTGCGTCGGTGGCTTTCGCGTCGGTGATGCCGGCGGCCACCAGCGCGGCGGCCAGGTCGGACTTGAGCTGTCGCGTCGGTGGCAGGCCGCCGGCTGCGGCGGTGCTGGTGGCGGAGGTGACGCTGCTGGTCAGGGTCATGATGGACGTTCGTGCAGGCGAGGGTCAGGGATGCCGGCACAGGTGCAATTAGCGTTCCATACTGAAAATGGCGCAGAATCGCGGCTCGCCGACAGAAACGCGGCAAGCCTGCGCCGCAGCGGCGGCAAGGCCTTGCCGCCCCGGACAGGAACGAAAGATGAATCCAGACAGCTTGAAATGCGGCGTGGTGCTGCTCGCCGCAGGGCAGGGATCGCGGATGGGCGGCGTGCCCAAATGCCTGCTGACCGTTGACGGCGTGACGCTGCTCGAGCGGCACCTTGCGGCGATGGCCGACGCCGGCATCGATCGCGTGGTCGTCGTCAGCGGGCATTACCACGCGTCGGTGGAGCCGGTAGCGGCGCGCTTCCCGGTCACGCTGGTGCGCAACCCGGATCCGGACGCGGGCCAGCCATCGTCGGTGAAGCTGGGCGTGGGCGCGCTCGGCGGCGACTTCGACGTCATCATCGTCGCGCTGGCGGACCAGCCGCTGGTGGGGCGCGCCGAGCTGCAGGAACTGCTTGCCGCGTTTGCCAGCCGGCCCGACGGCACCGACGTCGTCTACCCGGAGGTGGATGGCGAGCGCGGCAACCCGGTCGCGTTTTCGGGTGAGCTGATCCGCACGATGCTGGCTTCCGGCCGCCTCGCGCTGCGCAAGTTCACTGACGAGAATCCGCAGCGCGTGCACCGGCACCGGACGGCGAATGCGCATTTCGTGATCGACCTCGACACGGTCGACGATGTCGAGGCGCTCGGGCGGCGCACCGGGTGGCGGCTTGCGCTGCCCGCCGATCCCGGTACGACGGGGCTTGACGTCAGCCCTCGCTGACGCGCCGGGCCAGGTGCTGCAGCGCTTCCTGCACCTGGTCCACCAGCACCAGGCACTGGTCGCCCGGCTTCAGCATGGCCAGCGCGCGGTCGATCGCGATGAACTCGCCGCGAATCTCCTCGACATGGCTGGCGCGGCTCGCATCCTTCAGGCCCTCGCGCAGCAGTCCGAGCACCTCGCCGTCGGCGCGGCCGCGCTGGCAGGCGTCCTCGTACAGGATCACGGTGTCGAACGCGCCGCCGAGCACGCGCGTCAGTTCGCGCAAGTCTTCGTCGCGGCGGTCGCCGGCACCGCTGACGACCACCGTGCGCCGTGTGCCCGCACCCGACGGCAGCGCGTCAAACGCCGCCACCAGCGCGCGCATCGCATGCGGGTTGTGTCCATAGTCGGCGACCACCGTCGCGTCGCGGTAGCGCATCAGGTTGAAGCGTGCCGGCGCGCCACTGGCGTCATTGTTGAAACTCTGCAGGCCGTCGACGATCTCCTGCCAAGGCAAATCCAGCGCCCAGCAGGCGCCGACCGCAGCCAGCGCGTTGTCGACCTGAAAGCCGAGCAGGCCGCCCTGCGTCAGCGGCACCTGCGCCAGCGGCATGCGGTGCTGGTGTGCGCCCTCGGCGACGACGATCTCGCCGCCTTCGACGAACACGACCCGATGCCCGCGTGCGCGGTGCGTGACCAGCACCGGATGCGACGGATTGCGCGCGAAGAAGATCACCTTGCCCGGGCAGTGCGCCGCCATTGCCGCCACCAGCGGGTCGGCGGCGTTCAGCACCGCGTAGCCGTTGGTCGCGACGTTCTGCACGATCATCTGCTTCAGCCGCGCGACGTCCTCCGGCGTGTGGATGTGGTTCAGGCCGAGGTGGTCGCCTTCGCCGATGTTGGTCACGACCGCCACCGAGCACTTGTCGAAGCCCAGGCCCTCGCGCAGCATGCCGCCGCGCGCGGTCTCCAGCACCGCCGCCTGCACATGCGGATGCGCGAGCACGTTGCGCGCGCTCTTCGGGCCGCTGCAGTCGCCGCTGTCGGTCTGGCGGCCGCCGACGTACACGCCGTCGGTGTTGGTCATGCCGACGCACAGTCCCTTGTGCGCCAGCACATGCGCGATCAGCCGCGTGGTGGTCGTCTTGCCGTTCACGCCGGTCACCGCGATCACCGGAATGCGCGCGTCCTCGCCCGGCTCGAACATCGTCTGCATCACCGCTTCGCCGATGTTGCGGCCCTTGCCGTACGACGGGTTCAGGTGCATGCGCAGGCCCGGGGCCGCGTTCACCTCGACCACGCCGCCGTTCTGCTCTTCCAGCGGGCGCATGATGCTCTCGCAGACCACGTCAACGCCGCACACATGCAGACCGACCATCGCGGCCGCGTCGATCGCGCGGGCAGCCACTTCCGGATGCACGTCATCGGTCACGTCGGTCGCGCTGCCGCCGGTCGACAGGTTGGCGTTGTTGCGCAGGATGACGCGGCGGCCTTGCTCGGGCACGGACTCCGGCGTCAGCGACTGGTCCGACAGGCAGGCCATCGCGATCTCGTCGAAGCTGATCTTCGTCAGCGGCGTCGCGTGGCCGTCACCGCGCCGCGGATCGGCGTTCACCATTTCGACCAGCGCGCGCACCGAATGCGCGCCGTCGCCGATCACCTGCGGCGGGTCGCGCCGCGCGGCCGCCACCAGACGGTTGCCGACGACCAGCAGCCGATAGTCACTGCCGGGGAAAAATTTCTCGACCAGCACCGGGCCCTTGCCGCGCGCGGCCACCGTCGCCGACTCGAAGGCCTTGTCGAGCTGTTCGCGGTTCAGGATGTTGACCGTCACGCCCTTGCCCTGGCTGCCGTTCTGCGGCTTGCAAACCACCGGCAGGCCGATCCGGACGGCAACTTCCCATGCCTCGTCGGCGCTCTTCACCGGCGCGCCCAGCGGCACCGGCACGCCGGCCGCATGCAGCAGGTGCTTGCTCAGGTTCTTGTCCTGCGCGATGGTCTCGGCGACGGCGCTGGTTGAATCGATCTCGGCGGCCTGGATGCGGCGCTGCCGGCAACCCCAGCCAAGCTGCACCAGGCTGCCGCTGGTCAGGCGGCGGAACGGTATGCCGCGTGCCACCGCTGCATTGACGATCGAGCCGGTGCTCGGGCCGAGGCGCATGTCCTCGTCGAGTTCGCGCAGTTCGGCCAGCATCGCCGCCACGTCGGGCGCCGTCGCGTCCGCCGGCAGACGGCCGCTGTGCTGGTCGAACGCGTGCTGTGCCAGCTGCAGCGCGAACGCAAGCGCGCGCCGGCCGACGTCTTCTTCGCTGTATTCGACCACTACCTGGTACAGGTTCGTCACCGGTGTTGCATGGGTCACTGAGAAAGACAGCGGACAGCCGGCCTTGACCTGCAGCGCCAGCATCACCGCCTCGAGCACATGGGCCATCGTCAGCGGCCCCTGGAAGGCCGGGCCGCGCAGTTCGCCGATGCCGGGGCAAAGCGCGCGCAGCCGCTCCTCGAAGCCGGGCATGCGGTCAAGCTCGCATTCTTCCGGCGTGCACAGCACCTCCAGCTCGATCGCGGTGTAGCGGCTCCAGAGGTTGGGCCCGCGCAGGGCCCGGGTTTGTTTCAGTTCCATGTCGTCATTCTTAGGTTGGGCTGCGTCAGGCGATCACGATCGCGCGCGCCTGTTCGGTGCCGTAGGTGTCGAGTCCGGTGCGGATGAACTGCGGATCGAGTCCGAGCGCCCATGCGGCGCCGACCGACGCCAGCAGCACCTCGGCCGGCAGCGCGGCGGCTGCCTCGCTGAGGTCACGCTTCAGGTGCAGCCGGTCGATTTCCTTGTCGCCTTGCGCGCGCACCAGCTGGCCGTCGCTGACGTACAGCACGCGGCCGCCGGTCTCGCGATGCGCGAGCAGCGCCGGATGGCTGCCATCGGTCGCGTACAGCAGCACGTCGCCGTCGCACAGCCGCGCCATGTCGAGCACGGTGGCGTCGGTCGCGTTCAGCACCGCCGCGCCGGTCTCGACCACCACGTCGACCTGCGTGCGCAGGATCTTGAAGCGGTGCTCGGGCTCCGTCATCAGCTGCTCGTCAAGGCCCGGCACCGGCTTGCTGTCGGTGACGATGCCGACCCAGCAGCGGTCGTACGCGAGGCCTTCGGTCAGCAGCGACATCGGGCCGTTCTCGAACACGGCGGCCTCGACATTCCGGTTGATGAGCAGGCGCTGGCCCGGCTCCCAGTGCGCGCAGTCGCCCGACTCGAGCTGGCGGGTGCCGACGAACAGGCCGTCGCGGCAGGCGACGCCGGCGCGCACGCCCGACAGCTGCATCAGCCACGCGACCAGTCGCGCGATCTGCGTGGTGCCTTCGCTGCCGGACACGCCGACGATCGGGATGCGGCCGCGCTGGCCTTCGGGGAACAGGTGGCTGACGATCGCGTCGCCGACCGGCTGCGGCTTGCCCTCGGCCGGCTTCAGGTGCATCAGCAGGCTGGGGCCGGCGTTCACCTCGACCACCGCGCCGCCCTGGCCATCCGGGTGCTGCGAGATGTCCTTGCAGACGAGGTCGATGCCGGCGATGTCCAGCCCGACCACGCGCGCGGCCAGCGTGCACAGGTGCGCGAACTCCGGGTGGATCTGGTCGGTGCATTCGATTGCGTGGTTGCCGTTGGCGACGATCAGCACGCGGCGGCCGGCCTCGGGCACCGAATCCGGCGTCAGCTGCTGCCGCTGCAGGTTCGCGAGGATCACGCTGTTGACGCGCGGCTGCAGGGTCTCGAGCGGGTGGATGTCGGCATTGCCGCGGCGCGGGTCGCTGTTGAGCTGCGCGTCGACCAGCTGCTCGATATGGGATGCGCCGTCGCCGGTCACCCACGCGCTCTCGCCGCGCGCCACCGCCACCACCTTGCCGCCGACGACCAGCACGCGGTGCTCGTTGCCCTCGATGAACTGCTCGACGATCACGTCCGGGTCTTCGGCACGCGCGACCGGATAGGCGGCGCGTACTTCGTCAATCGATTGCAGGTTCAGCATCACGCCGCGGCCGCGGTTGCCGTCGCGCGGCTTGACCACGACCGGCAGGCCGATGTCCTCGGCGGCCGCCGCCGCTTCCTCAACGCTGTGCACCACCTCGCCATACGGCACCGGGATGCCGCAGGAGCGCAGCAGCGACTTGGTCAGGTCCTTGTTGCCGGCGATGCCTTCGGCGATCGCGCTGGTCAGGTCGGTCTCGGCGGTCCAGATGCGGTTTTGCAGCGCGCCGTAGCCGAGCTGCACCAGGTTGCCCTGGTTGAGGCGGATGTGCGGGATCTTGCGCCGCTTCGCGCTGGAGACGATGTGCGCGGTCGACGGGCCAAGGTAGTACTCGTCGATCGCCTTGCGGATCTTTGCCAGCTCGGGCTCGACCTCGAACGGCTGCCGGTTGATCACCGCATGCAGCAGCGCCAGTCCCGAAGCCAGCGCGGTGCGGCCGACGGTTTCGTCGGGCACGCGGAACACCATCCGGTAAGTGCCGGGCTTCGTGGTCTCGCGCGTCTGGCCGAAACCGGCCTCGAGGCCGGCCATCTCGAGCAGCTCGATGATCACGTGCTCGAGCACATGGCCCATCCAGGTGCCGTCGCGCAGCCGCTGCTCGAAGCCATACGGCACGCCGGGGCTGCAATGGTGGGCAGCGACCTGCGGCAGCACGGCCAGCAGGCGGTCGACGAAGCCGGGCTGCAGGTTGCTCGGCCACTCTTCCAGCACGCCGAGATCCAGCCAAGCCTCGATCACGGGCGTGTAGGTCCACATGTTGGGGCCGCGCAGATAGGTCACGCGCGGCACGCTGATTTCCAGCGGGCCGGCGGGCATGGTCCGGGAGTCAGGGGTGTTCATTGGGTCGATTGAGTGACAAAGAGGTAAGATAACGCCCTGGTTGGACTGGATCGCCGGTTTCGGCGACAATCCGCGCTTCCCGTCCAGGGGCCGGATGGCTGGTGCCGTCCGAATATTCGATTAGCTAGCAAGACTTCTTTCCTGATTCATGCCGTCCAGCGCCACCAAAACAGAAGAAGCCCCAGGCACAGCAGAACCCCTTCGCGCATCCGCGGCGCCGCCGCTGAATTCCGGCGAGCACGTGCTGGCGACGCTGGAGCCCGACCTGAATGGCGCGCTGCAGTTCGCCGGCAGCCGCGTGCTGCTGACGACGGAACGAATAATAAGCGATTCGGATGGCGGCCGGTGGGCGTCCTGGCCGCTCGAACCCTCGCTCACGCTGCACCACGGCGACCACGGCGGCGTCGCCGTGCTGGCGCTGCACGACAGTGACCGCCTGCTGGCGCGCTGGCGCTTCACGCTCGAGCAGGAAGTCGGCGCGATCCGCTTCATCCAGAACTTTGAAAAAGTGCAGGCGGCGCGCGCCGGCCAGCAGCTGCAGGCCGACGATGGCGGGCCGCGTTGCCCGAGCTGCCAGGCCGAGCTGCCGGACGACAGCGAGGAATGCCCGGTCTGCCACCGCGAGCTGCTCGAGCCGGTGTCGACCTGGGTGCTGTTCCGGCTGTGGCGCTTTGCCAAGCCCTACAAGATGCAGCTGCTGCTGGGCTTCGTGCTGACCCTGCTGTCGACGTCCGCGCTGATGGTGCCGCCCTACCTGTCGATGCCGCTGATGGACGAGATCCTGATCCCGAC
>CAYZXP010000084.1:0-12821 GCA_964482415.1 uncultured Bifidobacterium sp. | reverse complement strand
CCCCCGCTGCGGTCGTCCCGGCCGCACCGGCCGCGTCAGCAAATGTTTCCGCCGCGCCGGCCGGCGACGGCTTCACCTACTATCTGCAGGCCGGTGCGTTCCGCGAGCAGCAGGATGCCGAGGCGACCAAGGCAAGGCTTGCGCTGATGGGCGTGGCCGCCAGCATCGCCGAGCGCAAGTCCGAGCTGGGCAACCTGTATCGCGTTCGCGTCGGCCCGTTCGCCGATGTCGAGGGCATGAATCGCGCACGCGCGCGGCTGTCCGACAATGGCGTCGACGTCGCCGTCGTGCGCGTCCCGAAATGATTTTTTCTGACTGAGGAATATCGATGCGCATCCTGCAACGCCTGCTCTGTATCGCCAGCTTCGGCTTCGTCGCCCTGTCCGCCGCCGCCGCCCCGAACGCACCAGTCGAAGGCGCCGAATACCAGCGCCTGCAACAGGCGCAGCCGACCGAGGCCGGCAAGAAGGTCGAGGTGCTGGAATTCTTCTGGTACAACTGCCCGCATTGCTTTGCATTCGAGCCGTACCTTGCCGACTGGGCGAAGAAGAACGCCGACAAGATCGTGCTGAAGCGCGTGCCGGTCGGCTTCCGCGAATCCTTCGTGCCGCAGCAGAAGCTGTACTACACGCTCGAAGCGATGGGCCGCCTCGACCTGCACCGCGTGGTGTTCGATGCCGTCCACCAGCAGCGCATGAAGCTCAACCGCGAGGAAGAGATCACGGCCTTCATCGCGAAGCAGGACATCGACCAGAAGAAATTCGCCGAGACGTTCAATTCCTTCACCGTGCAGAGCAAGGTTGCCCGCGTGCGACAGCTGCAGGACATCTACCGCATCGACGGCGTGCCGACCATCGCGATCGACGGCCAGTACATCACGTCGCCGGCGATCGTCGGCAAGACCATGCGCGGTTCGTCGGAAGAGGCCATGAACAGCGCGACGCTGCAGGTGATGGACGCGCTGGTCGCGAAGAAGGCGAAGTGAGCCGGACTGTCGTCTGCCTGCTTTGAAGCGCGTATTCATCACGGGCGCGTCCAGCGGGCTCGGCGAGGCGCTCGCGCGTGAATATGCGGAGCGCGGCGCCCGCGTCGGCCTGCTCGCGCGCCGCGAGGACGCGCTGCGGCGACTCGCCGGCAGCCTGCCGAACCCGTCGCTGCACGCGATCTATCCGGCCGACGTGAATGACCGCGCGGCGCTGCGCGCCGCAGCGGCCGACTTCATCCGGCTGACCGGCGGCATCGACATCGTGATCGCCAACGCCGGCATCTCGTACGGCACGCTGACCGAGCGCAGCGCCGACCTCGACGTGTTCGCGCAAGTCATCCAGACCAATGTGGTGGCCACGGCTGCCACCTTCGCGCCGTTCATCGACGCGATGAAGGCGCAGGCCGCCGCCGGCGAGCGCGGTCTGCGGCTGGTCGGCATCGCCAGCGTGGCCGGCATCCGCGGCCTGCCGGGTGCCGAAGCCTACAGCGCGTCGAAGGCCGCGGTGATCAGCTACTGCGAATCGCTGCGCGTTGAACTGCGTGCGCATGGCATCCGCGTGGTGACGATCGCGCCCGGCTACATCGACACGCCGATGACGCAGGTGAACAACTACCCGATGCCCTTCCTGCTGCCCGCCGATCGCTTCGCGCAGCGCGCGCGCCGCGTGATCGACGCCGGCCGCAGTTATGCCGTCATCCCTTGGCCAATGCGCGGCGTCTCCTGGCTGCTGCGCGCGTTGCCGAACTGGCTGTATGACCGGCTGTTCGCGCGCGCGCCGCACAAGCCCTCGTACGACGACATTCATTCACCCAAATGAACGACCTGCTGACCGATGCGACCGGCGTGTTTCACCGCCCGTTCGACGGCGAGCCGCGCATCGTCTCGCTGGTGCCGTCGGTCACCGAGCTGGTCTGCGCGCTCGGACTGACGCGCCATCTGGTCGGCCGCACCGGCTTCTGTATTCACCCCGCCGACGAGCTCGCGCAGGTGCCCAAGATCGGCGGCACCAAGGACGTGAACATCGAAAAGATCCGCCGGCTTGCGCCCACGCACCTGCTGGTGAACATCGACGAGAACGAGAAGCCGACCGTCGATCAGCTCGCGGAATTCGTGCCGAACGTGGTCGTCACGCATCCGGTGGCGCCGGCGGACAACCTTGCGCTGTACCGGCTGATCGGCGGCGTGTTCGGCGCGACTGACGCGGCCGAGTTGCTGTGCGCGGAGTTCGAGCGCGAACGGGCGCTGACGCTCGCCGCGGCCAGCCAGCCCCGCCGCGTGCTGTACTGCATCTGGCAGGATCCGTGGATGACGGTGTCGCGCGACACCTATATCGCGCGCATGCTCGAACTGATTGGCTGGCAGCAGTGGGTCGCGCCGTCGGACCGGCGCTATCCGGAATTCCGCTGGAGCGAGGCGCTGGCCGGCGAAATCGACGAGGTGCTGCTGTCGAGCGAGCCCTATCGCTTCACCGATACCCATGCGGATGCGCTCGAGAAGCAGCTTGGCAAGCCGGTGCGGCTGGTCGACGGCGAAATGCTGTCATGGTACGGCAGCCGCGCGATCGACGGCCTGCGCTACTTGCGCGAACTGGCCGCAGGCTGAGCGCTCACGAGCCTGTCTCGGAACAGGCGCTTATTACTTCTTGCTGTTCTTGACCAGCATGCGCGCGAATTCGTAGACCAGCGCGCGATCATGCTCATTCAGCTGCCGCAGTTGCGCGGCCAGCTTCGTATCGACCGGCGACGATGTCGCACCAGCGTCCTTCGGCGCTTCGAGCGTGCCGAAGCGCAGCCAGTCGGCCGGAACCCCCAGCCAGCCCGCCAGCGCGCGCAGCTTTTCCTGGGTCGGAATCGATTCGCCCTGTAACCACTTGCGCGCTGCATGCGCCGTTACCGAGCGTCCATTGAAGTGAAGATTGAACTCGCGCGCGAGCAGGGTTGGACTGGTCGGCGAGTGATCGGCATTTTGTAGCGCCTGTTGCAGTCTCTGGCTGAACGCCAGTCGTTCTTGTGACGAGCTCATGCTGACGACTATTCCATACCGTCATGTAACAGTCAGTTCTTTGTTACTGGATTGTGTGTAAAAAGGTAAAAATAGAAATCCCCTCCAGCGCGCCGATATAGGAAGAAACCACCTGGACGCTGATCGGCGCTGGTAAAGGTGCGCGGCATGCCGGCCGCGCGTGGTCGCAGCGAAAAGCCTTGTTAGTGGCGCGGGATTGGTCAGGTGCTCATCGTGTCCGACGTCCCCTTGCGCACAAAGCGCAGTACGCCGTCGCTGCCCTCCTGGCGCGCCAGTTCGCCGGCCTGCCACAGCCGGTGCAGGTGTGCGAGCGCCTCGCCCATGGCGAAAGTCAGCTGGTGGGTGTCGAGCTCGCGACGGAACATCAGCGGCACGATGTCGGCGGCCGACTGTGGCGTCACGCAGGCCTCGCGCACCTCGGCCAGCCGTTCTGCGTGATGCGCGCCGAGCTGCGCGATACGCCGCTGCAGCCCGCGGAAGGGTTTGCCGTGCGACGGCAGCACCAGCGTTTCCTGCGGCAGCGGCACGAACTTTTGCAGCGAATCGAGGAAGTGGCCGACGGCGTCCGACTCCGGCTCGATCGCGAACACCGAGGTATTCGTCGAGATTCGCGGCAGCACCATATCGCCTGACACCAGCACGCCCAGTGCCTCGCAGTACAGCGCCGCATGCTCGGGCGAATGCCCGGTACCGGTAATCACGCGCCAGTCATGCGCGCCGATCTTCACCGGATAGCGTTCGTCGAGGCGGATGAAATGTTCGGGCACCGTCGGCACCAGTGTCGGGTAATAGGCCTTGCGCCCCTCCAGCTGTGCGAGCTTCTCCGGATCGGTCAGCCCGTGGCGGCGGAAGTGCGGCACCATCGACGGGCCGTCGGCGCCGGGCAGCGCCGCCGACATCATTCGCGCAAACGCATATTCACCGACCGTCATCCACAGCGACGCATTCCAGCGTTCGCACAGCCAGCCGGCCAGGCCCACATGGTCCGGATGGCAGTGGGTGGCGATCACGCGCGTGACCGGCCGGCCGCCCAGCTCCTGCGCGAACACCTGCTCCCAGGCTTCACGGGTGGCGTCGGTCGCGATCCCGCAGTCGACCACGGTCCAGCCGTCGCCGTCTTCCAGCAGCCAGAGATTCACATGGTTCAGCGCGAACGGCAGGCCCATGCGCAGCCAGCGCACGCCGGGTGCGACGTCAACCGCCTGGCCGGCGGCGGGCAGCGTGTCGCCCAGCGGATAGGTAAGTTCGTGTTCCTGTGGATTCATGTCGGATCTTCCGTGGTTCGGGCGGGCAGGGATTCCAAAACCCCGGCGTCCCGCCTACAATAGCCAGCAATTGACGTTTACGTAAACGTCCATTCTAGCAAGCCGGGGCAGTCCGTACATCAGGGGCTGTCCCGCCTGCGATCCGGAGACCATGGCCACTTACACCATCACCGAGCTGGCGCGCGAATTCGACATTACGCCGCGCGCGATCCGCTTCTACGAAGACCAGGGCCTGCTCAGCCCGAGCCGCGAAGGCACCGGCGGTCGCACGCGCGTCTATGGCGCGCGCGACCGCACGCGCCTGAAGCTCACCCTGCGCGGCAAGCGCCTCGGGCTGACCCTGTCCGAGATCAAGGACCTGGTCGACATGTACGAGTCGCCGAAGGATTCGGCTGCGCAGCTCAAGCGCTTCCTCAATGTGCTGGCGCGCCATCGTGAGGCGCTCGAACAGCAGCGCGAAGACATCGAGGTCACGCTGGCCGAGATCGCCGTGCATGAGGAGCAGTGCCGGCGGATGCTGGAAGAAGGCATGCCGGCCGAAGAGGCCGCCGCCGGCGGCGCTGCCCGGGCCGCCTGAAAAAACAAAGACAAACAGCCAAGGAGACTTCATGACCGACCTGCCGGGACTCACGTTTGACCACGGCGAAGACATCGCCGCGCTGCGCGACGCCGTACGCCAGTTTGCCGCCGCCGAGATCGCGCCGCGCGCCGCCGAGATCGACCGCAGCGACCAGTTCCCGATGGACCTGTGGCGCAAGATGGGCGAGCTCGGCCTGCTCGGCATTACCGCCGACGAGGAATATGGCGGCTCCGCGCTGGGCTATCTCGCGCATATCATCGCGATGGAAGAAATCTCGCGCGCGTCGGCATCGGTCGGGCTCTCCTACGGCGCGCACTCGAACTTGTGCGTCAACCAGATCCGCCGCAACGGCACGCCCGAGCAGCGCGCGAAATACCTGCCGAAACTGATCTCCGGCGAGCATGTCGGCGCGCTGGCGATGTCCGAGCCGAACGCCGGCTCGGACGTCGTCAGCATGCGGCTGCGCGCCGACTTCAAGGGTGACCGCTGGGTGCTCAACGGCAGCAAGATGTGGATCACCAACGGCCCCGACGCCGACGTGCTGGTGGTCTATGCAAAGAACGACATCGAGGCTGGCCCGCGCGGCATCACCGCCTTCCTGATCGAGAAAGGCTTCAAGGGCTTTTCCGTCGCGCAGAAGCTCGACAAGCTCGGCATGCGCGGCTCGCACACCGGCGAGCTGGTGTTCCAGGATTGCGAAGTGCCGGCCGAGAACGTGCTCGGCGGCCTCGGCCGCGGCGTCAACGTGCTGATGTCGGGACTGGACTACGAGCGCGCGGTGCTGTCCGGCGGTCCGCTGGGCATCATGCAGGCGTGCATGGACGCGGTGGTGCCGTATGTGCACGAGCGCAAGCAGTTCGGCCAGCCGATCGGTGAATTCCAGCTGATGCAGGGCAAGCTCGCCGACATGTACTCGACGATGATGGCCTGCAAGGCCTATGTGTATGCCGTCGGCCAGGCCTGCGACCGCGCGAAGTCGCCCGAGCAGGCGCGTGCATTGCGCAAGGATGCCGCCGGCGCCATCCTGTATTCGGCCGAAAAGGCGACCTGGATGGCCGGCGAGGCGATCCAGACGCTCGGCGGCAATGGCTACATCAACGACTATCCGACCGGCCGCCTGTGGCGCGACGCCAAGCTCTACGAAATCGGCGCCGGCACCAGCGAAATCCGCCGCATGCTGATCGGCCGCGAGCTGTTCGCCGAAACCGCCTGACAGGACATTCTGACCGATGCAGCACTTCCCCAAGCTGTTGTCGTCGCAGATCGCCTTCGACATCGCGCGCGTGATCCTCGACGGCTTCGACAAGCACTACCGGCTGTTCCGGAAGTCGAGCCAGGCTGCGCGCCGCCACTTCGAGAACATGACCTGGAAGGTCGCGCAGGCCGAGGCGCGCGAGCGGATCGCGTTCTACGACCATCGCGTGCAGGAATGCGTGCAGGCGCTGGAGGACGAATACGACGAGGACGAACTGACCGATGCCGTCTGGCGCGAGGTGAAGCTGCATTACATCGGCATGCTGACCGAGCACCGGCAGCCGGAGCTGGCCGAGACTTTCTTCAACTCGGTCTGCTGCAACATCCTGCATCGCACCTACTTCAACAACGACTTCATCTTCGTCTGGCCGACGCTGTCGACCGAGTACATCGAGCCGCGCGACGGCATGCCGGTCTATCGCGTCTACTATCCCGGCAGCGACGGCTTGCGCGCATCGGTCAAGCGCGTGATCACCAACTTCCAGTTTGAAGGCGAGTTTGTCGATCTTGACCGCGACATCGCGTTGATCGAAGCGCGCTTGCAGACGCTGCTGGCGGCCCAGCCGGTCGAGCCGAACCGGCAGATCCAGGTGCTGTCGTCGCCGTTCTTCCGCAACAAGGGCGCCTATCTGGTCGGCAAGCTGGTCAACGGCAACCAGTCCTACGGCTTCGTGATCCCGGTGCTGCACAGCCGCGGCGGCGGGCTCTACCTCGACACCGTGCTGACCGATCCGGGCCAGATCACGCTGCTGTTCTCTTTCACGCGCGCCTACTTCCTGGTCGACATGGAAGTGCCGTCGGCGTACGTGAAATTCCTGCGCACCCTCATGCCGAACAAGCCGCGCAGCGAGATCTACACCATCCTCGGCCTGCACAAGCAGGGCAAGGCCGGTTTCTACCGCGACTTCCTGCACCATCTCGCGCATTCGTCCGACCGTTTCGCGATCGCGCCCGGCATCCGCGGCCTGGTGATGGTGGTGTTCGCGCTGCCGTCCTTCCCGTACGTGTTCAAGGTGATCAAGGACTTCTTCCCCGCGCCGAAGGAAACCACGCGCGAACTGGTGAAGGAGAAGTACCTGCTGGTCAAATATCACGACCGCGTCGGCCGTATGGCCGACACGCTGGAGTACTCGAACGTCGCTTTCCCGCGCTCGCGCTTTTCCGATGCGCTGCTGGCCGAGCTGAAAGAGGTCGCGCCGTCGCTGATCGAGGAAGACCGCGACCAGGTGATCGTGAAGCACCTGTACATCGAGCGCCGCATGACGCCGCTGAACATCTGGCTGACCGAGGCCGAGGCGGCCGGTGACGAGGCCAAGCTCGAGCATGGCGTGCGCGAGTATGGCAATGCGATTCGCGATCTGGTCGCCGCCAACATCTTCCCCGGCGACATGCTGTACAAGAACTTCGGCGTGACGCGGCAGGGGCGCGTGGTGTTCTACGACTATGACGAGATCGAGTACATCAGCGACTGCAATTTCCGCGACATACCGGCGCCGCGCCATGAAGAAGACGAGATGGCCAGCGAGCCCTGGTATCCGGTGGCGAAGAACGACGTGTTCCCCGAACAGTTCGGCGTCTTCCTGCTCGGGAATCCGAAAGTCCGTCACTACTTCATGAAATACCACGCGGAATTGCTGACGGCCGCATGGTGGCGGCAGAAGAAGGAACGCATCCTCGAGGGCCAGGTGGAGGACGTGTTCCCGTATCCGCAAGAGATCCGTTTCATCAACCAGGAGGCCAGCGGTGCCGCGGCGATGCCGGCGGCCAAGGCGGCCTGAATCCCCATTGGAGAACCCCATGCAAGATCCTATCGTCATCGTCGGCGCAGCACGTACGCCGATGGGCGCCTTCCAGAGCGACTTTGCCTCACTGTCGGCTGCTGAACTCGGCGCTGTCGCCATCCGCGCCGCCATCGAGCGCGCCGGCATCCCTGCCGAGTCGGTCAATGACGTCATCTTCGGCAACTGCCTGATGGCGGGCCAGGGCCAGGCGCCTGCGCGGCAGGCGGCGATCAAGGCCGGTGTGCCGGTGTCGGCCGGCGCGGTCACGCTGTCGAAGATGTGCGGCTCGGCGATGCAGGCGACCATCTACGGTTTTGATTCGCTGGTGGCCGGCACGAACGACGTCGTGGTGGCCGGCGGCATGGAGTCGATGACGAATGCACCGTACCTGATCCCGAAGGCGCGCGGCGGCTACCGCATCGGCCACGGCATGATCTACGACCACATGATGCTCGACGGCCTCGAGGATGCGTATGACAAGGGCCGCTCGATGGGTACCTTCGCCGAAGACTGCGTAGCCAAGTACCAGTTCACCCGCGAGTCGCAGGATGCGTATGCCATCGCATCGGTCAAGCGCGCGCAGGCCGCCACCGCCGACGGTTCGTTCGCCTGGGAGATCGCGCCGGTGACCGTCGCCGGCAAGGGCGGCGACGTCGTGATCGACAAGGACGAAGGCCCGCTGAAGGCCAAGCTCGACAAGATTCCGGCGCTGAAGGCCGCGTTCAAGAAAGACGGCACCATCACCGCCGCGTCGTCGTCGTCGATCAATGACGGCGCTGCCGCGCTGGTGCTGATGCGCGAATCGACCGCAAAAAAACTGGGCGCGAAGCCGATCGCGAAGATCGTCGCGCACACCCGCCATTCGCAGGAGCCGAACTGGTTCACCACCGCGCCGGTCGGCGCGATCGAAAAGCTGTACAAGAAGACTGGCTGGAGCACGAAGGAAGTCGACCTGTTCGAAGTCAACGAGGCGTTTGCCGCGGTCGCGATGGCAGCGATGCATGACCTCGGCATTGCGCACGAGAAGATCAACATTCACGGCGGCGCCTGCGCGCTCGGTCATCCGATCGGCGCCTCCGGCGCGCGCATCGTCGTCACGCTGCTCGGCGCGCTGAAGAAGACCGGCGGCAAGCGCGGCGTGGCGTCGCTGTGCATCGGCGGCGGCGAAGCGACCGCGCTGGCTGTGGAGATGATGTAAATGGCCCGCACCGCCCTTGTCATCGGCGCGTCGCGCGGCATTGGTCGCGAGTTCGTCCGCCAGCTGCTGGCCGAAGGATGGAAGGTCTACGCGACCGCACGCGACCCGCAGGCGCTGGCCTTGCTGGAAGAAGACGGCGCGCATCCGCTGAAGGTCGACGTCACCCGCGCCGAATCGCTGGCCGAGCTGCCGTGGAAACTCGACGGCGAGAAAATCGACCTCGCGCTGTACGTGGCCGGCGTGCTGCCGGGCTGGGACGGCGCGGCCGAGGCGCCGACCGCTGCCGCGTTCGATGCGACCATGCATGCGAACGTGCTCGGCGCGATGCAGGCGCTGCCCTTGCTGGCGCCCTTCGTCGCCGAGGCGAAGGGACGCTTCGTGTTCATCTCCAGCGTGATGGGCAGCATTGCCGGCGCGTCGTCGAGCACCGCGTGGATGTATCGCGTGTCGAAGGCGGCACTGAACATGGCGGTCGTTTCCGCGCGCCATGACTACCCCGACCTCACGCTGGCCGTGATGCACCCCGGCTGGGTCAGGACCGACATGGGCGGGCCGAGCGCGACGGTGGAGGCGCCGGACAGCGTGGCCGGCATGCTGAAGGTGATCGCGACGCTGAAGCCGGCGGATTCCGGCGCGTTCTACGGGTACGACGGGCGGGAGATTGCCTGGTAGTTCGGCTTGGTCAGGGGCCGGGCAAAAGACGCTGGATCCCGGCCTGCGCCTGCCGAAGCGCTCGGGCTTGCAAGCCCGGGCGTGGGAAGGTCGCTCCTCGATAACGTCATCCCGGCGCAGGCCGGGATCCAGTGACTTAAACAACTAACTGCAACCAGCGGATGATCCTCTCCGAACAACACCAAATGATCCGCGACGCGCTGCGCGACTTCTCGCAGCAGCAGCTCGCGCCGAACGCGGCCGCGTGGGACCGCGACAGCATCTTCCCGAAGGATGCGCTGAAGCAGCTGGCCCGCCTTGGCGCGTTCGGCGTCGCGGTGCCGGAAGAGCAGGGCGGCGCCGGCCTCGACTACCTCGCGCTGGCGCTGGTGCTCGAGGAAATCGCCGCCGGCGACGGCGGCACCTCGACCGTCATCTCGGTCAACAACTGCCCGGTCTGCAGCATAGCCATGGCCTACGCGAACGCCGCCCAGAAAGAACAATGGCTCAGGCCGCTGGCCGCCGGCGAGATGCTCGGCGCCTTCGCGCTGACCGAGCCGCATGCCGGCAGCGACGCCTCGGCGCTGCGCACCACCGCGCGGCGCGACGGCGACCACTACGTGCTGAACGGCGTGAAGCAATTCATCACCAGCGGCAAGAATGCCGACGTGACCATCGTGATGGCGGTGACGGACAAGGAAGCCGGCAAGCGCGGCATCAGCGCATTCTGGGTGCCGACGAACACCCCCGGCTACCTCGTCGCGCGCATCGAGGACAAACTTGGCCAGCACTCGTCCGACACCGCGCAGATCGTGCTGGAAGACTGTCGCATACCCGCGCAGAACCTGATCGGCGAAGAGGGCATGGGCTACAAGATCGCGCTGTCCGGGCTCGAAGGCGGGCGCATCGGCATTGCGTCGCAGGCTGTCGGCATGGCGCGTGCGGCGTTCGACGCGGCGCTGCTGTATGCGAAGGACAGGCAGAGCTTCGACAAGCCGCTGTTCGAGCACCAGGCGGTGCAGTTCCGTCTCGCCGACATGGCCACGCAGCTCGAGGCCGCGCGGCAGATGGTCTGGCATGCGGCGGCGATGAAGGATGCCGGCCTGCCCTGCCTGAAAGAAGCGGCGATGGCCAAGCTGTTCGCCACCGAAATGGCGGAGAAGGTGTGCAGCGATGCGATCCAGATCCACGGCGGCTACGGCTATCTCGCCGACTTCCCGGTCGAGCGCATCTACCGCGACGTGCGCGTGTGCCAGATCTATGAAGGCACCAGCGACATCCAGAAAATCCTGATCGGCCGCGCACTGGCCTGAGCACGATGGCAAAGAACGACAAGGCCAGCGACGCCTGCCCGTGCGGCGGCAAGCTTTTCCAGACCTGCTGCGGCCCCTTCCTCGCCGGCGTGGCCGTGGCCGACACGCCGGAGAAGCTGATGCGTTCGCGCTATACCGCGTATGCGACCGGCACCGAGGACTACCTGAAAGCGACCTGGCATCCGTCCACCCGTCCGCAGGAGACCGTCACGGATCCGGCGGTCAAATGGCTGGGACTGGAAGTGAAGGGCGCGACGCAGGACGGCGACAAGGCCACCGTGCATTTCGTCGCGCGCTGCCGCATCGGCGGCAAGGGCCAGCGGCTGGAAGAGACCAGCCGCTTCGTGCGCGAGGATGGCCTGTGGTTTTACGTCGATGGCGACTTTGAATAAAAAATAATCGGAGACCTGACAGATGCCCGTCATTGAATCAAAGCTGAACACTCGCTCAACGGAATTTGCGGCCAACGCAGCCGCGATGCAGGCACTGGTCGATGACTTGCATGCGCATTGCGCCAAAATCGCGCTGGGCGGCGGCGAAGAGGCGCGCAAGAAGCATGTCGCGCGCGGCAAGCTGCTGCCGCGCGAGCGCGTCAACCAGCTGCTCGATCCCGGCACGCCTTTCCTCGAATTTTCGCAAATGGCCGCGTTCGGCATGTACCACGACGCCGCGCCGGCGGCCGGCGTGATCACCGGCATCGGCCGCGTGAAAGGGCAGGAGTGCGTGATCGTCTGCAATGACGCGACCGTCAAGGGCGGCACCTATTACCCGATGTCGGTGAAGAAGCACCTGCGTGCGCAGGAGATCGCGCAGCAGAACAAGCTGCCCTGCATTTATCTGGTCGACTCCGGCGGCGCGAACCTGCCGAACCAGGACGACGTCTTCCCCGACCGCGACCATTTCGGCCGCATCTTCTTCAACCAGGCCAACATGTCGGCCGAGGGCATTCCGCAGATTGCGGTGGTGATGGGTTCATGCACTGCCGGCGGCGCGTATGTGCCGGCGATGAGCGACGAGTCCATCATCGTGAAGAACCAGGGCACGATCTTCCTCGGCGGCCCGCCGCTGGTGAAGGCGGCGACCGGTGAAGTGGTCAGCGCCGAAGACCTCGGCGGCGGCGACGTGCATACGCGCCTGTCCGGCGTGGTCGACCATCTGGCGCAGGACGACACGCATGCGCTGGCGATTGCGCGCAGCATCGTCGGCAACCTGAACCGCAGCAAGCCGCAGCAACTCGCGCTGCGCGAACCGGTGGCGCCGAAATACGATCCGAGCGAAATCTACGGCGTGATACCGACCGACACCCGCAAGCCCTTCGACGTGCGCGAAGTGATCGCGCGTCTGGTCGACGGCAGCGAGTTCGACGAATTCAAGGCGCGCTTCGGCAGCACGCTGGTGTGCGGCTTCGCGCACCTGCACGGCATGCCGGTCGGCATCGTCGCCAACAACGGCATCCTGTTCTCCGAATCGGCCGTCAAGGGCGCGCACTTCATCGAACTCTGCTGCCAGCGCAAGATACCGCTGGTCTTCCTGCAGAACATCACCGGCTTCATGGTTGGCCGCAAGTACGAGAACGAAGGCATCGCGCGGCACGGCGCGAAGATGGTGACGGCGGTGGCGACGGCGGCGGTGCCGAAATTCACCGTGATCATCGGCGGCAGCTTCGGCGCCGGTAACTACGGCATGTGCGGCCGCGCGTATTCGCCGCGCATGTTGTGGATGTGGCCGAATGCGCGCATCTCGGTGATGGGCGGCGAGCAGGCGGCCAG
>CAYZXP010000083.1:0-12885 GCA_964482415.1 uncultured Bifidobacterium sp. | reverse complement strand
TCGCATTGATGTCGGCGAAGTAAGCAGGGCTGCTGCCCCGCTCGTTGCGGCGCAGTAGAAAAAAAGGATCGCTCGTGCGATCCCTTTTGCATTCCGCTGCGAAAAGCACAGCGACGCATCGCAGGACTAATTCCCCACGATCTTCTGGTACTCCGGTGAACGCGGTCCCGGCAGCAGGCCGCCGCGGCGCGTACTCAGCAGGCGGAAACTGGTCATCCGCGCCACCGGATAGCCCTGGTCACCAAGGTTGTTCGCTACCTGCCGGATCAGCGCCCCGACCAGCAGCCCGACGATGCCGCCGCCGCCGTTATTGTCGCCCTCGGCATTCGATGCGCTGGCCTTGCCTTCCCACAGCAGCTGGCCGTTACGCAGGTCGACCAGCCTTGCACTCGCCGACACGATCACCTGGCTATCGATCAGAAAGTACTTGGCGCCATATTCATTGACCGTAATGTAGAGCACCGCATCGGCACCAAACACCTCCGCCAGTTTCGCCGGCGGTGCTTCGTGCATTTGTCCCGGATCGGTCATGCCATTTTCGCGGAATGTCTGGTCCACCAGCGCGACCGGGAACACGTAGTAGCCCGACTCGGCCAGCGGACGAGTCACCGTAGCCATCATGCTGTACGGAGCGCGCACGTCCGGTGACAGGTTTGCCGGAGGCAGGACCAGGATGGAGCGCGGTTTGCTCTGCATGAATGCGCTGTAATCCTGGCGTTGGTTGGTCGCGCAGCCGGCAAGCAGCGCGATCGCGGCGGCAAGCGCGACGCGAATCAAAAGGTTCGTCATGTCGACTCCTCAGGGGCGGGTGCGCGTGATCAGCCGGTCCATGTACGGACGCGACTCCGGAAACAGCAGCTTCTCGGTCTCGAATGCGGCGACGGCCTGGTCGAGCCTTCCGGTCTGGAAGTAGAGGTAGCCGAGGTGCGCATGATGTCCGGGCGGCAGCGCCTTGTTCGCGGCGCGTGCTTTCTCGACATCGCCTTCGAGCTTCAGGATCTGCTCCTGCGGCGAGGATTTGCCGCCATCCGAGTACATCGCGTAGATCTGGTCTTCATAGCTGCCCCACTGGTACAGGCCGTGCTGCGTTGCGCAGCCGGTCGCGAGCATCGCCGCCAGCAGTGCCGGCATGAGTGTGACGTTCTTCATCGTGCCCCCTGCGTCAGAGATCCGGCTTCCAGGTGCCGCGCTCGACGGCATCGACGAGCCGGTTGACCGCTTCTCGGATTGCCAGGTCGAGCACCTTGCCGTTGAGCGTCGAGTCGTAGCTCGAGGTGCCACCGAAGCCCACGATTTCGCGGTTTGACAGTGCGTACTCGCCCGCGCCCTGCACGGAAAAGACGACTTCCGACGTGAGCGCGTTGACGACGTTGACGCTGACCTTCGAGTACGCGACCTGGGTCTTGCCGCGCCCGAGGATGCCGAAGAGCTGCTGGTCGCCGGTTTCCTTGCGCCCGAACTCCGTCACGTCGCCGGTGAGCACATAGTTCGCGCCCTTGAGGCTCTGCGCCTGGCCGCGGATGCCCGCTTCCTGCCGTATTTCGTTCATGTTGTCGCGGTCGACGACGACGAAGCGGTTCGACTGCTGCAGGTGGGTGACGAGAATGGTCTTGGCTTGCGAGCCGAGGCGATCGACGCCGTCGGAGAACAAACCGCGCAGGAAGTTCGAACGGTTGTCGAATTTGCCTACCGCGATCGTGCTGCGCGGACCGTTGAAGGGCGTCGCCGCCGCGGTCACATGCTGCGGCTCGATCGTGCGCGAGCTTTCGCTGGCGCAGCCAAACAGCAGCAGTGATAGCAACAGCAAGGATGCCCGGGATCGGGTGAAGAACAGGGAAGTCATGGTCGAAGTCTTGTCGAAGGTTGTTCGGGACGCGCCGGCCGGCGCGCCCGGATTATATTCTTGACAAGAAATCGAATGTTGCAAATTTGACACTATTGCGTGTCAATCACCACCTTCCATAGCGCCAGCACCGGCTGCCTCAGTTGCTCGACCGATTCCGGCGCCACGCGGGCCCGGTCGTCGCCGCGCATGCGGATCGCATGCTGCAGCTTGCGGAAATGGCGATAGGCATCTGCGGCCTGTGGCGCCAGGCCGGCATCGATCAGGCCAAGCTTGCCGGCCAGCTGCAGCAGCGCGATGTTGCCGATGTCGCCAGTCATTGCTGCGTGCTGGCAGGAGTGCGCCAGCACCAGGTATTGCACGATGAATTCGATGTCGATCATGCCACCCGGATCATGTTTCAGGTCGAACAGGCCCGAGCGATTCGGATGCGCATCGTGCATGCGCTTGCGCATTGCCAGCACTTCCTGGCGCAATGCGGCGGCATCGCGCTGCTGCTTCAGCAGGTCAATCCGCAGCGCTTCAAAGCGTGTGCCGATCGTCGTGTCGCCCGCGCAGAAACGGGCGCGCGTCAGCGCCTGGTGTTCCCACACCCACGCCGATTGCCGCTGGTACTTCTCGAACGCAGTGACCGAGGACACCAGCAGGCCGCTGGCGCCGTCGGGACGCAGTGCGATGTCGATGTCGAACAGGATGCCGGCCGACGTATGGCTGGTCATCCAGGTAATGAAACGCTGCGCAAGCTTCGCGTACAACGGCGGCGCATCCTGGTCGTCATCGTCGTAGAGGAAAATCACGTCAAGGTCGGACGCATAGCCGAGCTCCTTGCCGCCCAGCTTGCCGTAGGCGATCACGGCGAATGCCGGCTGCTCGCGGTGGCGGTTCGGCAGCGTCTTCCAGACTGCCTCCACGGTTACGCCGACCAGCACATCGGCCAGCGCGGACAGGTGGTCGGCCAGCCGCTCCACCGTCAGCAGTCCGCCAAGGTCTTGCGCCAGCAGCCGGAACAGCTGCGCATGGTGCAACTCGCGCAGCGCGTCCATCTGCCGTTCGGTATCGCCGTCGAAGGCTTGCAGGCGGCTGCGGCATTCGGCAGCAAACCCTGCCCAGTCCGGCTCGGCCTTCAACCCGGCGTCGTCGAGCAGTTCGTCCATCAGCATCGGGTGACGCGTCAGGTACTGCGCCGCCCAGCCGCTGGCCGCCATCATGCGTACCACGCGACCGAGCGCGTGCGGATATTCGGTCAGCAGTTCAAGATAGGCCGAGCGGCGCGCGATTGCCTCGAAGAAGTCGATCAGCCGGCTCAACGTCGCTGACCTGTTGCCGCCTTCGCGCGACACCATCGGCAGCGCGGTCCGCATCAGTGCATGCAGTTGGTTGCGGCGCAGTTCAGGCAACGATTGCAGACGTGCCGACCGCAGCGATGCCAGCAAGCGCTGCGCCGCGTCGGCCGGCTCATCGAACTGCAGCGATGACAGGTAGCTGCCCAGCGCCTCCTCGTCCGCGTCTTCGAGCAAGGGGGCGGCAGCTGTGTTGTCGTCGCCGGCACGCGGCGATTTGTCCTCGAACATCGCGTCGAATTGCGCGGCGACCCAGCGGCTGCAATCCTCATAGGCATGCTTGAGCGCTGCGACATCAGCACAGCCTGTCATTGCCGCGATCCGCTGCCGGTCCTCGTCCGACGGCGGCAGCACATGCGTCTGGGCGTCGTCGAGGTATTGAATCCGGTGCTCGAGGTTGCGCAGGAAACGGTAGGACTCCAGCAAGCGTTCGACCACCTCCGGTGCCAGCAGCTTCTTCTCGGCCAGCGTGCGCAAGGTATTTCTGGTGGAGCGGTCACGCAGGCCCGGATCGCGGCCGCCACGGATCAGCTGGAACACCTGCGCGAGGAACTCGACCTCGCGTATGCCGCCGCGGCCGAGCTTCACGTTCACGTCGCGCTCCGGATGGCGTGTCTCTTGCCGGACCACTTCGGCGCGAATCTGCGCGTGCATGTTGCGAAGGGCGTTGATCGCGCCAAAATCGAGATAGCGTCGATAGACGAAGGGCGTTACCAGTTTTTCAAGCTGCGCGATGTCTTCCGGGTCGCCGGTCAGCGCGCGCGCCTTGACCCACGCATAGCGTTCCCACTCGCGCCCCTGTACCAGCAGATAGTCTTCCAGCATTGCGAAGCTGGCCGCGAGCGGCCCCGACGCGCCATTCGGCCGCAGCGCCATGTCGACACGGAAGCTGAAGCCATCCTCCGTGATCTCGGCGATGTCCGCGATCAGCTTGCGGCCGAGCCGGGTGAAGAATTCGTGGTTCGACAGCTGGCGCTGGTCGTCCCGCTGCGTGACGGTCTCGCCGCCTTCCGGGTACAGGAAAATCAGGTCGATGTCGGACGAGACGTTCAGTTCGCCGCCGCCCAGCTTGCCCATGCCGACCACGATCATCTGCTGCGGCCGGCCCGATTCCTCGCCGGTCGGCACGCCATGGGCATTCGTCATCGCGGCGTACAGGTCGTCCAGATGGGTGCGCACCGCGAAATCGGCAAAGCCGGAGATGGCGGCGACCACCTCGGACAGGTCGGCCTGCCCGGACAGGTCGCGCGTTGCGATCGCACAGACCAGCAGGTTGCGCAGGCGCCGCATCGCCGCGGGCAGCGACGTTGCCTCTGACTGCAGTTCGGCCAGCCATTCATTGAAGTCCAGTGCCGACAGCTTCCGTTCGCACAGCCTCTGCAGCAATGCGCTGCGTGCCGGCGAGGCCGCCAGCCAGCGTTCGACGAACCTTGAAAGCAGCGGGGGAGTCAAAGAAAGATTTGTGGTCATGATAGGTTGGTGTGCGGAACGTTGGGAGCGTGCGCCCGCTTACGGGTATGATAATGATATAGCGGGGAGCGGTATTCGCCGACGCTGACGCGTGCCGCGCGGGACCATGCCAATTTCCGACTGATGTCGACCCAAGCTGACCATTCCATTCCATTCCGAAGTCGCGTTGCCGCCGCCTGGCGCGCGCTGGTGACGGCGTTCGCCGCGGCGAACCGCGCGACCCACCGCGCGCTGTCGTGGCTGATGCTGGCGCTGGTCGCCGGCTACTTTGCATTCTGCGTGTTGTTCCTGGGCTTGCGCTATTTCGTTTTGCCCAACATCGATCATTACAAGCCGCAGGTATCGCAGCTGGTGAGCGGCCTGTTGAACCGGCCTGTCACGGTCAACGGCATTCGCGCCAGCTGGAGCGGCCTGCAGCCGCGCCTGCAGCTCGAGAACGTGGTGATTCAGGACGACCGCGGCGAACGCGCGCTGCAGCTGCCTCAGGTGAATGCGACGCTGTCCTGGCTGACCGTGCTCGGCCAGCTGCAGTTGTCCTCGCTCGAACTGCTGGGGCCGCACCTCGAGGTCGAACGCGATGCCGCCGGGCGGCTGGTCGTTGCCGGCATCACCATCGACGCCGACCAGCCGGATAGCGGCCGCGGGCTGGACTGGCTGCTGGCGCAGAAGGAGATCATCGTCCGTGGCGGTACGCTGCACTGGACCGACCACAAGCGCGCCGCGCCGGAACTGGCGCTGACGGACATCAGCTTTGTGCTGCGCAACCAGTGGCGCTCGCACCGGGTCGCTCTGCGGGCGACGCCGCCCGCTGCACTGGCGGCGCCGGTCGATTTGCGCGCCGAATTCGTGCGTCCGCCGTTCAGCGCGCGCCGGTCGAATTACGGCGAATGGATCGGCGAGCTCTACCTGGACTGGCGTGACACCGACATCGACGGATGGAAGCGCTACGTCGACCTGCCGCTGGAACTCGAAGGCGGCCGCGGCGCGATCCGTACCTGGCTGAACTTCAATCGCGGCGTGATCGAGAACGTCACCGCCGACCTTGACCTGAAGGACGTGTCCGCGACCCTCGGCAAAGGCCTCGAGCCGCTGAAGATCCTTGAAGTCAGCGGGCGCATCTCGGCCGGCGAGACCTCCAGCGGCCTCAAGCAGAAGCTGCTGTCCTTCGGCGTGCAGGGACATGCGCTGAACCTGACCAATTTCTCGCTGCGCACCGGGCAGGGCGCCGTGCTGCCGCGCACCACCGTCAGCCATCACTACTCGGCCGCCGGCGGCGGGCGCGCCGAGCGCCACGAGCTGAAAATCAGCGAACTCGACCTCGGCGCGCTTGCGGGCCTCGCGGCCTACCTGCCGCTGTCGCCGGAAGAGCGACGCCTGCTCGACGATTTCGCGCCCAGCGGGCAATTGCATGACTTCGCCGCCAACTGGGACGGCGCCATGCCCGGATCCGGCAATTTCCGCGTCACAGGCAGCTTCGAGCGGCTGTCGCTGCAACAGCAGCTGCCGGCCGACGGCCGGGCCGGCATTCCGGGCTTCGAAGGGCTGTCCGGCGTGATCGATGCGAGCCAGGACGGCGGCAAGGTACGGCTGAAAGGCGAGCGCAGCACGCTGCGGCTGGCCGGTTACCTGAACGAGTCCCTGCTCGAATTCGACCAGCTCGCGCTGGACGGCAGCTGGGCCTTCCGCAACAACCGCAAGCAGCTTGCCGTGCGCGTCGCTGGCATGGAATTCCTGCAATCCGGGCTGCGCGGTCGCGCCGATGCGTCCCATCTGCTGCCCTGGCCGCTGGTGCCGGGCAAGCTGGGCGAGATCGACCTGAAGGCGAATTTTCCAACGGTCAGGCTGTCCCGCGTGGTCGGTTACCTGCCGGCCGTCGCCGGCGCCGAGACTCGCGACTGGATGAGCGCTGCGCTGATCGACGGGCAGGCCGACGATGTCAGCCTGGTCATCCGCGGCGATCTCGACAAGTTTCCCTTCCTGCCGGCGCCCGGGGCGCCTGCGACGACCGGCGTGTTCCGCGTCAGCGCGCAGGTCTCGCATGGCAAGCTCAGCCCGGCCCCGCAGGAAATCGGGCCTGACCACCACACGCCGGTCTGGCCGCGCATCGAGGAGATCGAGGGGCGCGTGACGATCGACCGTACGCGCCTGCATGTGCATGCCGACAGCGCCAGGACGCTCGGCGTGCCGCTGGCCGCTGTCGACGTGGTGATTCCGGATTTTTTCGCCGACCATCCGGTGCTCGACATTACCGGCAGCGCGACGGGACCGGTGCAGCCGATGCTGAATTACGTCAACACCACGCCAATCGGCGGCTGGATCGATGACTTCACCGACGAGACGCGCGCCGCCGGCAATGCGCGCGTGAGCCTGAAGATGCAATTGCCGCTGACCGATGCCGGGCAGCCGGCAGTGCAGGGCAGCGTGCGCTTCAGCGGGAACGACGTGCAGCTCTGGCGGGAGCTGCCGACTGTCACGCAATTGCACGGCGAGCTGGGTTTTTCAGGGCAGGGATTTCAGCTGACCGGCATGCAGGGCGTTTTCCTCGGCGGCCCGGTCGTGCTGTCCGGAGGCACGCAGCGCGACGGCAGCACGGCGGTGAAAATCGATGGCGGCGTGACCGCAGACGGCATTGCGCGCGCCGCGCCCGGCCCGGATGCAAAGCGGCTGGCGCGCCGGCTGTCGGGCAACGCCCGCTATGCCGCCAGCGTGAAGGTCCGCAACCAGCGGCTCGATTTCTCTCTTGATTCCACGCTGGCCGGGCTGGCGATGGACCTGCCGTCGCCGCTGCAGAAGGTCGCCAGCGAGAGCCTGCCCCTGCGGCTGACCATCACGCCGAACGGTGCGCCGGATGCCGCACAGGAGCAGGAAGACATCCGCGTGAGCCTGGGCCGATCGATCTCGGCGCGCTACCTGCGACAGCGTCCGTCGGGCAAGGATGCGCCGTGGCGGGTGCTGCGCGGCGCCATCGGCGTGAATGCGACCCCCAGCCTGCCCGAGAGCGGGATCGCGCTGGCGGCCAGCCTGTCGGCGCTGAATCTCGATGCATGGCGCAGCCTGTTGTCCGGACTGGGCAGCGAAGGCGGCCCGGCGGCCGACAGCGGTGCAGCCGTGCCGGTGGCGGCTTACCTGGTGCCGGACATGGTGAGCCTGCGCGCCGGCGAACTGACTTTTGCCGAGCGGACGATCGAGAATGCCGCCGTCGGCGTCTCGCGCAGCCGCAACGGCTGGCAGTTCAGCGTCAGCTCGGACGAGATCGCCGGCCGCGCTTCCTGGGAAGACCCGCTGTCCGAGCGCGGCGCCGGCAAGCTCAGTGCGCGCCTGACGAAGCTCCGGATCGAACCGAACATGGCCTCGGACATGACCGAGATCCTGAGCGGTCGCCGGCCCGTGTTTACCGAGCTGCCCGGGCTCGACATCATGGTCGAGAATTTCGAGCTGCGCGGCATGCGCCTCGGCCGCCTCGAACTGGTGGCCACCAATGCCGGACTGTCCACCGGGCCGGGCCGCGAGTGGCGAATCAGCCGGCTGGCGCTCTTCAATCCCGGCGCCAGCATGTATGCGACCGGCCAGTGGATCACCAGCCTGACCGGCGGTCAGACCACGCTCAATTACGAGCTCGATATTGCCGATGCCGGCATGCTGCTTGACCGCATGGGTTTTGCGCGCACGCTCAAGGGGGGCAAGGGCAAGATGGAAGGCGAGCTCAGCTGGCGCAGCGATCCGGTCACCTTCGATTTCCCGAGCATGGCCGGCAAGCTCAGCCTGAAGCTCGGCGCGGGCCAGTTCCTGAAGGCGGATCCCGGCGTCGCCAAGCTGCTGGGCGTGATGAGCCTGCAATCGTTGCCGCGCCGCCTGACGCTGGATTTCCGCGACGTGTTCTCCGAAGGGTTCGGCTTCGATTCGATCGCCAGTACGGCCACGATCTCGCGCGGCGTCCTCACCACCGACAGTTTCAAGATGCGCGGTCCGCAAGCGCTGGTGTTGATGGATGGCACGGTCGACCTCGCGCAGGAGATGCAGAATCTGAACGTGGTCGTGATTCCCGACCTGAACGCCGGCGGCGCGTCGGTGCTGTACGGGCTGGCGGTCAACCCGGTGGTGGGGCTGGGCACCTTCCTCGCGCAATACGTGCTGAAGAACCCGCTGTCGGCGGCATTGACCCAGGAATATCAGGTGACCGGGCCATGGAAGGATCCGGTCATCAAGAAAGTGGCGAGCCGCCGCAAGCTGCCCGCCGAACCGGAGACCAGTTCCCAATGAGCCCAGACGAGATGAAGGACGACACCGAGGACGACAGCGCCGGCCGCAAGGTCCGGGTGGCCGCGATCCAGATGGTATCGACGCCCGACCCTGCGGAGAACCGGCGCACTGCCGAGCGCCTGGTGCTCGATGCGGCGACGGCCGGTGCGAAGCTGGTGCTGCTGCCGGAGTACTGGGCCATTCTCGGCCATCGCGAAACCGACAAGATCGACCATGCGGAAACGCCCGGCGACGGTCCGCTGCAGGCCTTCATGGCCGGCCTTGCCGAGCGTGCCGGGATTTGGCTGCTCGGCGGCACGGTGCCGCTGCGCTCGCGCGAGCCCGGCAAGGTGCTCAATTCGCTGCTTGCCTATGCGCCCGACGGCTCGCAAGCGGCGCGCTACGACAAGATCCACCTGTTCGGATTCAACCGCGGCACCGAGTCATTCGACGAGTCGCGCACCATCCTGCCGGGCAGCGAGATCGGGCTGCTGGAGACGCCGTTTGCGCGAATCGGGCTGTCGATCTGCTACGACCTGCGCTTCCCCGAGCTATACCGCGCGATGGGCCACTGCGACCTGATCGTCGTGCCAGCCGCCTTCACGTACACCACGGGCCGCGCACACTGGGAGATCCTGCTGCGCGCGCGCGCCATCGAGAACCAGTGCTTCGTGCTTGCCGCAGCGCAGGGCGGGCTTCATCCGAACGGCCGGCAGACCTGGGGGCACAGCATGCTGGTCGATCCCTGGGGCGAAATTCGCACGCAACTGGCCGAAGGCGAGGGCGTCGTTTGCGGCGAGGTCGATCGTGACTGGATGGACAGCGTGCGCAGCAGCCTGCCGGCGCTGAAGCACAGGAAGCTTTAGCGCGCATGACGCCGGCAGGCGGCAGCGCAGCCGCGCCGGCGCGCGACGGCGCTATCCATTAGAATCGGGGTTCGACTTTTCCCGCCCCGATTCCCCCATGAAGATCATCGAGCCCAACCTGCATGCGCAAGCCACCGCCAGCAACATCCTGCTGACGCCTTACGGCCTCGACGAGGGCAAGCTGCTGTCGGTGCTCGGGACCATCTTCGCGCACAAGGTCGATTACGCCGACCTGTATTTCCAGCACACCAAGAGCGAGAGCTGGAGCCTGGAAGAAGGCATCGTCAAGACCGGCAGCTTCTCGATCGACCAGGGCGTCGGCGTGCGCGCGGTGTCCGGCGACAAGACGGCGTTTGCTTATTCCGACGACATCTCCGAGCGCGCGCTGCTTGAGGCCGCCGCTGCCACGCGCACGATCGCTCGCCAGGGTGCCGGCCGCGTGAAGGTGGCGTCGGCGATCCGTCCCGGTTCGGCACGGGCGCTGTACCTGCAGAAAGATCCGGTGGTGTCGCTGGATGCGACGGCAAAGGTGCGGCTACTGGAAAAGCTCGAGCGGATTGCGCGCGCGAAGGATCCGCGCGTCGTGCAGGTGATGGCAGGGCTGTCCGGCGAACATGATGTGGTGCTGGTGGTGCGCAGCGATGGCGTGATTGCCGCCGACATTCGTCCGCTGGTGCGGCTGTCGCTGACTGTGATCGCCGAGCAGGACGGCCGGCGCGAGATCGGCACTGCCGGCGGAGGCGGCCGTTACGATTTCAGTTATTTCACCGACGATCTGCTCGAAAAATATGCGAGCGACGCAGTGAACTCCGCATTGACCAACCTCGACGCGCGTCCTGCGCCGGCCGGCCCGATGACGGTAGTGCTCGGCCCGGGCTGGCCCGGCGTGCTGCTGCATGAAGCGATCGGCCACGGGCTGGAGGGCGACTTCAACCGCAAGGGCTCGAGCGCCTTCTCCGGACGCATCGGCGAGCGCGTCGCCGCGAAGGGCGTCACCGTGGTCGACGACGGCACGCTGGCCGACCGCCGCGGCTCGCTGAACGTCGATGACGAAGGTCATCCGACCCAGTGCACCACGCTGATCGAGGACGGCATCCTGCGCGGCTACATCCAGGACACGCTGAATGCGCGGCTGATGAAAATGCAGCCGACCGGCAACGGCCGCCGCGAGTCCTACGCGCACCTGCCGATGCCGCGCATGACCAATACCTACATGCTGGCCGGCGACCGCGACCCGGAAGAGATCATCGCGTCGGTGAAGAAGGGGCTGTACGCCGTCAATTTCGGCGGTGGCCAGGTCGACATCACCAACGGCAAGTTCGTGTTCTCGGCCAGCGAGGCGTGGATGATCGAGGACGGCAAGCTGGCCTATCCGGTGAAGGGCGCAACCCTGATCGGCAACGGGCCGGACGTGCTGAACCGCGTCTCCATGATCGGCAAGGACATGAAGCTCGACTCCGGCGTCGGCGTCTGCGGCAAGGATGGCCAGAGCGTGCCGGTCGGCGTGGGCCAGCCGACGCTGCGCATCGAAGACCTGACGGTCGGCGGCACGGCCTGACAGGCGACATGCCTTTCTGGCAGGCTCACTTGCCAAAGCCGCTGATTTATAGCACCATCGATCTTCAATTGAACCTGAAGTGTTGGAATACGATGTCCGTTCTGCGCTTTTACTTCCACTTTTACTTTAGCTATCCCAGCCCCAGGGCGGTGGAGAAGCGGTAAGTTCGCGTAAAAGCACAGAACCGAAACCGAATCTTGAAAACCGCCAGGAATGGCGGTTTTTTGTTTTCTGCGTACAGATTAGAAATCAAATCATTCCTGGAGAAGCCATGCCCCGCACCGACGACCTGAGGATTAGAGAATTGAAGGAACTGACGCCGCCGTCGCACCTGATCCGGGAATTCCCCTGCTCGGAAAAAATCGCGACTGTTACTGCCAATTCGCGTAACGCGCTGCATCGCATCCTGCACGGCCAGGACGACCGCCTGATGGTCGTGATCGGACCGTGCTCGATCCACGACACCAAGGCGGGTATGGAGTACGCGCGCCGGCTGGTCGAACAGCGCGAGCGCTTCAAGGACGACCTCGAGATCGTCATGCGCGTCTACTTCGAAAAGCCGCGCACGACGGTTGGCTGGAAGGGCCTGATCAATGATCCGTACCTTGACGGCAGCTTCCGCATCAACGACGGCCTGCGCATCGCGCGCGAGCTGCTGATGCAGATCAACGAACTTGGCCTGCCGGCCGGCACCGAATTCCTCGACGTGATCAGCCCGCAGTACATCGCCGACCTGATCAGCTGGGGCGCGATCGGCGCGCGCACGACCGAATCGCAGGTGCACCGCGAACTCGCGTCGGGCCTGTCGTGCCCGGTCGGCTTCAAGAACGGCACCGACGGCAACATCAAGATCGCGGCCGACGCGATCAAGGCAGCGTCGCAGCCGCACCACTTCCTGTCGGTGACCAAGGGCGGCCACTCGGCGATCGTGTCGACCAGCGGCAACGAGGATTGCCACATCATCCTGCGTGGCGGCAAGGCGCCGAACTATGACGCAGCCAGCGTCGAGGAAGCCTGCATCGCGCTCGGCGCGAACGGCCTGTCGCAGAAGCTGATGATCGATGCATCGCATGCGAACAGCTCGAAGAAGCCGGAGAACCAGGTGCCGGTGTGCGCCAACATCGGCGAGCAGGTGGCGGGTGGCGACGACCGCATCATCGGCGTGATGGTCGAGTCGCATCTGGTCGGCGGTCGCCAGGACCTGGTGCCGGGCCGTGAACTGACTTACGGCCAGTCGATCACCGATGGCTGCATCGACTGGGACAGCAGCCTGCAGGTGCTGGAGAACCTCGCGGCGTCGGTGCGGCAGCGTCGCCTGCGCAGCGAAGCGGACGAGTAAAACGCGAAGGGCCGGTTCATTGAACCGGCCCTTTTGCTTTGGCGCGGATCCGCCGTTGCGGGCATCCGTGCAGGCGTGTCAGTCGCGGAAGTTGTTGAATTCCAGCGGCAGGTCCGTCACTTCCTTCTTCAGCAGTGCGATCGTGGCCTGCAGGTCGTCGCGCTTGGCGCCCTGCACGCGCAGCGTGTCGCCCTGGATGCTGGCCTGCACCTTGATCTTGCTGTCCTTGA
>CAYZXP010000082.1:0-12913 GCA_964482415.1 uncultured Bifidobacterium sp. | reverse complement strand
TCATGATCATGGGCGACAAGTGCACGCGCCGCTGCCCGTTCTGCGACGTCGGCCACGGCCGCCCGGATCCGCTCGACGTGAACGAGCCGGAAAACCTCGCGAAGACGATTGCGGCGCTGAAGCTGTCGTATGTGGTGATCACCTCGGTCGACCGCGATGACCTGCGCGACGGCGGCGCTGCGCACTTTGTCGAGTGCATCCGCCGCACGCGTGAACTGTCGCCGCAGACGCGCATCGAGATCCTGACGCCGGACTTCCGCGGCCGCATGGATCGCGCGCTGGAAATCCTGAAGGCCGCACCGCCGGACGTGATGAACCATAACCTCGAAACGGTGCCGCGACTGTACAAGGAAGCGCGCCCGGGCTCCGACTACGCGTATTCGCTGAGCCTGCTGAAACGCTTCAAGGAACTGCATCCGGAAGTGCCGACCAAGTCGGGCCTGATGGTCGGGCTGGGCGAAACGGATGAAGAAATCCTCGAGGTGATGCGCGACCTGCGCGCGCACGACGTTGACATGCTGACCATCGGTCAGTACCTGATGCCCAGCGGCGATCACCTGCCGGTGCGCCGCTATGTGCATCCGGACACGTTCCGGATGTTCGAGGAAGAGGCGACGAAGATGGGCTTCGTGCACGCGGCAGTCGGCGCGATGGTGCGCAGCTCGTATCACGCCGACCAGCAAGCTCATCAGGCCGGCGTATCGATGGGCGAATCGCCCGCCTGATCTCCGACACCGGGCCGGCCGCGCGCCATGCCCGCCACGACCCACTGCCCGTGCCAGGCTGCCGCCTCGCACGGGCTAGTTTTTTGGAAACTTTAAAAGCAAAACATCCGCTCATCGAACCATTCCTGCGTGACGACCACGGATCAAACACTCATGGCGATCGGCATTCGAATCGCCGGTTCGATCTTCAGTTCACCGTAGGGGCAACACGATGGACAAGCTTTCCCGCGGAACCAAGCGATCGCTTCCGGACAGCTTCGCTGCGGAGTCATCCCCGGGCGCGAAAAGAAGGCGATCCGACGAAGAGCAGGGGATAGCCGAAACCCTGAGCGCACTTGCCCAGGATACGGCGCCGCTGCAGCCGTTCGATGTGGTGCATGCGATCGGCGTCATCAACATCGCGCTCCTCAAGGGCGAACGCTGGCTGGACCTGTCCGCACTGCCGGCGGCCGCATTGGCTGGCGTGCCGGGCGACGCGCTGGACCCGGCCATCGGCAGGATCGAATCGCTGGTACTGCCCGATCCGCTGGTGGCACTGCCGTCTTTCTGCAACCGGATGCGTTCGCTGCAAGTCCTGCACTTGCGCGGCTACCAGGGCCGGCTGCTGGACCTCACCGGACTGCCTGCGCTGAGCTGCCTGCAAGGCAGCGTCCATTCCGCGCTGGACGAAATCTGGCTCAACGACAGCGCCGCCATCGAATTGAGCGCGCCGGGGCGAATCAGCAAGATCCGCTGCTTCCGGGTTCGCGACGACATGGTCATCGGCATGCATGCGCTGCCGGGCCACGCGTATTACAAAACGCTGGCAGGCCAGCACCTGCCTGACCTGCGCAACCTGAATCACTCCGCCTGCATTCCCGGCACCCGGACGCTGATCAACTGCTCGGACATCACGCAACATGTGAACAGCGTCATCGGGCAGAAGGACGCGTACCCGAAGGATACCTATTTCGGCATTGCCGACGCGTTCAGCCTTGCCATGCTGACGGATGACGAGACACGGAAAAATTTCACCACATCGATCACGATGAGCACCGGCTATCACTATGTCGACGATACGCACTTCGGCCTCTGGGCCGCGCAGCAGCTGGCGCAGATGAAAGCCGGCGCCGCCGAGGGCAGGGACCCCGGCGTCCTGGAATCGCGGGGCTGCACCCGGGTCTTTTATGCGCTCACCGGCAAACACGCGCTGTCGCTGGTGCTGCGCTACAAACCTGGCGAGCCCGAGCAGTTTGCAGCCAGGCTGATGGATCCGAACCAGACGCTGACGCACCGGCGCATTGAAGAAAACCTGCTGTCCCGGGTGAATTCCGCCACCCGTCCCTGGCAAATCAGCCGGCTGCTTCCGGACGGCGCAGCGCGCCACTACCTGCCGCCGGCAGCCCGGCCGGCCTGGCTGCTGGTCGATGCCACCAGACGGAGCGACGGCGAGCGGGCACAGCTGGAGCTGGGCCATCTCGTGGAAATCAACGGCGATGTGCTGTACACGCTGTCATTGTGCGCCCAGGGCGAGGCTGTCGCCGCGGTGGGAAGGCAGTTGCTGGACGCCTACCGCAGCGGCAAGGCCGACGCGGCCAGCCTGTTCGCAACGCTGACCGCGGAGCGGCAGCTGGACACGCCGGGGGCGCACTGCTTTGCCCTGCAACTCATCCTGTACTCGGGCTTTGCCGATGTCGCGTTGGCCTATGTACGCGTGATTGCCGACTTCGCCCGCGCGGTATACGAGCGCGGCTGTTCGGATGTCGCCAGCGGACAGCTTCCGGCCGACTTCTCCCATCGCCTGCTACGGCCCGGCGAAGGCCCGACCTATGGCATCACCTCGCTCTACCTGTCGCAGATGAGCAGCCCGGCGGCAAAGCAGGCGACCTTCAGCGCCTATGCGGAAGGCTTGTGCACGATGCTCGACGAACAGCTGATACCGACCGATGCCTGCGCGAAGTTGCTGGCAGAGCCGTGGGCATCGCGGGGCATCCTGGAACATGCGCTGATCGATGGGGACGCGACCACCTTCGCCGCGTTTGGCAAGGTGCTGCTCCGCCTGCATCGTGACCGCGCAATCGATCTTGCGCAATGCCGCGAGTTCCTCGGGAGCCCGGCAGCCACGCTGACATCTGGCCCGCTCTTGTGGACGGTCTGCCGCCGGGGCTGGACGCCGGTACTGCAAGCCTGCGCCGACCTGATCAACGAGCTCGCGCTGCAGGAGCACATGCGGGCGCCGGCCAGCGACCTGATAGATTTTTTTGACGCGAATGCAGTCTTGCCGGAAGAGGAAACGGTCACGCGCATCCGCCGCGTGCTGCTTGATCCGCTGCTGTTTGGCACGGACACCGGAGTCGCGGCGCCGATGCTCACCGAGCATGCCGCGTCACAGCCGCTGCTGCGGCCTGCACTGGAGCGCCTGGTTTCCTGCCTGCGTGGACGGTCGGCGGCGCCGGATTACGGCGCCGACGTCCTGTCGGGCTGAGTTGCCCGAACTGCGACGCTCAGGCCGCCAGTTCTTTTTCGATCAGCTGGTGCAGCGCCGGGAATTCGGGAATGCCGACATAGCGCTTGACGATGTTGCCCTGCTTGTCGATCAGGAAGGTAGTCGGCGTCAGCTTGACGTCGCCAAAGGACTTTGCCGCGCTGCCGTCGTCGAGCGCGACCTTGAACGGCAGCTCGCGCGTCTTCGCGTAATTCAGCACGTAGCTCGGCGGGTCGTAGTTCATCGCGACCGCGACGAACTCCAGGCCGCGTCCGTTGTACTTCTTGTAGGTCTCGACCATCTGCGGCATTTCGGCGATGCAGGTAGTGCAGCTGGTTGCCCAGAAATTCACCAGCACGACTTTGCCGCGCAGCGCGTCCGTCGACACCTGCTCTCCGTCGATCATCCGGAAAGACACCGGCGGCGCCGATTCCTTCTTCAGCAGCGACAGTCCGAAGAACAGCGCAATGCCGAGTGCGGCCAGCAAGGCCATGGTCTGGATGATGGTGAGGCCGCCCATCCGGCGGGGGAAATGCTTGGACATGGAATTCTGCTGTTGCGACGTGAAACCGCAATTATAGGCCAGCGCTGCGGCAGTGCCGCAAATCGGGCGGGGGCGGGATGCCGCGAACGCGGCATCCCGTGACGGATCAGCGCGGCGTCTTCGTTGCCGGCTGCGCAGGCGCCTGCTTCGACTGCAGTTCCTGCAGCTCGTCTTCGGATATGTACTCGAACAGCTTGACGACCTTCTTGATGTTGCCCGACGCATTGCGCGCAACGTCGGCCGCCAGCTTGCCTTCACGCTGCGTGACACGGCCCAGCAGGTAGACCACGCTGCGGTCGGTATGGACCAGGAAGGCATTCACGTACAGGTCCTTGGTGTCGACGAACGCAGCCTTCACCTTGCTGGTGATGACGAGGTCGTTCGAACGCGCGCCCAGGGTCGACACCGGCGCGATCGTCAGGTCGTTCTCGATGCCGGCCACGCCGTCGAGGGTCGCGATCTGCTGCTCGACTTCGGCCTTCATCTTCTCGTCGGCCACCTCGCCGGTCAGCAGCACGGTGCGGTTGTAACTCGTGACGGCCACGCGACCACGGTCACCCGTCACGCGCTTGGCGCGGCCTTCACCGCGCAGTTCGATCGACCTGTCATCGGTCTGGGCGCCGATCGTGCGGCGGTCGACCGCGGCCATCGTACCGACCGCGGCAGCGCCAACCACCAACGGCACGCAGGCCTGCAGGCTCGCGGCCAGTGCTGCGCCCAGCGCGAGGGCGGCCAGCGGCCGGCGAAGTGCAGTGACAAACGAATGCTTCATTCCAGCTCTCCTCCAAACAGCCCGGCGTCGATGCCGTCACACAGGCAATGAATGATCAACAAATGTACTTCCTGTATCCGCGCCGTCCGCTCGTGCGGCACGCACAGGTGAACGTCGGCTTCGGTCAGCATGCCCGCAAGCGTGCCGCCGCCCCGGCCGGTCAGGGCCACCACGCGCATATCGCGCTCCAGCGCTGCTTCAACGGCCGCCACCACGTTGGCGGAATTGCCTGAGGTGGAGATCGCCAGCAGCACGTCGCCGGCCTGCCCCAGCGCCTGCACCTGCTTTGAAAATATCTCCGCGAAACTGTAGTCATTGGCGATTGCCGTCAGGATCGACGAATCGGTCGACAAGGCAATCGCCGGCAAAGGCAGCCGCTCGCGCTCGAAACGCCCGACCAGCTCGGCCGCGAAATGCTGGCAGTCGGCTGCCGAACCGCCGTTGCCGCAGGCAAGGATGCGATTGCCGTTGGCCAGCGCGGAGAACATCAGGTCGACGGCCTCGGCGATGGGTTGCGCCAGGACGGACGCGGCCTGCATTTTCAGCTCGGCGCTCGCATGAAATTGTTCGAGGATTCGTTGTGTGTTCATAGCGCCGCATTATACGGCCTGCCATGCCGCCGTTTCCCCGACCGATGCCGCTACGCTGCACCATCACGACCGCAATCTACCGTACTGCCTGTTCACGATCTAGGATCGCAGCGCTGGCGATGGTGCCGACAGCGAATTTACAAATCGATACGCGAACGATCGGGCTGATTCAGGCCAGCAGGATATGCCGCAGCCAGGTCAAGTCAGCACCGTCGATGCAGACGGCATCGAAGCGACAAGGCGGCGGTGCCGGGTAGCGGCAGAGGAAATGCTGCGCGCTGCGCCACAGCCGCGCCTGCTTGGCCGCATTGATGCTCGCGGCCGCGCCGCCGAAGCGTGCGCTCGCGCGCAGCCTGACCTCGACGAACACCAGCGTGTCGCCGTCGCGCATCACCAGGTCGATCTCGCCGCGCCGGTTGCGCGCATTGCGCTCGACCAGCCGCAGCCCCTGCTGCAACAGGTAGGCCAGCGCACGTTCTTCCGCGCGCCGGCCGGACTCGGCGGCATCGCGCGTCATCGCCATGACGACGCGTTTTGTACAATACCGCGGAAAGCTCCGCACAATACGCGCGAACTGCGCACGCCACGACCCGCCATAAGCCCTCCCATGGAACAGCCCGACTCCCGCGACCTGACCAACCTGCTCGCATCGCTGGCCGATGATGTATCACGCCAGCTCTTTCCGGCCAGCGCATTGTATGTAGTGGCCACGCCGATCGGTAACCTCGCCGACATCAGCGTGCGTGCGCTGAAGGTGCTGGCCACCGTCGACGCAATCGCCTGTGAAGATACGCGCAACACCGGCCAGCTGATGGCGCGCTACGGGCTGTCGCGCCCGTTGTTCGCCGCGCACCAGCACAATGAGCGCGAGGTCGCGCAGAAAATCGTCGAGCGCCTGCAACAAGGTGAACGCATTGCGCTGGTGTCCGACGCGGGAACACCGGCGGTGTCCGACCCGGGCGCAAGAATCGTCGATGCGGTACGCGACGCCGGCCTGCAGGTCATTCCGATCGCCGGTGCGTCGGCGGCGATCGCGGCGCTGTCGGCCGGCGGCTTGCTGCCTGAGCAGTTTCATTTTGTCGGCTTCCTGCCGGCGAAGGAGCGGCAGCGTGAACAGGCGCTCGCGACACTCGTGCCGTCATCGGCCACGCTGGTGTTCTATGAAGCGCCGCACCGGATCGTCGACATGGTCAATGCGCTGTTGCGCGCGTTCGGGCCGCAGCGGCGGGTGGTGATTGCGCGCGAACTGTCCAAACTGTTCGAGCAAATCCATCGTTGCACACTGGGCGACGCACCCGCATGGCTGGCCGCCGATGCCAACCGGCAGCGCGGCGAATTCGTGCTGCTGATTGAAGGCGCGCCGCCGGCGGACGACGACCTGGCTGAAGCAAAGCGGCTGCTCGCGATCCTGCTCGACGAATGCCCGGTCAGCCAGGCAGCGGCGCTGACGGCAAAGATCACCGGCCTGAAGAAAAATGCACTGTATGCGCTGGCGCTGCAGATGACGCAGCCGGAAGGGGATTGAACGGCGTTCGGCCGGGCGGGCGAAATGCGCTGTCAGCGCTGCACGACGGACGACTGCAGAGATGAGATGCCGCGCAGCCGCTGTGCCGCATCATTGGCCTGGTCGCGGCTGGCGTAGGGGCCGCTGTGCAGGCGGAACAGTCCCTGCAACGACACGATCGCGGGCGCGGGCAGGCCGGACGGCCAGTTGCGCATCAGCTGCTCGCGTGCCGCCTGTGCGTTCGGCTCCTGCGCATACGCGCCGAACTGCAGGTAAAACCCGGATGGCGACGCTGCCACGGCCGGCGGCTCGCGCCGTTCCTGCCGGGCGGCCTGCAGGCGCATGATCTCGTCCGGCATCAGCCGCTCGACTTCCAGCACCGCACTGCCGCCGCGCAGCACGTCGAGCTTCAGCGCTGCCGTGTAGGACAGGTCGATGATGCGCGATGAATGGAAGGGCCCGCGGTCATTGATGCGGACGATCACCTTGCGGCCGTTGTTCAGGTTGGTCACGCGCGCATAGGAGGGAATCGGCAACGTCGGATGCGCGGCCGTCATCTTGAACATGTCATAGGGCTCGCCGGACGCGGTCTTCTGCCCGTGGAATTTCTTGCCGTACCAGCTGCCGATGCCGCGCTGCACGAACGGCCGGTTGTCCGTGATCGGCACATAAGTTTTCTCGAACACGGTATACGGCCGGCTCGGGCCTTTCGCGATCGGCTCGACCTTCGGCTCGGCATCCGGCGTATCGAACAGGCCATCAGGAATCACGTCGGCAGGGCCGTCATCCTGGTAGTAGCCGCCGGGCCGCCTGGCGGCCGGGGCCGGGGCCGACGGTGCCGGCGGGGCAGGCGATGCAGCGGATGAGGCTGCGGGTGCGGGCGCCGAGCTCACGGCGGCAGACGCCGTTCGTTCCGCCGGCGCGTCCTTGCCGGCACGGGGCGCCACCGTGGTACACGCCGCCAGCACAAAGGCAACGGCCAGTGCAGCCAGCCAACGCAGCAGTGGACGCAAGGCGCTCATCTCAGGTCTGCACCAGCTTGCGGTGGCGATGGATGCTCATCAGCGTGCCGACGGCCAGCGACAGCGTGACGAATGAGGTGCCGCCATAGCTGATGAACGGCAAAGGCACGCCGACCACCGGCAGAATACCGCTGACCATGCCCATGTTCACGAACGCGTAGACGAACAGCGCGAGCGTGATCGCGCCAGCCAGCAAGCGCGAGAACAGGGTCGGTGCGTTCGCAGCGATGATCAGTCCGCGGCCGATCAGCAACAGGTACAGCACCAGCAATACGCCGTTGCCGAGCAGGCCGAACTCTTCGGAAAATACCGCGAAGATGAAGTCGGTGGTGCGCTCGGGAATGAATTCAAGGTGCGACTGGGTGCCGTTCAGCCAGCCTTTGCCGAACATGCCTCCGGAGCCGATCGCAATGGTTGACTGGATGATATGGAAGCCTTTGCCGAGCGGATCGGAGGTCGGATCGATCAGCGTCATCACGCGGTTGCGCTGGTAATCATGCAGCATCGACCAGACCAGTGGCAGGCTGGCCAGCCCGGCCACGCCGAGGCCGATGATGAAGCGCCACGACAGGCCGGCAAGGAAGATCACGAAAAAGCCCGAGGCCGTCACCAGCATCCCGGTGCCGAGGTCGGGCTGGCGCAGGATCAGTCCCACCGGCACCAGCGTGATCAGGGCGGCCAGCAGGAAGTCGCGCCAGCGGATCATGCCTTCGCGCTTCTGGAAGAACCAGGCCAGCGTCAGCGGCAAGGCGAGCTTCAAGATTTCGGACGGCTGGATGATCACGCCAATGTTCAGCCAGCGGCGCGAACCGTTCTTCACCAGCCCGAACAGCGCGACCGCGACCAGCAGCGCCACGCCAAGCGCGTAGACCGGCACCGCCAGCCGCATCAGCTTCTGCGGCGGGATCATCGCGGCGACCCACATCACGAAGACGCCGACGGCAATATTGCGCAGGTGACCTTCGAAGCGTCCGGGGAAGTCCATCGCCGCCGACGACACCGCGAGGCAGCCGACCAGCAGGATCAGGCCGACGATGATGGTCAGCGAGCGGTCGAAGATGAACAGGCGGCGCTTGATCCAGCTCAGGACCATGCCGCGTTCGCCGATGGCGACGGGCGACATCATGGGTTATTCCTCTCTTCCGGCTTCTGCGGCGCCGGCCGCTGCGCCGCCTTTGGTGCGGCCGGCAGTACGGCCGCCGGTGCAGCCGCGGGCTTGGTCGGTGACGGCGACGGAGCAGGCGGCGCGACCGGCTTGCCGTTTGCGGCGGCTGGGGTCGGCGCGCCGGTCGTCGCAGGCTTCGCCGGCGCGGGCGCCGGGGCCGGTGCAGCAACGGGCTTGGCGACAGGCAGGGCCGGCGTTGCGGGCGTCGGCGCGGCCTTCCCCGGAGCGACCGGCAGCGCAGGCGCTGCGGGCTTTGCCGGTGCCGCCGGCTTGGCGGCGGACGCGCCCGTCGTCGTGCTGCTGGCGTTCGCGCTGTTTGACGGCGCCGGCGCCGGCGCCGGCTGGCCTGCTGCCGGCACGACGGCGCGGGATGCGGCAGCCGGTGCGGGAGCCGGCTCGGGTTCGGCCGCCGCGTGACCCGGCGCTTCCGTGCTGCCGTCGACCTTCGCCACCGGTTCGTCCGGACGCTTGCCCAGCAGGTAGTAATCGATCGCCAGCCGTGCGATCGGTGCCGCCGCCGCTGCGCCGAAACCGGCGTTCTCCACGATCACCGCCAGCGCAATCTTCGGCTTGTCGGCCGGAGCGAACGCGACATACAGCGAATGGTCACGCAGCCGTTCGGCGATCTTGCTTGCTTCGTACTTGACGGTCTTGCTCATCGCCGCCGCCTGCGCGGTACCGGTCTTGCCGCCCGACACATAGGGCGCATTCGCGAACGATCGCGCCGACGTGCCTTCGCGGGTCACGCCGATCATCGCGTTCTTAATGACCTCGATGTTCTCCGACTTGAGCGGAATGCGGAAGCTCTCCTTCGGCACCGTCAGCTTGCGCGCCTTGGAAACCGGATCCTCGACCGACTTCACCAGGTGGGGCTTCATCACCACGCCGTTGTTCGAGAGGTTCGCCACCGCGTGCGCGAGCTGCAGCGGCGTAAACGCGTTATAGCCCTGGCCGATGCCGACCGAGACCGTCTCGCCGGCGTACCACTTCTGCAGTTCCGGGCGCTTGAAGGTCTTGCGCTTCCACTCGGTCGACGGCAGCACGCCGCGCCGCTCGTTCTCGAGGTCGATGCCGGTCAGCTGGCCGAAGCCGAACGGCTTCATGAAGTCGTGAATCGCATCGATGCCGAGATCGTTGCCGAGCATGTAGTAATAGGTATTGCACGACTGGACGATGGAACGGTACATGTCGACCCGACCATGGCCACCTTCCTTGTCGTCGCGGAACTTGTTGTTGCCGAACCAGAAGTAGCCGGGATCGGAAATGGCCATTTCCGGGGTCCGCTTGCCCAGTTCGAGCGCAGCCAGCGCCATGTAGGGCTTGAATGTCGAGCCGGGCGGATAGGTGCCGATCAGGGGACGGTTCAGCAGCGGCTTGTCGAGCGAGGTGTTCAGGTCTTCCCAGTTCTTCACGTCGATGCCGTCGACGAACAGGTTGGGGTCGAAGGTCGGCATCGACACATACGCGAGGATGTCACCGGTCTCCGGCTCGATCGCCACCAGCGCGCCGCGGCGGTCGCCGAAGGCTTTCTCGACGATCTTCTGCAGTTCGATGTCGACCGACAGGATCAGGTTCTTGCCCGACACCGGCGCATGCCGCGACAGCGTGCGCACCGCGCGCCCGCCGGCCGAGACTTCGATTTCGTCGTAGCCGGTGATGCCATGCAGGTCGCGCTCGTAGCTCTTCTCCAGGCCTTCCTTGCCGAGGTACTCGGTGCCGCGATAGTTGGCGGCATCTTCGGAATCCTCGAGCTTCTCGGCCTCGCGCTTGTTCACGCGCCCGATGTAGCCGATCATGTGCGACGCGGTCTGCCCGAGCGGGTACTGGCGGAACAGGCGCGCCTGGATGTCAACGCCGGGAAAACGGTACTGCTGCGCGGCAAAGCGCGCGACTTCCTCGTCGGTCAGCCGGGTGCGGATCGGCAGGCTGGCGAAGGACTTCGATTCTTCCATCAGCCGCTTGAAACGGCGGCGATCGCGCGGCTGGACGTCGATGACTTTCGCGAGCTCGTCGATCACGGTCTCGAGCGGACGATTGATTTTCGCCGGCGTGATTTCCAGCGTGTACGCAGAGTAGTTGCGCGCGAGGACGACGCCGTTGCGATCGACGATCAGGCCGCGGTTCGGCACCGCCGGCACCACCGAGATGCGGTTGCTCTCGGCGCGCTCGTAATACTCGCTGTAACGAATGGCCTGCAGCCAGACGAAGCGCAGCAGCAGAAGGCCGAAGCAGGCGAGGATGAACACGCCGGCGACCGACAGGCGCAGCCGGAACAGCTGGATTTCGCGTTCAGTGTCTTTTATCTCGGTCACGGATACGGCTCGTCAACGATCTGCCGAAGCAGGCCTGGAAGGATCAAATCGGGCGCGTGTCGTCGCGGTCGACTGCACGGCGCTGCGGCGCGAGCAGCAGGCCGCAGACCACCGGCCACAGGGCGACAGCGACGAAGCTCTGCGCGAAATACGCCCAGTCGGGCAGCTTGCCGCTGACGGCCAGCTGCACCAGTACCTGCACCACCTGCATCAGCACCAGCAGCGGCAGCACATGCAGCGCCTGCACCGGCGGACGGAACCACAGCACGCGGCGGTGGATGGTGATCGCGAAATAGGACAGCAGCGTGTAGGCGAGCGCATTCTGGCCGAGCAGCGCGGCGCCATGCACATCCATCACCAGCCCCATCAGGAAGGCAATGCCGATGCCGACCTTGCGCGGCTGGTAAATGCTCCAGAACACCAGCGTCAGCGCGACGAAATCGGGCACCCAGCCCCAGCCGCCCCAGGGCAGCAGGTTCAGCACGAAAGCAATCATCAGGCTGAACGAGATGAACGCCGGGTTCACCGGCAACAGGATGCTGTCGCGGTCCATCATTCACTGGTCTCCTTGCGCGCGGGCTTGACGTAATCCCCGTCGACCGGGGCCGATGGCGACGACGCCGGCGGCGGCGCGGCGGGAACGCCCAGCAGCACCAGCAGCTGCCGGTGGCGCGATACGCCCGCGGTCGGCTTGCAGAGGATGCGCGCAAACGCATCCGAGGTCTTGGTGTCGACCGAGGTGACGGTGGCCACCGCCAGCCCGGCCGGATAGATGCCGTCGATGCCGGACGTGGTCAGCACGTCGCCCTTCTGGATGTCGGCGTTCGACGCCATGAAGCGCAGCTCGAGCTCGCCGGTCTGGCCGCGCCCGTAGGCGACGCCGCGCACGCCGCTGCGCAGGACCTGCACGGGAATTGCGTGGTCCTTGTCGGTCAGCAGCGTCACTTCGGCAGTAAACGGGTAGGTGCGCGTGACCTGTCCGATCACGCCAACCTCGTCGATCACGGGCTGGCCGGCCAGCAGGCCGTTGCGGGCGCCGCGATCGATGACGACCTTGCGCGAGAACGGATCGCGCGCGTCATACAGGATCTCGCTCATCACCGTCTTCAGCTGCACGCGCTTGGACGCGTCGAGCAGCTGGCGCAGGTAGGCATTTTCGGCCTGCAGCTGGCCGGTCTGCTGCAGCTGCTGCGCGCTGCGCACCTGCCGCTCGCGCAACTGGCGGTTCTCCTCCTTCAGCGTCGCCAGCGTGGTGAAGTACTCGGCGGATCCGAACAGCGCATCGCGCGGCAGGATGGCCGCTACCTGCAACGGATAGAGCGCGATGCCGACGCCCTGGCGAATCAGCGACAACGCATGCAGGCGGGCGTCGGCCAACAGCAGCGCAACCGCGAGCAGCGCGAACAACAGCATCTTGGCGCGCGCCGACGCGCCTTGCTTGAAGAGTGGCGGCGGACTGTATTCCATCAAACGCTACTGCCGTTCCTGGTGAGCTGGCCGGCGCATCGCGCGCGCCGGCGGCGTTGGGGCGAGGGGTGAAGGCGGGGTCGCACGATATCCACTGCAGCGCGCCCCGGTGTGTTTACTCGTAGGAGAACAGCGACCCGAGCTTGTCCATGCGTTCCAGCGCCATGCCGGAGCCGCGCACCACGCAGGTCAGCGGATCCTCGGCCACCAGAACCGGCAGGCCGGTCTCTTCCATCAGCAGCCGGTCAAGGTCGCGCAGCAGCGCGCCGCCGCCGGTCAGCATCATGCCCTTTTCGGCGATGTCGGCGCCGAGTTCCGGCGGGGTCTGCTCGAGCGCGTTCTTGACGG
>CAYZXP010000081.1:0-12998 GCA_964482415.1 uncultured Bifidobacterium sp. | reverse complement strand
GCCAGAGCGCTTCGGCAGGCGCAACGCATGCGTTGCGAATTCCCTGCCTCACCCCGGCGAACGCCGGGACCCATCGTCGCAGAACCCCAGACGTCATTCACGGGCAAAGGCCGCCGGACTCCCCTTCAACTCCCGCCGTTTCATCAACCACCACGCCGCCGGAATCACGAACAGCGACAGCAGCGGCGCAGTCACCATCCCGCCCACCATCGGCGCGGCAATCCGCTGCATCACCTCCGAGCCCGCACCGCTGCCGAACATCACCGGCAACAGCCCGGCGAGAATGGTTGCCACCGTCATCGCCTTCGGCCGCACGCGTGCGACCGCGCCTTCGCGTATCGCCGCCAGCAGGCTGGTTTCAGTCGGCGTCTCGCCGGCATCCAGATGCTTCTGCCATGCATTGCGCAGGTAGACCAGCATCACCACGCCGAACTCCGCCGCGAGCCCGGCCAGCGCAATGAACCCGACCGCGGTCGCCACCGACACCGCATGCCCGAGCAGCCAGATGAACCACAGCCCGCCGACCAGCGCGAACGGCACCGTCGCCATCAGCAGCAAGGCATCAGACGCCGAGCGGAACGCAAGGTACAGCAGCCCGAAGATCACCAGCAGCGTCAACGGCACCACCGTCTGCAGCCGCGCCGTCGCGCGCTCCAGATACTCGAACTGCCCCGACCAGCTGATCGCATAGCCGGGCGGCAGCTTCACCGACGCCGCCACCGCCTTCTGCATCGCCTGCACCGCCGTGCGCAGGTCGGCGCCGCGCACGTCCACATAGACCCAGCCGGCCAGCCGCGCATTCTCGCTGCGTATCATCGGCGGACCAGTCACGACCTGCACGTCGGCCACATCCTGCAGCCGGACTTGCGCGCCGCGCGGCGTCACCACCGGCAGCTCGCGCAGCGCCTGCAGCGAGTCGCGGTAGTCGCGCGGATAACGCAGGCTGATCGGGAAGCGCTGCCGGCCGTCGATGACCTCGCCGACGTTTTCTCCGCCGATCGCCGATGCCACCACCGACTGCAGGTCCGCCACCGACAGCCCGTAGCGCGCCGCCCGCGCGCGGTCGATGTCGATGTCGATGTAGCGACCGCCGCTGACGCGCTCGGCCAGCGCCGAACTCACGCCCGGCACGTCGCGCACCGCGTTCTCGACCTGCAGCGTGATGGCCTCGATCTGCTGCAGGTCCGGGCCCGAGACTTTCACACCCACCGGCGTCTTGATGCCGGTCGACAGCATGTCGATGCGGTTGCGGATCGGCGGCACCCAGACATTGCTTAGTCCCGGCACGCGCACCGTGCGGTCGAGTTCCTCAACCAGCTTTTCCGGCGTCATGCCTGTGCGCCATTGGCTGCGCGGTTTGAACTGGATCGTCGTCTCCAACATCTCCAGCGGCGCCGGATCGGTCGCGCTCTCGGCGCGGCCGGCCTTGCCAAACACAGTCTGCACTTCGGGCACGGTCTTGATCAGCCGGTCGGTCTGCTGCAGCAGCTCGGCCGCCTTGGCCGCCGACAGTCCGGGCAGTGCGGTCGGCATGTACAGCAGGTCGCCTTCATCCAGCGGCGGCAGGAACTCGCCACCCAGGCGCGACAGCGGATACGCGGTCAGCACCAGCGCGAGGGCAGCGATGACGATCGTCATCCACGGATGCCGCAGGCTGGCCTCCAGCGCCGGACGGTACAGCCGCACCAGCACGCGGTTCAGCGGATTGGCCTCTTCGCGCGGTATGCGTCCGCGGATCAGATAGCCCATCAGCACCGGCACCAGCGTGACCGCCATTCCCGCCGCGGCCGCCAGCGTATAGGTCTTGGTGAAGGCCAGCGGCGCAAACAGCTTGCCTTCCTGCGCCTGCAGCGCAAACACCGGCAGGAAGGAGAGGGTGACGATCAGCAGCGAAAAGAACAGCGCGGGACCGACCTCGATCGCGGCGTCGGTCATCAGCTGCCAGCGCGCAGCCGGGGTCAGCGCCTCGCCGGGATGCTGCTGCTCATGCTGCTCGATGTGCTTGTGCGCGTTTTCTACCATCACGATGGCCGCGTCCACCATCGCGCCGATCGCAATCGCGATGCCGCCCAGCGACATGATGTTCGCGTTCACCCCCTGATACAGCATCACGATGAAAGCCGCCAGTACGCCCAGCGGCAGCGACACGATCGCCACCAGCGCGCTGCGCAGGTGGAACAGGAACAGCACGCAGACCAGCGCGACGACGATGAATTCCTCGACCAGCTTGTCGCGCAGGTTGGCGACGGCGGCGCGGATCAGGTTCGAGCGGTCGTACACGGTCACGACCTCGACCCCCGGCGGCAGCGATGCCTTCAGCGAGGCCAGCTTCGCCTTCACGCCGTCGATGGTGTCCAGCGCGTTTTTCCCGCTGCGCATGACCACCACGCCGCCGGCCACTTCGCCTTCGCCGTCCAGCTCGGCGATCCCGCGCCGCATTTCCGGACCAATGCGCACCGATGCGACGTCGCGCAGCAGCACCGGCGTGCCGGCCTCGCTGGCGTTCAGCACGGTGTTGCGGAAATCGTCGAGCGTGCGCAGGTAGGATTGCGAGCGCACCATGTATTCGGTCTCGGCCAGTTCGACCACCGCGCCGCCGGTGGCGGCATTGGCTTTTGACAGCGCGTCGCGCACCATGGCGTGGCTGATGCCGAAGGCGCGCAGCCTGTCCGGGTCGAGCACGACCTGATACTGCCGGACCATGCCGCCGATGCTCGCCACCTCGGATACATTCGGCGCGGTCTTCAGTTCGAAGCGCAGGAACCAGTCATTCAATGCGCGCAGCTGGCCGAGATCATGCCGGCCGCTGCGATCGACCAGCGCGTACTCGTAAATCCAGCCGACGCCGGTGCCGTCCGGCCCCAGCTCCGCGCTGACGCCTTGCGGCAGCTTGCCCTGCACCTGATTCAGGTATTCGAGCACGCGCGAGCGCGCCCAGTACAGGTCGGTGTCGTCGTCGAACAGCACGTAGACGAAGGCGTCGCCGAAAAACGAATAGCCGCGCACGGTCTTCGCGCCGGGCACCGACAGCAGCGCGGTCGTCAGCGGATAGGTGACCTGATCCTCGACCAGCTGCGGCGCCTTGCCGGGGAACTGCGCGCGGATGATCACCTGCGTGTCGGACAGGTCGGGCAAGGCATCGAGCGGCGTGCGCGCCAGCGACCACAGCCCCCACAGCGTGATGCCGGCTGCGGCCAGCAGCACCAGCAGCCGGTTCGCGATCGAAGCGCGGATGATGGCGGCGATCATTTCCCGCTCCTTGCCTCAGGCTCGACGCTCTCGAGCAGATAGCCTTCGTCGGTCTCGCGGAAGCTGAAATGCACGCGATCGCCGCGCCTGAACTGCCTGAATGCCTCCGGCGCGGGCTTGGCGAAGTCCATTGTCATCGCGCCCCATTTCAGCGCCGGCACCGGGTCGTGCGCGAGTGTCAGTGCTTCAGGCGACACCTGCTCGATGCGGCCGGTCGCGTGGTGCAGCGGCGCGGCGGCGGTCGGCGCTGCGTTTGCGGCTGCGCCCGTGTCCGGCGCATCCGACAATCTCGCCAGCGCCGATTTCAGGCTCGCTTCCGAATCGATCAGGAACTGGCCCGACACAATCACCTTCTGACCCTCGCTGAGCCCGTCGAGGATTTCCGTGTCGTCGCCGTGTTCGCGTCCGGCGCTGACCGTGACCGGGCGGATCGCATTCTTCTCGCCGGCGACCAGTACCACCACGCGGCGGCCGGTGCGGATGACCGCTTCGGTCGGCACCAGCAGTTTCGGTTCGCCGGCAGGTTCGGCCAGGCTCACCTGCATCAGCAGTCCCGGCGTCAGGCTGCCGTCGCGGTTGTCGAGTTCCAGCCGCGCCTGCACGGTGCGCGTGGCCGTGCTCACCTGCGGCAGGATGTCGCGCACCACGCCCGCATAGCTGCGGCCCGGCAGGCCGGCGAAGCGCGCGGTGGCCTTCATGCCGGGCCGCAGCAGCGGCGCGAGCGTCTCCGGCACGTCGGCCAGCAGCCACAGCCGGCCAAGTCCCGAAATCTTCGCGATCGTCATGCCCGGCGACACCATCGCGCCGTCACGCACCGGCAGTTCGGTGACGGCGCCGCTGACCGGCGCGTACAGCGTCAGCTGTCGCTGCGGCTGGCCGGTCCTGTCGAGCTGCGCGATCACGGCGTCCGGGATGGACAGCGCGCGCATGCGCTGCCGCGCGGCGTCGGCCAGTTCGGCGTCGCCGGCGCGCTTCAGCGCAAGATATTCTTCCTGCGGCGCGAGCCAGTCGGGCACGAACAGCGTCGCGACCGGCGCGCCGCGCTGCACGCGCTGCATCGGCGTGCGCGCATGCAGTTTTTCGATGTAGCCGGTCACGCGGCTCTGCACGACTTCGGCGAGGCTTTCGTCCAGCTGCGTGCTGCCGACGACCTCGATGCGGGTGCCGACCTGCGCGCGCCGTACCGTCGCCTCGCGGATGCCGAGGCTTTGCCGCAGGGTCGGCGAGACGCTCACGCCGCCTGCGGCGGCGTCGTCCTCATAGACCGGCACCAGCGGCATGTCCATGAACGGGCTCTTGCCCGGCTTGTCGAATTTTTGTCCGGGCACCATCGGGTCATGCCAGTACAGCACCTTGCGGCCGGTTTTGGGATCGACCTTCGGGTCGGCAGCGGCAGTCGGCGCGGCCGGCATGTTCGTCGTGTCATGGCGGCGGCCGGCGTAATAGCCGCCGGCCGCGAGCAGCGCGCCGACTGCGGCCAGCGCGACGGATTTGATCAGAACGGAAGCGTTCATGGCCGGGCCTCCTGTGTTGCGGCGGCTTCGCCTTGCAGCGGGAAGGACAGTTGCGCCCAGGCGAGCGCGGCGTCGCGCTCGAGCTCGGCGATCTGCAGCTGCTGCTCGACCAGCATGCGCCGCGCGCTGAAGACCGCCGACAAGCTGCCGGCGCCGCCGCGGTAGGCGGCCACCGCAAGGTCAACCGACTGCCGCGCCAGCGGCAGCGCCTGCTCGCGCAGCCACGCGGCGCGTTCCGACGATTGCTTCGTCGCCGTCTGCAGCACAGCCAGCTCGGCGGCGACCGCGCGGCGCGCCTCGTCCTGCTGCAGCCGCGCGACTGCGGCCTGCGCGGCCTTTTCGGCAATGCTGCGATCCTGCCGCTGTGCCGGGTTCAGGGTCAGCGGTATGGTCACGCCGAACGACACCATGTTGGCGTAGGGACTGGCCCGCTGGTTGAACGCGAGTTCGAAGCTCCAGTCCGGCCGGCGCTCCGCCGTTGCGACCGCGACGTCGGACTCGGCCAGTTCGGTTGTGCGGGCCGACTTCAGCAGCAGCGGATGTTGGCGGTCGACTTGACCTTCTTCCAGCAGCGCGGCCGGCAGGTTCAGCGGCGGCAGCGCGTCGTCAACCGAGTCGACCGGCACCTGCACCCAGCGCTGCAGCGCGATGCGCGCGGCTTCCCGTTCCTGCGCCGCGCGCGCGCGGCCGTCCTGCGCCCGGGTCAGCGCCAGCTGCGCCTGCGCGACGTCGGCCGCGCTGGCCTTGCCGCCACGGTGAGCTGCCTGCACGGCGGCGAGGTCGTCGCCGGCATGCCTGGCCAGTTCGGAAGCGAAGGCCTGCGCGCGCTGCGCATGGCGCATCTGTATCCATGCCTGCGCGGCCTGCGCGCGCGTGTCGGCTGCGTGCATGGCCGCTTCGGCCTGCTGCAGCGCGACCATCTGGCCGGCGCGCGCACTGCGTGCAGCGCGCTTGTCGGCCGAGACCCAGGATTGCTCGATGCCGATCCGGCGCATCGTCATGAAGTCGCGGCTGATGCTCCAGCGGTCCGGCCCTTCGACCGGCAGGTTGTCGATGCCGAGCTTCAGCATCGGGTCCGGCAGCTGGCCGGCCTGAACAGCGGCTTCGGCGCTGGCCTGCGTGGCGCTTTCGGCAGCCTGGTGCGCGGCTGAGCGATGCAGTGCATGGCGCACGGCCATCTCCAGCGTCAGCGGCGGCGTGTCCGCGCATGCGGGGGCGACGGCCAGCAGCGCCGGAACGAGCGCGGGCAGGGCGGCGAACAGGGCAAGCCGGTGGAAAGCGCGGCTCGGTGCGAATGTGGTCATCATGGGCTCCACGGGTGAACGCAAACACCGGCATCTGCAGCGGCAGGCCGGACCGGGGTCAGCAACGGAGGTGTCAGATGCGCAATCGCAGCGTGCGCAGGAAGGGCGGTGCGTGAGAGGAAGCCGAGGGGGCGGCGATGCGGACGGACGGCGCATGCAGGTACAAGGGGGCGGCCGGCGGCAGCTGCTGCACGGAGATCACCAGCGGCAGCGCAAGTTCGGGCGGGCTGCCGCTTTGCTCGAGCGCCTGCTTGTCTCCCGTGTGGCGCTCGGCGCAGTGCGCCGGCATTTGCTCATCCATGGCCGCCGTGTGCGGGCCCATCGCCATGTCATTCAGGCCGGCCCGGGCTGTCGGGCACACATAGGCGGCCATGGCGATGCTGGAGGTCAGCATGGCCAGCATGACGAAGGCGGCGATGTGGCGGCCGAACGAGGCGACGAGGGTTCGCATGATGTGTGCAGAAGTCGTTGGGCCAGCGTAGCACAATCAGATGGCGCTGTAACGTCCGGACCTGTCAGCCATTCGCGCCGCGCGAGCGGCCGAGGCGCAGCGCATTCATCACCACCGACACCGAGCTGAAGCTCATTGCCAGCGCCGCGATCACCGGCGACAGCAGCTGCCCTGTCCACGGATAGAGCACGCCGGCAGCGACCGGTATGCCGAGCGCGTTGTAGAGAAACGCGAACATCAGGTTCTGCCGCATGTTGCGTACCGTTTCATGCGACAGCCGCGCCGCATCGGCGATGCCGCGCAGGTCGCCGCGGACCAGCGTCACATGCGCGCTGTGGATCGCGACGTCGGTGCCGGTGCCCATCGCGATGCCGACGTCGGCTTTCGCCAGCGCCGGTGCGTCGTTAATGCCGTCGCCGGCCATCGCGACCTTGCGGCCGCGGCCTTGCAGGTCCGTCACCAGCTGCAGTTTGTCGGCCGGCTTCACCTCGCCGTAGACGCGCGTGATGCCGAGCTTGCGCGCCACCGATTGCGCGGTGGTGAGCCCGTCGCCCGTGGCCATCACGACTTCCATGCCGGCCTCGCGCAGCGCTGCCAGCGCCGCCGGCGTGGTTGCCTTCAGCGGATCCGACACCGCGAGCAGGCCGGCTGCCCGGCCGTCGACGGCGAGGAACATCACGCTGGCGCCCTCGGCGCGCAAGGCTTCGGCCTGCGCCTGCAACGGCGACCAGTCCACCTGCTCCGACGCCATCAGAGTGGTGTTTCCGAGCGCGAGCCTGTGACCATCGATGACGCCGTGCACGCCGATGCCGCTGGACGATTCGAACGCATCGGGCGTCTGCAAGGGCAGTCCGCGAGCGCGCGCGGCGCTGACGATGGCCTGCGCCAGCGGATGCTCGCTGCCCTGGTCGAGGCTGGCGGCGAACTGAAGTACCTGATCGTCGCTGAATCCGGCCGCGCCGGTCGCGCGCTCGAAGGCCGGCTTGCCCTCGGTGAGCGTGCCGGTCTTGTCGACGACCAGCGTGTCGATGCGGCGCAGCGCTTCGATCGCCGCAGCATCCCGGAACAGCACGCCGAGCGTGGCCGCGCGTCCGGTCGCGGCCATGATCGACATCGGCGTCGCCAGTCCGAGTGCGCAGGGGCAGGCGATGATCAGCACCGCGACGGCATTCACGAAGCCCAATACCCAGCCTGGCGACGGGCCGAACAGTCCCCAGGCGACGAAGGTGACGATGGCCACCAGAACGACGGCGACGACGAAATAGCCGGCTACCACGTCGGCCAGCCGCTGCATCGGCGCGCGCGAGCGCTGCGCTTCGGCGACCAGTTGCACGATCTGCGCGAGCATGGTTTGCGAGCCGACTTTCGCGGCGCGCATCACCAGGCTGCCGCTGCCGTTGATGGTTGCGCCGATCAGCTGGTCGCCGGGACGTCGGCTGACGGGCAGCGGTTCGCCGGTGAGCATCGATTCATCAATCGCCGTTTCGCCTTCGAGCACGATGCCGTCGACCGGCACTTTCTCGCCGGGGCGCACGCGCAGCATGTCGCCGACGTGCACATGCGCGAGCGGTATGTCGGCCTCGCTGCCGTCAGGGGCGATACGGCGCGCTGTCCGGGGCGCGAGCTTCAGCAAAGCCCGGATCGCGGCTGAAGTCTGCGAGCGCGCGCGCAACTCCAGTATCTGGCCGAGCAGGGTCAGCGACACGATGACGGCAGCGGCTTCGTAGTAGACGCCCACCTTTCCGTCCTGCACGAGCGCGGCCGGGAAAGCGCCGGGCGCGACGGTGGCGACGACGCTGTAGAAAAAGGCGGCGGCGATGCCGAGTCCGATCAGGGTCCACATGTTCGGGCTGGCCTGCGCCACCGAACGCAGCCCGCGTTCAAAGAAGGGCTTGCCGGCCCACAGCACGACCGGCGCACTGAGCAGCAGTTCGATCCAGCTTTGATAAGGCAGCCCGCCGTGCGTGAAGCGATGCGACGCCATCGCGAGGACGGCGACGGCCAGCGTCAGCGGCAGCGTCCACCAGAAGCGGCGGCGGAAATCGACCAGCTCCGGGTTCTCGGCATCATTGGGCGCGGGCATCACCGGCTCGAGCGCCATGCCGCAGATCGGGCAGCTTCCCGGCGCGTCGCGGCGGATCTGCGGGTGCATCGGGCAGGTGTAGACGGTGCCCGGCGCAACCGGCACCGGTGCGGACGCCGAAGGCTTGTCGTGGTGACGGGAGTGCGGAGCGTGGGGCATGGTCATCCTTCCGGGTGAGTGGCCTGCGCTCTGATTGTAACCAGCGATCCCGGATACGCGGCATGGTTCCGGGCGATTGAAACCAATGCCCGCGGGGCCCGGCCGAAACCGGTGCCCGCGGATTGACGAGGGTCATGCCCGGCGTCGGGCCGCTCCTTCAGTCGGCAGGCTGCCGCAGGAAGGCAGGAATCTCGTCGCTGTCCTCGCCATCGTTGTGCCGCCCGCTGGCAGTACGGACGCCTTCGGCAGAGAGCCTCGCGCGGACATCCACGATGGCGGCGGGCGCAACCAGCGCGACGCGCGCGTCCAGCAGCGCCCGTACCTGCCGCGACAGGCGCATGCACGGGGGCGCCTTGCGGCGTACCCAGTCGAGCAGCAGCGCGACCGCTGCCTCGCGGTCGCCGGCGATCGGCTCGAGCTCGTCGAGCAGCGGCAGCAGGAAGTCCAGCGCCGCATCGTCGCGGATCAAGACGGCCAGCGCAGCGAAGGAGCCCGGCGTGCCTTGCAGGTCGTCCATCCGTTGCGCGAGCAGCTTCAGCGGATTGGCAGGATCCTTCGGATTTGCCATCGCATCGGCGATGCCGCCATAGCGACTCGGCTGCGAGTTGATACTGTCTTCCAACAGGGGCTCGGGCGATGCAGCACGTCGCCAGAACGCCAGAGGTGACGGTTTGTCGGTCGACATGACTTGCCGGCGCATGAAGCGCGGCTGATCGTACATGGGGTAGGAAAACGCGACCGTATTCCTGCCGCCCCAGCCCGCTGCCGGCATGTTCGGCACCTGCTGCAGTTCGGGGATGCCGGTGGCCTTGTCAGCCGCATCACGCTGATGCACGAGGATGAAATTCGTCTGCTCGGTGATCAGCTGGTACTTCAGCGCGATCTCCAGCCGCCGCTGCGAATCCGGCATGTCGTACAGCCTTTGCGCCGCGCCGATGCGCGCGACCGTGCCGTCGGCATTCCATTCGACGCTGGCCGGGCTGACGCATTGCTGCGCGCCGCCGGATCGGTCTGTGATCACGATCCGTGGCGCGGTTGCCGGGCGATGCGGCATCGGGTACCAGAGGTGCAGTATCTCGCCTGCGGCGATCCGGTAATGGCTGCGCGGCAGCCGGATCGGTTCGCTGCCTTCGCCGGTGTCCACCGCCACATCGAGGTCGCGCACCGAGCGCGCCCTGGCGACCAGCCGTTCCGCGATGGCGGCCATGTCTTCGCCGGGGGAGGCGAACACGGCGGCGCCGCCCGTGACTTCGGCGAGCTCGCCGACCAGGGATTGCGCCGGCGAGCTGCCGACGCCGATCACATAGACCTGATGGCCCGCGTGGCGCGCGACGGCGATGACCTCGTCGATCGCCCAGACCTCGCCGTCGGTGATCAGCAGGATGCCGGCGGCGTCCGGCCGCACTTGCCCGTCTTCCGTCAGCGCGATCACCTGCTGCAATGCGGACGCCAGTTCGGTGCCGCCCATGTCGGCGTCGGTCCTGCCGATTTCCTGCAGCAGCTGCGCGAGGTTGCGCTTGCTTGTCGGGACCAGCCGGTCGAACACGTGGACCGTCTCGGAACCGAAGCGGCTGAACGATACGGCGTCGGTCGGCCGCAGCTGCCTTGCCACAGTGGCGAGTGCTTCTTTTGCCAGCTGCATGCTGTTGCCGCTCATCGAGCCCGAGCAGTCGACCAGCAGCTTCAGGCGCAACGGCGCGTCGGCCTGTGCCGCGGCAGGCAGGTTGGGCACGAGGCTGGTCAACAGCGTGCAGGCGCCGTCGCTGCCCGGGTCAGGGCTGGCGAGCGTGGACGTGATTTCGTCGGCGTCGATGGTAAGGATGAAATCGCGATCGAGCATGGCCCGCTGCGACAGCTGCACGCTGACGCCGGAGGCCGTGGCTTGCTGGCTCACCGCATGGCTGGGGCAGGCGACGAGTCCGTGCGCCAGCGGTCCGCGAATCTCGAGCGAGAGGAAGAAGCGATATTCCGCCTGCGGATCGATCGCGCCGATCGCATGCGCGACGAGGCCGCGCAATCCCGGGTCGCGGCCGAAGCGCGGCGCGATCGTGGTGGGCACCGTGATGCGGGTGCGGCCCTGGTCTGGCGCAAGCAGCTGGCCGTATTCGATTTCGATGACGGCTTCGTCGCCGTCCTTCAGGTTGCCGATGCGCGCCGAATACAGGTCCTTGCCTTCGCGGACCAGCATCACCGGAAGGTCGCCGTCTTCGAACGCCTGTTCATAGCGCGCCTCGGCGTCGGATTTTTCGGTCACGCAGCCGTCCATGGACTTGCCGTTCAGCTCGACACGCAGGCCGAGCAGGGTCGTGCCCCAGGCCAGCGGGAAGGCATAGACAGTCTCGAGATCCTTGCCGGTGGTGTTGCGATAGACCTGCCGCAGCTTCATGCGCAACAGCAGCCCGTCCACTTCGCCACGGGCGTGCAGGGACTGAAGGGCCACGCTGTCGCGGCCGAAATTCGCGGTCAGGCCGGTGCTGTGTTCATTGTTTTTCATGGTCTGGTTTTTTCCTTTCCTTCCTTGGGGTGCGGCCGGAGTGGCGCACACGCGTTGCCGGCGCGCGAGGGCGTTCATCGCGAAGGGCTGGAACGTCGGCAACGCTCATTTTCTGCAGGCGGTGGCTCATGGCGCGAGCCACCCCCGGACAAGCGTGGGTCCAGTCGCAGTGCCGGCGGATGGTGATTTCCCTACCCCCGAACTTCCCGTTGTTTCTCCGAAATCCTACTGGTATGATGACCGCACATGTGATGAGTATTCCAAAGTGGCAAGCAGTCAGCCACCGGATGCAGTCAGGCGGGGGAGCGGGGTGCAGGCTGGCCGCGGTTTCCCGAGGCAGGGCGATATCGGTGCTGGATTGATATCGAGGGCAGGATGTCCGGCGTTTCTTGTTCAGGCCGGACAGGCGGTTTGGCGGGATTCCCTGAACCCCGACAGGCGCCGATTTATCTCCTTTGGTGATTTCCCCGCAGATCCGCACGGTCTGCGGGATCTTTTCGAGTCCCGCCTTCGGCCTCGCGTTGAGTTGAATCTGTTGTTGCAAATGTTCTGAAGAATCTGAATGGAAGGGGGGTGTGGCGCCGCAAAGTAACTGTTCATGCAACTGATCTTGATTTTCGAGTCTACGTATTCCTGAAACCAATATTCCTGGCAAGCCGCAGCGCCACGGGTCTTGGACAAACAAGCGTTATAAGAAAAAGCAAGGAGATGGGAATGAAGCTGAAGTCCAATGTTTTGGCCGCATCGGTGCTGTTGGCAATGGCATCGACGGCGTTCGCAAGCGACTGGCCGGTCTACGGCGGCGATACGGGCAACACCCGTTACAGTGCCGCGGGGCAGATCACCCCGGCCAATGTGAAAGATCTCAAGGTACAGTTTGCGGTGCAGCTCGGCACCAACCGTTCGCAGGAATCCACCCCTATCCTGGTCGGCGACACGCTGATCGTCACCTCGTCCTACGGTCCGAAGAACGTCATCGCGGTGAACGCGAAGACCGGCGACCTGAAGTGGAAATATTCTCCCGAAGTTCCCCGTAACGTTGACCAGTTCGCCTGCTGCGACGTCGACAACCGCGGCGTCGCACACGCCAACGGCAAGGTCTTCGTCGGCCGCCTCGATGCAAAGCTGACCGCGCTGGACGTCAAGACCGGCAAGGAAATCTGGACCTCGACGGTGATGGACTACACGCAGGGCGCGACCATCACGTCGCCGCCGACGATCGCGAAGAACCTGGTCATCACCGGCTATGCCGGCGGCGAATTCGGCGTGCGCGGCGCGCTGGTCGCGTATGACCAGAACACCGGCAAGGAAGTCTGGCGCACGCACACCGTCCCGGTCGGCAACGAGAAGGGCGCCGACACCTGGAAGGGCGACTCCGGCAAGACCGGCGGCGGCACCGCATGGCTGATCGGCTCGTATGACCCGAAGCTCAACCTCGTCTACTACGGCACGTCGAACCCGGCACCGTGGTCGGCTGGCGTGCGCGGCAACGACAGCTCGGAAATCGGCAAGTTCTCCAACCTGTACACCGCTTCGGTGGTCGCGCTGAACCCGGACACGGGCAACATCCAGTGGCACTACCAGTTCACCCCGCACGACGCATGGGACTATGACGGCGTGAACGAACTGGTGTTCGCCGACATTCCGGTCGAAGGCAAGAAGACCCCGGTCATCATGCAGGCGAACCGCAACGGCTTCTTCTACGTGATCGACCGCGCCAACGGCAAGCTGATCTCGGCGAAGC
>CAYZXP010000080.1:0-13094 GCA_964482415.1 uncultured Bifidobacterium sp. | reverse complement strand
TCGCCCGGCGGCGTGCCGGTCTTTTTCAGCGACAGCGTGACGATCGCATAGCCCGGCTGCTTGTGCGGTCGGACGTTGCGGCCCATCCAGGTGCCGAAGGCCTTGTTCTCGGTGCGCTGCTGCGTCAGCAGCGCTTCGGCGTCGGCCAGCGACTCGTAGGCCGGCGGCGTGAAGTAGCTTGCCACGCGCGCCAGTTCTTCGGCGGTCAGCGTGCCCGGCGTGTCCTTCAGGTCGGCCCATTCCTGCTCGACCTGGCGGGTGAATTCTTCCACGCCCAGCGCCTTGAGCAGGATCTTGATGCGGGCCTTGTACTTGTTGTCGCGGCGGCCGTACTGGTTGTACACGCGCATGATCGCTTCAACATAGGTGAGCACATGCTGCCACGGCAGGAATTCGCGAACCACGCTGCCGATGATCGGGGTACGGCCGAGGCCGCCGCCGGCGAGCACCTGGAAGCCGATTTCGCCGGCCTCGTTTTTCACGATGTTCAGGCCGATGTCATGCGCCTTCACGACCGCGCGGTCTTCCGCAGCGGCGTTGACGGCGATCTTGAACTTGCGCGGCAGCCACGCGAATTCCGGATGGAAGGTGCTCCACTGGCGCAGGATCTCGATGTACGGGCGCGGGTCGAGCAGCTCATCGGCCGCAACGCCGGCGAACTGGTCCGACGTGATGTTGCGGATGCAGTTGCCCGAGGTCTGGATCGCATGCATCTCGACCGACGCGAGGTCGGCGAGGATGTCCGGCACGTGCTCGAGCTCGATCCAGTTGTACTGGATGTTCTGGCGCGTGGTGAAGTGGCCGTAGCCACGGTCATACTTGCGCGCGATGTGCGCAAACATGCGCATCTGCTTCGACGCCAGCAGGCCGTACGGCACCGCGACGCGCAGCATGTACGCGTGGCGCTGCATGTACAGGCCGTTCTGCAGGCGCAGCGGGCGGAACTCGTCTTCGGTCAGCTCGCCGGACAGGCGGCGCTGCACCTGTCCGCGGAACTGCGCGACGCGTTCGCGGACGATCTGGTGGTCGTATTGGTCGTAGCGATACATGGTCTTCCTTGATGAATGCTTTTACAGCACGAGCTTGGCTGCGACGCCGGTCAGCGTGGTCGCGAGCAGTCCGCGCAGGAATTTTTCGGGAACGGCGCGCGCAGCCAGCGAACCGATCGTGATGCCCGGCAGCGAGCCAAGCAGCAGCGTGAACAGCAGTTCCCAGTTGATCGAGCCGAGCCACCAGTGGCCGAACGCGGCAATGGCGGTCAGCGGCACGGCGTAGGCGATGTCGGTGCCGGCGATCTCGGCCGGCTTCAGGTGAGGGTACAGCAGTACGAGGATGGTCGCACCGACGGCGCCGGCGCCGATCGACGACACCGTCACCAGCGTGCCGATCGCCGCGCCGGCCACCACGGTGGCGATCACTTGCGCGCGGCCATGCAGCTGGCGGCCCGGGTGCGCGTTCATCCATGCCTGCATGCGGCCGCGGAAGATGATGGCCACCACGGTCAGCAGCACCGAGAAGGCGATGGTGTAGCGGATGATCTGGCCAATCTGCTTGTCGAGCGCGCCATAGTACTTGAGCGCGAGCGTGGCCAGCACCGCGGCCGGCAGCGCGCCCAGGCACAGGCGCCTGACGATTTCCCAGTGGACGTTGTTGCGCACGCGGTGCGCAATCGTGCCGGCGCTCTTGGTGATCGACGCGAACGCGAGGTCGGTGCCGACCGCGACCGTGGGATTGATGCCGAACAGCAGGGTCAGCAGCGGCGTCATCAGCGAACCGCCGCCCACGCCGGTCAGGCCGACGAGCATGCCAACAGCAAATCCGGAAACAACATAAGTTAAAGTCATAAGGCCTCGCGCGAAGAAGCCGGAATGCTAATAAACTTCCTCCTTATTCCAAACAACATTAGATTCATTTGCTTATATGATCTGTGGATATAAGCAGATAGACAGAAATTGATGTTGTCTGTTTTGAAATTTTCCGGGCAGATGTTTGAAGATGTTAAGCATTTGGCAATGATGGCTGCCAACCCCAGGCCGCTGCTGTCCGTGGAAAGTTGCTGAAATAAAAATTCTTTTGGCGTGAAGCCGTCGTCCCTGTCCGTTGCGGGAAAAAAATGAACCTCCACCAATTCCGTTTCGTGCGCGAGGCCGTGCGCCAGAACTACAACCTGACCGAAGCCGCGAAGGCGCTGTTTACCTCGCAGCCGGGCGTATCGAAGGCCATCATCGAACTTGAGGAAGAGCTCGGCATCGACATCTTCACGCGGCATGGCAAACGCATCCGCGGGTTGACCGAGCCGGGCCGGCAGGTGCTGAAGTCGGTCGAAGCCATCCTGCAGGAAGTCGAGGGCCTCAAGCGCATCGGCAAGGAATTTGCCGCCCAGGACAGCGGCAGCTTCACGATCGCGACCACGCACACGCAGGCGCGTTACTCGCTGCCGCCGGTGGTGCAGTCGTTCTCGCAAAAATTTCCCAAGGTCCGGCTGTCGCTGTTGCAGGGCAATCCGAAGCAGGTGGCCGACATGGTGCTGCAGAACCAGGCCGACCTGGCGATTGCGACCGAGGCGATCGCCGACATCGACGGCCTGGTGTCGCTGCCGTGCTTCCAGTGGGAGCACATGGTGGTGGTGCCGCACGAGCATCCGCTGACGAAGCTGCCGGCCCTCACGCTGGAGGACATTGCCGCTTACCCGCTGATCACCTACGACGCGGCCTTCGCCGGCCGCAACAAGATCGACCTCGCGTTTTCGCGGCGCGGGCTCAAGCCTGACGTAGTGCTCGAGGCGATCGACGCCGACGTGATCAAGACCTATGTGGAGCTTGGCATGGGCGTCGGCATTATCGCCGGCCTGGCCTACAGCGCCACCCGCGACGGCGGGCTGGCCGCGATCCCGGCCGGTCACCTGTTCGGCATGAACGTGTCGCGCATCGCGCTGAAAGAGGGCGCCTATCTGCGAGGCTACGTGTACACCTTCATCGAGCTGATGGCGCCGAACCTGAGCCGCAAGCTGGTCGAACAGGTGCTGGCAGGGGAACGGGACAGCTACGAGATTTGAGCCGGCCGTCAGTCCCCCGCAGGCAACTGCGGCTTTGCCGCGTCGGCCGGCCCGATCGTGTGTACGGTCCGCTGCGGGAACGGAATCTCGATGCCGTGCCGGTCGAACGCCAGTTTCAGTTCGCGCAGGTACTCACGTCGCACGGTCGCGTGCTCCAGCGCCACCGTCTTGATGCGGCTCTTGATGATCACCGCCGAATCGGCCCACTGGTCGACCCCGGAAATCTCGATGTCTTCAAGGATGCGCGGGCTGAATTCCGGGTCGGCGCGCAGTCGCGCCGACGTCTCCCGCATCACCGCATAGACGCGGTCGATGTCCTCCTTGTACGCGATGCCCACGTCCATCACCGCATAGGCAAAGCCGCGGCTGCGGTTGGTCACGGTGACGATCGTGCCATTCGGCACGTAGTGCACCGCGCCTTCGTAGTCGCGCAGCTGCACGTAACGCAGCGTGATCTCCTGCACGACGCCGGACTTGCCGGAGACCTCGACCACGTCGCCGACGCGAATCTGGTTCTCGATCAGCATCACGAAGCCGGTGAAGTAATCCTTCACCAGGCTCTGCGCGCCGAAGCCGACGGCCAGGCCGGCCACGCCGGCGGTCGCCAGCAGCGGCGCGATCGAGATGCCGAACTCCGACAGCACCAGCATCACCGTCATCACCGCCACGACCACCGACAGCGCATAGATGAACACGCGCTCGAGCGTGTCGATGCGGCGCATCTCTTCCGCGCTCTCGGCGCGCGTGCGCAGCCGGACGTGGGACAGCTTGATCACCCGCTTCACCAGCCCGAACAGCAGCCACGCAAGCGCCAGAATCACCATCACCTTGCCCAACGTGACGATGAACTCCAGCCATTCCGGCGCGGAAGGCAGATTCAGGTAGTTGAGCAAGGCCTCGATTGAATGCTTCATGATGTCGCGCCGCGGTTCCGGCAGGCTTGGTTAACGGAAAGACAAGTTTAACCGCGAATCCGCATCCCGACAGTTGCCGCCCTAAACTTCGGCGCGAACCTGCCGTCATTGCTGCTGCATGGACCGTCCGCCTCCTTGTAGGACAGGCACCTACAAAGCCGACAGCCGACTGCCCACAGAAAATACCGAGTCCTGCCGATTTATCTGCCACGCGTGCACCGGCAGAATTCGGTCTCACAGGCAAACCGAATTCCGGGTGCCTTCCGGACAAAAATGGGAGAACGGCATGAACATGAACGACATGATGGCGGACATCCGCGACGCCAATCTTTCCTACCTGATGCTGGCGCAGCAAATGGTGCGCGCCGACCGCGCGACGGCGATCTTCAGGCTTGGCATCGGCGCCGACCTGGCCGACCTGATCGACGGCCTGTCGCCGTCGCAGATCGTCAAGCTCGCATCGAGCAGCATGATGCTGACGCGCTTCCGTTTCGACGACGCCGGCATCCTCGGCATGCTGTCGAGCCACGGCAAGGAGCGCACGCTGTCGCAGACGCACGCAGCCATCCTGATGGCTGCGCAGCCGGTCGAAGAAATCCACTAAGCCGACGGCTGAAGCAGGCGAGGAGAGCAACATGGGCGCAAAGAGTGTCATTTCCGAGGGCAGGCAGATCAGCCTGGCGATCGAGCTCATCCAGCTCGGCGCGCGGCTGCAGCTGCTGGAAGCCGAGACTACGCTGTCGCGCGAGCGGCTGCTGAAGCTCTACAAGGAGCTGCGCGGCGTGTCGCCGCCCAAGGGCATGCTGCCGTTCTCCACCGACTGGTTCATCACCTGGCAGCCGAACATCCATGCGTCGCTGTTCATGAGCATCCATCACTATCTCGTGCAGCATGCGCAGGTGTCCGGCATCGACGCCGTCGTCAAGGCGTATCGCCTCTACCTTGAGCAGATGCCGCCCGAGCCCGGCGCCGACCCCGTGCTGTCGCTGACCCGCGCATGGACGCTGATCCGCTTCTTCGACAGCAAGATGCTGACCCTGGTCGAATGCAAGACCTGCCGCGGCCACTTCGTCAATCACGCGTTCGAGCTGAATTCCGGCTATCGCTGCGGCCTGTGCCATCCGCCTTCGCGCGCCGGCAAGAAAAAAGCCGTCGCCCCTGTCGCCGACGCCATACCTGCTTAATCCTCCCCGCGCGGTGCCGTAACCGGCTTACAGGTCACCGCGTACGCAATCCCGCGCACCCGGCCCTACGCCTACGGAGCGCATCGTGCTGGTCCTCATCGGATACCTTGTAGTCATCGCCTCGGTCTTCGGCGGCTTCGCGCTGGCCGGCGGCCACCTCGCCGCACTTTTCCAGCCCATTGAATTGCTGATGATCGGCGGCGCCGCAGCCGGCGCCTTCGTCGTCGGCAACAACACCAAGTCGCTGAAGGCGACATTGCGGGCGATTCCCACTCTGTTCCGCGGATCGAAGCTCACCCAGGCGCGCTATCTTGAACTGCTTGCGCTGCTGTCCGAGATTCTCGGCAAGGCGCGCAAGGAGGGCATGATGGCCATCGAGCGCGACATCGAGTCGCCGGAAGAAAGCCCGGTCTTCTCCGGCTATCCCGGCATCCTCGCCGACCATCATGCGACCGATTTCATCTGCGACTACCTGCGCCTGATGGTCGCCGGGAACACCGACGTCTTCCAGATCGAGAACCTGATGGACACCGAGATCGAAACCCATCACCACGAAGCCGTGGTGCCCGCCCATTGCATCGCCAAGCTCGGCGACGCGATGCCGGCGTTCGGCATCGTCGCGGCCGTGATGGGCGTCGTGCACACGATGGAGTCGATCGGCCTGCCGCCGGAAGAGCTCGGCATCCTGATCGCGCGCGCTCTCGTCGGCACCTTCCTCGGCATCCTGATCGCGTACGGCTTCATCGCACCGCTGTCGAGCCTGCTCGAACAGAAGGCTGATGAAGCGACCAAGATGCTCCAGTGCATCAAAGCCACCCTGATTGCCAGCTTCACCGGCAGTCCGCCGGCGCTGGCCGTCGAGTTCGGCCGCAAGGTGCTGTACTCCAGCGAGCGCCCGCGCTTCAGCGAGCTCGAAGAGCACCTGCGCAACGCGAAAGCCAAGTGACATGGCAGATACCCCGCCCGTGATCGTCGTACGCCGTCCGCGCAAGCAAGCGCACGGTCATCACGGCGGCGCCTGGAAGATCGCCTACGCCGACTTCGTCACCGCGATGATGGCTTTCTTCCTGCTGATGTGGCTGCTGTCGTCGACCAGCAAATCCAAGCTCGAGGGCATCGCCGACTATTTCAAGACGCCGATCAAGGTCGCCATGAACGGCGGCAGCTCGGTCGCCGAGCGCAGCAGCGTAATCAAGGGCGGCGGCAAGGACCCGACGGCCAAGGTTGGCGAAGTGCGCAAGGTCGTCGATATCGACGCCGCCAGAACCGAGCTCGAACGGCGCGAGCGCCAGCAGCTCGAGGCGCTGAAAAAGAAAATCGAGGAGGCGATCGACGCCAACCCGATGCTCAAGCAATTCAAGAAGCAGCTGCTGCTCGACATCACCAGCGAAGGGCTGCGCATCCAGATTGTCGACGAGCAGAACCGTCCGATGTTTGCGCTGGCCAGCGCCGCGCTGCAGCCCTACACGCGCGACATCCTGCGCGAGCTCGGCCGCATGCTGAATGACGTGCCCAATCGCGTCGGCCTGTCCGGCCACACCGACAGCGTCGTCTACGCCAACGGCGAACGCGGCTACAGCAACTGGGAATTGTCGGCCGACCGCGCCAACACGTCGCGCCGCGAACTCGTGCACGGCGGCATGCAGGAGGCCAAGGTGCTGCGCGTCGTTGGCCTGTCGTCCGCGGTGCCGCTCGACAAGGCCAATGCCGACAACCCGATCAACCGGCGCATCAGCATCATCGTGATGAACCGGCGCACCGAGCAATCCATCACCGGCGAGGGGCCCAAGGCCGACGTCGGCAGCGCCGCCATGGCGGCAAAAGCGCTCGCCGGCGCATCCGTTCCCGCTGCATCCGATCCGAAGGAGGCGAAACCATGACTGCCTGTTCGACCGACTACGCTGCGCCCCACACGGCGCGCTCCGACCTAGTCCAGCTCGAGATCCTGCTCAGGCTGGCTGTTGAAAAGCTGTCCGCCGGCTTTTTCGGAGCGCACGAAGCGCTGCGACGGCAGCAGGCCATGGGCGGATCGCCGGATTGCGCCGCGCTCGCGACCGAAGCGTGCGCCCATCTCGACAACGCGCTGACCGCGCTGCAATTCGAAGATATTGCCTGCCAGCTGATCGCGAGCGCGCGTCGGCAATTGCCGCAAGGCGAAGGCGACTTCTATGCCGGCCGCAATCTCAGCGTGACGCAGCACCACATGGAGAGCGGCGAAGTCGAGCTGTTCTGACACACCGAATACATGCAGAAGATCAACGGAGAAAACATGGGAAAAAAAATCCTCGCAGTCGACGATTCCGGTTCGCTGCGACAGATGCTGGGCTTCGCGCTGCGCAGCGGCGGCTATGAAGTGACTGACGCGGTCGACGGCGACGACGGCCTCGGCAAGGCCACGGCGACCCGCTTCGACCTGGTGCTGACCGACCAGAACATGCCGAAGATGGACGGGCTGACGCTGATTCGCAGCCTGCGTGCGTTGCCTGCCTACCGCAGCGTGCCGATCCTGATGCTGACCACCGAATCGAGCGCCGAGATGAAGAACCAGGGGCGCGCCGCCGGCGCCAACGGCTGGCTGGTCAAGCCCTTCGACCCGAACAAGCTGCTCGAAGTGGTCGGCAAGATGATCGGCCCGGGGAGCGCCGCATGAGCGTCGAAATCAGCCAGTTCTTCCAGGTCTTCTTCGACGAGGCGGCCGAGCTGCTCGCCGAGAAGGAACGCCTGCTGCTCGGCCTCGACCCGGCGTCGTTCGACATGGCCGACATTGATGCGATCTTCCGCGTCGCGCATTCGATCAAGGGCGGTGCTGCCACCTTCGGGCTGGCCGACATGACCGGCGTCACGCATGTGCTCGAGACCCTGCTCGATCGCCTGCGCAAGGGCGAGACCGCGCTGACCCTCGCGCATATCGACGCCTTCCTCGCCGCCAAGGACGTGCTGCAGATGCAGTTGCGCGGCCACCGCGAGGGCGCGGCAGTCGACACGGCCGAAGTTGATGCGCTGCTGGCGCGGCTGCATGTGCTCGCCGAGCAGGACAGCAGCGCGCCGCCGCCTGCTGCGACCGGCAAGGCGCAAGCTGCCGCCCGCGCGGTGCGAATGGTCAGGATCACGATGCCCGGCATCTCGGCGGCCGACTTCGCCGCGCTCGGCGACGAGCTGGCGCTGCTCGGCCGCGTCAGCCCGGTGGCCGGCGAGGTTCCCGGCGTGCTGCTGGAGACCGCCGAATCCTGCGACGACATCGCCGCGCTGTGCACCTTCATCGTCGATCCCGAGTTGCTGCGGATCGAGGAGGCCAGCACGTCGCCGGCACCGGCACTGCCGGACCCGCCGTACGAGCTGTTCGACATGCCGGTCTTGCCGGCCGCGACCACTGCCGTGGCCAAAGCGCCCGAGCCCGGCGCGCCGGCTCGCCATGAGCGGGCGGCCGCGCCGGCGGCAAACGGCCCCGAATCCTCGTCGATCCGGGTGTCGGTTGAAAAGGTGGACCAGCTGATCAACCTGGTCGGCGAACTGGTGATCACGCAGGCCATGATCGAGCAGCGCACGCACGGGCTGGACCCGATGCTGCATGAAAAGCTGCTCAGCGGCGTGTCGCAACTCACGCGCAATACACGCCACCTGCAGGAAGCGGTGATGTCGATCCGCATGATGCCGATGGACTACGTGTTCTCGCGCTTCCCGCGCATGGTGCGCGACCTCGCCGCCAAGCTTGGCAAGAAAGTGGACTTCGTCACGCAGGGCGCGGCGACGGAACTGGACAAGGGACTGATCGAGCGCATCATCGATCCGCTGACCCATCTGGTGCGCAACAGCATCGACCACGGCATCGAATCGCCGGACGCGCGTTCGGCCGCCGGCAAGGAAGCGGCCGGCACGCTGACCCTGTCGGCCGCGCACCGCGGCGGCCATGTGGTGATCGAGGTGTCCGACGACGGCGGCGGCCTGAACCGCGAGCGCATCCTCGCGAAAGCGCGGCAGCAGGGACTGGCCGTCAGCGACGCGATGCCCGATGCCGAGGTCTGGCAACTGATTTTCGCGCCGGGCTTCTCGACAGCCGAGGCCGTCACCGACGTGTCCGGCCGCGGCGTCGGCATGGACGTGGTCCGCCGCAACATCGCCGCGCTCGGCGGCCAGGTCGACATACGTTCCGTCGGCGGGCACGGCAGCACGGTGTCGATCGCGCTGCCGCTGACCCTGGCGATCCTCGACGGCATGTCGGTGCGCAGCGGCGACGAGATCTACATCCTGCCGCTGAACTACGTGCTGGAATCGCTGCAGCCGCAGCCGCAGGACATCAGCCGCATCGCCGGGCAGGGACAGGTCGTGCGCGTGCGCGGCGAATACCTGCCGCTGGTGTCGTTGCGGCAGGTGTTCGACACCGGCGAGGGTGCCGACGCCGGGCCAGGCATCGCGGTGATCCTCGAGGCCGACGGCCAGCGCGCCGCGCTGCTGATCGACGAGCTCGTCGGGCAGCAGCAGGTGGTGGTGAAAAACCTCGAGGCGAACTACCGGCGCGTGGCCGGCATCTCCGGTGCGACCATCCTCGGCGACGGCAGCGTCGCGCTGATCCTCGACGTCGGCGCGCTGCTGCGCGGCGCCCGCGCGGGACGATGAAAACAGCCGCGCGTTTCCGCTTCTGCTCAACCGATCCTGATTCAACGCGACTGGCTAAGCTGCCGTAAAAGACAGCATCAACCCCCACCGAATGGACCACCCATGCACACCGACACGCTTGAACCGCTGGACGACACGTCCGCAACCGACCCCGCGTCTCGCGAATTCCTCGCCTTCAAGCTCGGCGCCGAGGAATACGGCATCGACATCCTGAAAGTGCAGGAAATCCGTGGCTATGAAACCGTGACCCGCATCGCCAATGCGCCCGATTTCATCAAGGGCGTGGTCAACCTGCGCGGCATCATCGTGCCCATCGTCGACATGCGGATCCGACTCAACCTTGGTGAACCGACCTACGACCAGTTCACCGTCGTCATCATCCTGAACATCGCCGGCCGTGTGGTCGGCATGGTGGTCGACAGCGTGTCCGACGTGACCACGCTGGCGCCCGCGCAGATCCGGCCGGCGCCCGAGATGGGCACCGCATTCAACACCGATTACCTGATCGGCCTGGGCACGCTCGACGAGCGCATGCTGATCCTGGTCGACATCGACAAGCTGATGTCGTCCGCCGACATGGGACTGGTCGACGCGCTTGCTGCGTGACCCCCCGCCCTTTACCCTCACCGGAAATATCGCCATGAACTTCGCCCAAATGAAAGTCAGCACCCGCCTCGCTGCAGGCTTCGCGCTGGTGCTGGCGCTGCTGTTCGCCTCCCTGATGCTGTCGCTGAACAGGATGTCGGCGATGCAGGACAAGATCCATGAAATCGTTGCGGTCAACAACGCGCAGCTGGCGCAGGCGATCACGATACGAGCGGCGCTGTACGACCGCATGGTCGCGGTGCGCAACGTCGTGTTGCTGAATACCGAAGCCGAGATGCGTCCCGAGGTGGAGCGCGTACATGCGCAGGAAAAGCGTTCGAACGACGCGGTCGCGGCGCTGACGAAACTGTTCGATCGCCCCGCCACCACGGCGGAGGAAAAGGCATCGCTGGCGCGCATGCGCGAACTCGAGGCCGCGCTGGTGCCGGTAGTGAACCGGGCGCTGGAACTGGGCCTGCAGAACAAGGTGCAGGAAGCGACCAAGACGCTGATCGAAGACGTGCGTCCGGTTCAGCGAAAGATCATGGCCGAGATCACGACGCTGGTCGAGCTGCAGGACAAGCTCAGCGCGCAGGCCGCCAACGACGCGCAGGAAGCCTATGACGGCGCGCGCTCGCTGTCCATCATGCTCGGCGTGGTCGGCATGCTGCTCGGCGCCGCCGCCGCGCTGCTGATCACCCGCAGCATCACGAAGCAGCTCGGCGGCGAGCCGCAGTTGGCCGCCGAAGTCGCCACGCGCATCGCCGCTGGTGATCTCGACGTGCAGATCGACATTGCCCCCGGCGACGGCAACAGCCTGATGTTCGCGATGAAGAGCATGCGCGACCGTCTGGCCGACATCGTGCGCAATGTGCGCAACGGCACCGACACCATTGCGACGGCTTCCAGCCAGATCGCTGCCGGCAACCTCGACCTGTCGTCGCGCACCGAGCAGCAGGCCAGCTCGCTGGAAGAAACGGCGTCGTCGATGGAAGAACTGACCTCGACCGTGCGCCAGAACGCCGAGAACGCGGGCCAGGCCAACCAGCTGGCGATCAGCGCATCCGAAGTGGCTGCGCGCGGCGGCTCGGTCGTGTCCGAAGTCGTCGAGACGATGGAACAGATCAACGGATCCGCTCGCAAGATCGTCGACATCATCGGCGTGATCGACGGCATCGCCTTCCAGACCAACATCCTCGCGCTGAACGCGGCGGTCGAAGCCGCCCGCGCCGGCGAACAGGGCCGCGGCTTTGCGGTGGTCGCCACCGAAGTGCGCAGCCTCGCACAACGCTCGGCGGCGGCAGCGAAAGAAATCAAGGCACTGATCGGCGACTCGGTCGACAAGGTCGAGAACGGCAGCCGTCTGGTTGCCGAGGCGGGCAGCACGATGGACGAAGTGGTCTCCAGCGTGCGCCGCGTGACCGACATCATGGCCGAGATCACCGCGGCCAGCCACGAGCAGAGCACCGGCATCGAGCAGGTGAACCAGGCGATCACGCAGATGGACCAGGTCACCCAGCAGAACGCTGCGCTGGTCGAAGAGGCTGCGGCCGCTGCCGACAGCCTGCAGGAACAGGCCGCCGCGCTGTCCGAGATCGTCGGCGTGTTCCGCGTCTCCGGCACGTCGGCGCCGGTCGCAGCCAGGTCGAAGGCCGCGCCGAAAAAGGCGGCGAAAGTGATCGCACTGCCGTCGTCGCCGAAGCGCGCCGCTGCGGCTGTCGCCCCGGCGCCAGCCGCGACCGCGCCCCGCAAGGTGGCCGCGGGTGGTGCGGCGGACGAATGGGAAGAGTTCTGATCCCGTTGCCGAGCTAGCTATGGCCGCCAAGACCAAGGTACTGATCGTCGACGATTCCGCGCTGATCCGCAGCGTGTTGCGCGAGATCGTCGCCAGCCAGCCCGACATGGAGGTGGTCGGCGTCGCGCCTGACCCGCTGGTGGCCCGCGAAATGATCCGCGAGCGCAATCCGGATGTGCTGACGCTCGACGTCGAGATGCCGAAGATGGACGGCCTCGACTTCCTCGAGCGGCTGATGCGGCTGCGGCCGATGCCGGTGGTGATGGTGTCGTCGCTTACCGAGCGCGGCTCCGAGACCACGCTGCGCGCGCTGGAACTGGGCGCGGTCGACTTCGTTGCCAAGCCCAAGCTGGCGATCGAATCCGGCATGCGCGACTACGCCGGCCTGATCGCCGACAAGCTGCGCGCCGCCGCGCGGGCCAAGGTGCAGTCGCGTCCGCGCGCACCGTCGGAGGCTGGTCCGTTGCCGGCCTTGCGCAACCCGATGTCGTCCAGCGAAAAGCTGATCATCGTCGGCGCATCGACCGGCGGTACCGAGGCCATCCGTGCGTTCCTGCAGCAGATGCCGTCCGATTGTCCCGGCATCCTGATCGTTCAGCACATGCCGGAAGGTTTTACCCGTTCGTTTGCGCAGCGGCTCGACAGCCTGTGCCGGATCTCCGTGAAGGAAGCGGAAGACGGCGATCGCGTGCTGCCGGGCCATGCGTATCTCGCGCCGGGGCATTCGCACCTGCTGCTCGCCAAGAGCGGTGCCAACTATGTGACTCGGCTCGACCAGGGGCCGCCCGTGAACCGGCACCGGCCGTCGGTGGACGTGCTGTTCTCGTCGGCAGCGACCCATGCGGGCCGCAATGCACTCGGCGTGATCCTGACCGGCATGGGCAAGGACGGCGCGGCCGGGATGCTGAAGATGCGCGAGGCCGGTGCGATGAATTTTGCGCAGGATG
>CAYZXP010000079.1:0-13124 GCA_964482415.1 uncultured Bifidobacterium sp. | reverse complement strand
GGGTTCGGAGGGGTGAGTCAGGAGGGGCGGCAAGGAGACTGGAACAATTGCCGCAGGCGCAGAGTATAACAGGGTTGGCGCTAAGCGCCGGTTCGGATTCCGCAGGACTTTTACTCTGCGTCCGGACAAAGACCGGCAGGGATGATGCCATCCCCGCCGTGCTTCTCGCAGGTCAGGCGAACGGCGTCAGCACGCCGAGCATCTGCGCGAAGATCTTCGGTGAACCGGCGATCACGTCGCCTTTCTCCATGTGCTTGCCTTCGCCACGGAAGTCGGACACGATGCCGCCCGCTTCGCTGACCAGCAACGCGCCGGCTGCCATGTCCCAGGGCTTGAGGTTTTTTTCGAAGAAGCCATCGAGGCGACCGGCTGCGACATAGGCGAGGTCGAGCGCGGCAGAGCCGGGACGGCGCAGGCCGGCGGTCTTCTCGGTCATGGCCTTGAACATCTGCAGGTATTCGTCGAGGCCCGACAGGTCACTGTACGGGAAGCCGGTGCCGACGAGCGCGTCCGCCAGTTTGTCGCGCTTGGTCACGCGGATGCGCTTTTCATTCAGGAAGGCGCCGACGCCCTTGGTTGCGGTGAACAGCTCGTTGCGGGTAGGGTCGTAGATGACGGCCTGCGTGATCTGGCCGCGGTACTGCAGCGCGATCGACACCGCGTACTGCGGAAAGCCGTGGATGAAGTTGGTGGTGCCGTCCAGCGGATCGATGATCCAGACGTGCTCGTTCTCGTCGTGCAGATTGGACGACGGGCCGGATTCTTCGGCAAGGATCGCATGGTCGGGGTAGGCCTGCTTCAGCACGTCGATGATGGCCTGTTCGGCGGCCTTGTCGACTTCGCTGACGAAATCATTGTGCCCTTTGCGCGTGACGCGCACCTGCTCGAGGTCGAAAGAGGCGCGATTGATGATCGTCGCGGCACGACGCGCGGCTTTCACCGCGATATTGATCATGGGATGCATGGTGGTTCCGTTAGAATTCGGCAGCTGTGAGAATGAGCGATGCGGAAGTGACTACGGCCTTCTGGTGGCGACTTCGATCCCGCCGGACGGTATGGTCTCACCCGTTCCGCCGGCGCAGTCCGCCAGTAAGCTCTCGTAAATCCTTCACGCGTTGCCCGCTATTTTAAATGAACCCGCCTGCTTCTTCCCAATCCCTGTTCGGCCGCCTTCGCTTTGTGCTGGTCGAGACCAGCCGTGCCGGCAATATCGGCTCGGCGGCGCGCGCCATGAAGACCATGGGATTTTCCGAGCTGGTGCTGGTGAATCCGCGCGATCCGCTGGCCTTGCAGGATCCGGAGGCGATCGCGCTGGCCAGCGGCGCGACCGACGTTCTCGCTGGTGCACGTATCGTCGGCTCGCTGGACGAGGCGCTGGCCGGATGCAATTTCAGTGTTGCGCTGTCGGCCCGGCTGCGCGAATTTTCTCCGCCGATGTTCGAGCCGCGTGCGCTGGCGGAGCAGTTGGCGGCGGATTCGGGATTGCGCGCCGCACTGGTCTTCGGCAACGAGCGGTTTGGTCTGTCCAACGAGCAGGTCGAGAAATGCAGCGCGCTGGTGACCGTGCCGGCAAATCCGGATTATTCGTCGCTGAACCTGTCGCAGGCAGTGCAGGTGCTGGCCTACGAATGCCGGATGGCCGCCGCCGGGAGCAGCGCTGCACCGAGCGCTGTCGGCTTCCGCGGTGAGCCGGCCGGCGCCGAGCAGATCGAGGGGATGTTCCGGCACCTCGAGCAGGCGCTGGTCGAGATTGAATTCCTCGATCCGCAGAACCCGAAGAAACTGATGCCGCGACTGCGCCGGCTGTTTGCACGCGCCGGGCTGGAAGTGGAGGAAGTGAATATCCTGCGCGGGATCGCCACGCAACTGATCGAGAAACGCAAGCGCCGCAGCTGACCGCGGCGTCCGTGCTTAGCCCCAGGCCCGCAACAGGCCGACCGCCAGCCCTTCCAGCGCAAACTCATGTTGGCCTGGCTCGACGCGAATGGTGTCGAAGTCGGGGTTTTCGGGCAGCAGTTCGATCGCCCCGCCGTTGCGGCGGAAGCGCTTGACGGTCACCTCGTCATCCAGCCGGGCCACGACAATTTGCCCGTCCCGCGCCGTGTCGGTCTTTTTCACCGCCAGCAGGTCACCGTCAAGGATGCCGGCGTCACGCATCGACATGCCGCGGACCTTGAGCAGGTAGTCAGGGCGCGCGGTAAACAGCGCCGGATCAACGTTGTACGTCGCTGAAATGTGTTCCTCGGCGAGGATGGGGGAGCCGGCGGCGACCCGGCCGATCAGCGGCAGGGAAAACTGCATCAGCGCCGGGTGCGGCAGCGTCATTTGCCCGCTGGGGCGCAGCAGGGTGCCGCTGTCGGCAGTGCGGTCGAGTAGTCGGATACCGCGCGAAGCACCCGGGGTGATTTCGATCGCGCCCTTGCGCGCGAGCGCCTGAAGGTGTTCTTCGGCCGCGTTGGCAGAGCGAAATCCCAGGGTCTGCGCGATCTCGGCGCGCGTCGGCGGGAAGCCGGTGTTGTCGATCGCTTCTCGGATGAGGCCCAGGATCTGCTCCTGGCGTGCTGTCAGTTTGATCATCGCCTACCCCTGCCGGGCTGTTTTTATGCACAGCCTGTATTTTTATACAGCATCCATCGCTGGCGCAAGCCTTTTCGGGCGAAAGAGGTGCAGATTGGCCGGTTTCAATTGCTAAATCCCTGAGCGGATTGAGCTTTCGGCATAAAGCGGGTATAGTTGCGGGCTTTTCCTCTTCCCACACCCGTCCTGACGCCGGGGTGGGCGATTCTGTAATCCGACCACAAGGAGAAACAATGCGTCACTATGAAATCGTTTTCATCGTCCATCCGGATCAGAGCGAGCAGGTTCCCGCGATGATCGAACGCTACAAGACCCTCGTTACGGGCCGTAGCGGCAAGATCCATCGCGTCGAGGACTGGGGTCGTCGCCAGATGGCTTACATGATCCAGAAGCTCGCCAAGGCACACTACGTCTGCATGAACATCGAGTGCGACGGCGAGACCCTGGCAGAACTCGAGACCGGCTTCAAGTTCAACGACGCCGTGCTGCGCCACCTGACCGTTCGCATGAAGAAGGCCGAGACCGGTCCTTCGCCGATCATGAAGAGCGTGCAGAAGGAAGACGCTGCCAAGGCGGCGCGTACCGAGGCGCCGGCTGCCTGACAGCCACGTGTCTTTGACTGAGCGAGGAGAGAACAGCTTTCAGTGCATTGCGACCCTGGCCGAGCGTGACGTAAAACGTTATACGCCGGCTGGCATCCCGATTGTGTCGGCAAGATTGCTGCACGAATCGGAACAGGTCGAGGCAGGCATCGCCAGGCGGGTCGAGTTCGAGATGGCAGCAGTCGCCGCCGGACAGATCGCCGAGATGCTGGAGCGCGCTGAAATGGGGCAGGTGTTCAGGTTTGCAGGCTTCATGGCCCGCAAGAACCGAAACAGCAAGGCCCTGGTGTTCCACCTCACGGATTTCGAAACAATTTCTTAGATTCAGGAGCCAGCAAAATGGCATTCGGCAAAAAATTCGACAAGAGCAAACTCAAAGAGAAGCGCAAGCAGCAGAACCCGCTGTTCAAGCGCAAGAAGTTCTGCCGCTTCACCGTCGCCAAGGTGGAACAGGTGGACTACAAGGATGTGGACACCCTGAAAGACTTCGTCCAGGAAAACGGCAAGATCATGCCGGCACGCCTGACCGGTACCCGTGCGCACTACCAGCGCCAGGTGGACACCGCGATCAAGCGCGCACGTTACCTCGCGCTGCTGCCGTACACCGATCTGCACAACGCCTGATCGGCCAGTCCCACGAGATACCTGGAGAACAAACATGCAAGTCATTCTGTTGGAAAAAGTGGCGAACCTGGGCAACCTGGGTGACGTCGTTCGCGTGAAAGACGGTTACGGCCGCAACTTCCTGATCCCGAATCGCATCGCGCGCCGCGCGACCGCTGGCGCGATCGCCGAGTTCGAAGCCAAGCGCGCCGAGCTCGAGAAGGCAGCTGCCGAGAAGCTGGCTGCAGCCCAGGCTGAAGGCGAAAAGCTGGCCAGCCTGCGCATCTCCGTCGCGCAAAAGGCGGGTGTTGACGGCCGTCTGTTCGGCTCGGTCACCAACCACGACATCGCTGATGCGCTGGCCAAGCAAGGCGTCAAGGCTGACAAGTCGCAAGTCCGCATGCCGAATGGCCCGCTGAAGACGGTCGGCGAGCATCCGGTGTCGGTCGCGCTGCACACCGATGTGGTCGTCGAGATCAACGTCGTGGTGGTTGGCGAGCAGGCCTGATTCGCCTCAATGCGTCAAAAAAAGCCGGGCTTTGCCCGGCTTTTTTCATGCCGGAAGCCTTGGCGTTGAGGCTGCCGCGTATCGGTTTTATCAAGTCGTTGAAATCCTTTGTTCGGTTGGTAAACCAGTAATTTGTGCCTTCTGGTAACGGGTATAATCCGCCCCCATGAACGATCGGTCCGACCCGCAACTCGACTCCCTGCGCGTACCCCCGCATTCCATTGAAGCGGAGCAGTCCGTGCTGGGCGGCCTCTTGCTCGACAATTCGGCGTATGACCGCATCGCTGACTTTGTCAGTGCCGACGATTTTTACCGCTTCGACCACCGGATCATTTTCCAGCATATCGTCAGGCTGGTCAGCGCAGCCAAGCCGGCGGATGTCATCACGGTTAATGAATCTCTGGTCTCGGCCGGCAAGGCCGATGAGGTCGGTGGCCTTTCGTACCTGAATGCCCTTGCGCAGAACACGCCATCGGCGGCGAACATCCGCCGCTATGCCGAGATCGTGCGCGACCGGGGCGTGCTGCGCAAACTGATCACCGTATCCGATGAGATCGCGGGCGCGGCCTTCAATCCGCAGGGCAAGGAAGTCAAGCAGATGCTTGACGAGGCCGAGTCGAAGATTTTCGCGATTGCCGAAGAGGGCGCGCGCGGTTCGCAAGGCTTCATGGAGATCCAGCCTCTGCTGACCCAGGTGGTCGAGCGTATCGACGAGCTGTACAACCGCGATTCGACAAGCGACATTACGGGTGTACCCACCGGCATGATCGACCTTGACCGCATGACGTCGGGCCTGCAACCGGGTGACCTGGTCATCGTTGCCGGCCGTCCGTCGATGGGCAAGACGGCGTTCTCGGTGAACATCGGCGAGAACGTCGCGATTGACACCGGTCTGCCTGTTGCGATTTTTTCGATGGAAATGGGCGGCGCGCAGCTGGCCATGCGTATGCTGGGTTCGGTCGGCCGGCTTGACCAGCACCGCCTGCGCACCGGCCGCCTGAATGACGAAGACTGGCCGCGGCTGACGCACGCGATCCAGAAAATGAACGAGGCCCAGATTTACATCGACGAGACGCCGGCGCTGTCGTCGATCGAACTGCGTGCGCGCTCACGCCGGCTGGCACGGCAATGCGGGCGGCTCGGCCTGATCATCGTCGACTACCTTCAGCTGATGTCGGCCAACTCGCCGGGCGAGAACCGCGCGACGGAAATTTCCGAAATTTCGCGCAACCTTAAAGGCCTTGCGAAAGAACTGAATTGCCCGGTGATCGCGTTGTCGCAGCTGAACCGTTCGCTGGAACAGCGTCCGAACAAGCGCCCGGTGATGTCGGATCTGCGCGAATCAGGCGCCATTGAACAGGATGCCGACCTGATCCTGTTCATCTACCGCGACGAGGTCTACAACCCGGATTCGCCGGACAAGGGCACGGCGGAAATCATTATCGGCAAGCAGCGTAACGGCCCGATCGGGGCGGTGCGGATGACCTTCCTCGGCTCGTACACGAAATTCGAGAACTATACCGGCCCCGCGCTTGCGTTCAGCGGCGGCGAATAAATTCAATATTGAAATAGACCCCAAGAAGGGAAGGAGAGAATCATGTTCGGACGTTTGATGCCGACCGAGGGCAAGTTTTTCGAGTATTTCATCCAGCACGGCGAACTATGCGTGAAGGGGGGCAAGGAGATGGTCGCACTGATGACCAACTTCGACGACCTCGAGCACCGCGTGCATGCGATCGAATCGATCGAGAAGCAGGCCGACAAGATCACCTATGCGGCGCTGGACCTGCTGCACAAGACGTTCATCACGCCGCTGGACCGCGACGACATTCACAAGCTCATCACGCGGATGGACGACATCCTCGACCTGATGGAAGACGCCGCCCAGACGATCTCGCTGTATGACATCAAGTCGATCACGCCGGAAGCGAAGCGCCTGGCCGAACTGTGCCAGTCTTGCTGCGAGAAGGTGCTGGCGGCGGTCTCGCTGCTGCACAACATGAACAATGCACGCGAGATCCTTAACATCTGCTCCGAGATCGACAAGCTCGAGTCGGATGCAGACCATGTGATGCGCGCGGCGATGTCCAAGCTGTTCCGTGACGAGCCGGATGTCCGCACCCTGATCAAGCTGAAGGCGATCTACGAGATTCTCGAGACCGTGACCGACCGCTGCGAGGATGTCGCCAACATCGTCGAAGGCATCATCGTCGAGAACGCGTGAGCAGCGCAAACAACCGATAGCCTGACTCATGCAGACCCTACAAATAAGCATTTACACGCTCGCGTTCCTGGTGATCCTGGCGCTGCTGTTCGACTTCATGAACGGCTTCCACGACGCCGCCAACGCGATTGCGACCGTCGTGTCGACGGGCGTGCTGAAGCCGCATCAGGCGGTGGCGCTCGCGGCCTTTTTCAACTTCATTGCGATTGCGGTATTCCAGCTGAAGGTCGCCACGACCGTCGGCAAGGGCACGATCGAGCCATCGGTTATTGACCACTACGTGGTGTTTGGCGCGCTGATTGGTGCGATCGCGTGGAACTTCCTGACCTGGTATTACGGTATCCCGTCGTCGTCGTCGCATGCGCTGATTGGCGGCCTGGTCGGCGCGGCAGTTGCGAAAGAGGGCACCGATGCATTGATCTCGTCGGGCCTGCTGAAGACCATTACTTTCATCGTGCTCTCGCCGGTGCTGGGTTTCGTGTTCGGCTCGCTGATGATGCTGCTCGTGTCCTGGCTGTTCGTGCGCAGTCATCCGCAACGCATCGACAAATGGTTCCGCCGCATGCAGCTGCTGTCGGCGTCGATGTACAGCCTTGGGCATGGCGGCAATGACGCCCAGAAAACCATGGGCATCATCTGGATGTTGCTGATTTCGGCCGGAGCGGTTGCTGCCGGCGATGCGCGGCCGCCGATGTGGGTGATCGTCAGCTGCTATGTCGCGATTGGCGCGGGTACGCTTTTCGGCGGCTGGCGCATCGTGAAGACGATGGGCCAGAAGATCACGAAGCTCAAGCCCGTTGGCGGCTTCTGCGCCGAGACCGGGGGCGCGATGACGCTGTTTATCGCGACCGCGCTTGGCGTGCCGGTGTCGACCACGCACACGATCACGGGTGCGATCGTGGGTGTGGGTTCGTCGCGCAAGATGTCGGCGGTGCGCTGGGGTGTCGCCGGCAATATCGTGTGGGCGTGGATTTTCACGATCCCTGCATCGGCGTTCATTGCAGCAATCGCCTGGTGGGTCGGCACGCAGATTTTGTAAGCCGCACCAGCCTGAAAAAAAAGACCCGCAGCTCATCACTGCGGGTCTTTTTGTTTGAGGGCGAAGGATTACAGCACGTCGCTTGCATGATCGGCCAGCCGGGAGCGCTCGCCGCGGGCCAGCGTCACATGCCCGCTGTGCGACCAGCCTTTGAAGCGGTCGACCACGTAGGTCAGGCCGCTCGAACCCTCGGTCAGGTAGGGCGTGTCGATCTGGGCGATGTTGCCGAGGCAGACGATTTTGGTTCCGGGGCCCGCTCGCGTGACCAGGGTCTTGACCTGTTTCGGCGTGAGGTTCTGTGCTTCGTCGATGATCAGGTATTTGTTGACGAAGGTGCGGCCGCGCATGAAGTTCAGCGATTTGATCTTGATGCGCGAGCGGATCAGTTCCTGCGTCGCCGCACGCCCCCATTCGCCGGCATCGGAATCCGATTTGTTCAGCACTTCGAGGTTGTCATCGAATGCACCCATCCATGGCGACATCTTCTCTTCCTCGGTGCCTGGCAGGAAACCGATGTCTTCGCCGACGGGCACGGTCACCCGGGTGACGATGATCTCGTTGTAGACCTTGGTCTCCAGCACCTGTGCGAGGCCGGCCGCCAGCGCCAGCAACGTCTTGCCGGTGCCGGCCTGACCGAGCAGCGTGACAAAGTCGCATTCCGGATCCATCAGGAGGTTCATCGCAAAGTTCTGCTCGCGGTTGCGTGCGGTGATGCCCCAGACGTTGTTGCGGCTGTGGCCAAAGTCGCGCAGCGTGCGGAGGACGGCCGTCTTGCCGTTGATCTGCGTGACCTGCCCATAGAAGGGCGCCTCGCCACTTTTCGGCTCGGTGAACACGAACTGGTTGACCAGCATGGCCGGCACCATCGGCCCCGTAACGCGGTAGAAAGTGGTGCCGCTGCCTTGCCGGTTTTCCTGCCACGATTCCATGCCCTTGCCATGCTTGACCCAGAAATCGTCCGGCAATTGCAGGATGCCGGAATAAAGCAGGTCGGTATCCTCGAGCACATGATCGTTGAAGTATTCCTCGGCCGGCAGGCCGAGTGCACGTGCCTTGATGCGCATGTTGATGTCTTTCGACACCAGCACGACCGGGCGCTCGGGCATCTGTTCCTGCAGCGCACGCACGACGCCCAGAATCTGGTTGTCGGCCTTGCCTTCCGGGAGGCCTTCAGGCAGGGTCCAGTTGGACAGGCGCGTCTGGAAGTACAGGCGTCCCGACGCGTCCTTGTTGCCGAGCTTGTTGAGCGGGATGCCGCCATCGATCGTGTCTTCCGAAATGTCGGCTATCAGCGCGTCGAGCGAACGCGATACCTGCCGTGCATTCCGCGCGACCTCGGACATGCCTTTCTTGTGATTGTCGAGCTCTTCGAGCGTGATCATCGGCAGATAGACATCGTGTTCTGCAAAGCGGAACAGCGAAGTCGGATCATGCATCAGCACATTGGTGTCGAGCACGAACAGCTTGGTGATGCCGCGCTTGTCGGCATTGCGGCTGGTTTGCGATTTGGCCGGCGTATCGCTGCGTGATTTGCGTGCTGCCGGCTTCTCCGCGGCAGACGCTTCCGTCCGGGTGCGTGCCGCCGGCGGCTCGGAGGTCACCAGCGCGATCGCCGGTTTGACCTTTTTGCCCTTGTCTGCCTTCGGGTAATCCACCGGTGAAAGCACGGTTGCAGGTTTGCTAGGCATTTTGGGCAGGGGCATCAGAACCTCTATCGTGAAAAATGGGAAGGATTTATCCGGAGTGAAGCGCGGACACGCGCAGAAAAAGCGAAAGGCTGTTCAGGACAAAGACCCGAGGTCTTTTCCTTGAACAGCCTTTTTTTTGAATGTTTGTTCGGTTTCAATGGCTTAGCTTGTTTCAGCCAAGGCCTTCGATCAGTTCGAGCACTTCATCGACATGGCCCGGGACTTTCACTCCACGCCATTCTTTCACTATTTTGCCTTCAGCGTCAATTACGAAGGTCGAACGCTCGATGCCCCGTACCTTTTTGCCGTACATGGACTTCATGGCGATGACGTCGAACAGGTTGCAGACTGCCTCATCCGGATCGGAGATGAGTTCGAATGGCAGTCCGAGCTTGGACTTGAAGCTGTCGTGCGAACGCAGGCTGTCACGGCTGACGCCAAAGATTCGGGTGCCGGCCTGACGGAAGCGATCATGCAGGTCACGGAACTGCATTGCTTCGGTGGTGCAGCCGGGTGTGTTGTCTTTCGGGTAGAAGTAAATCACCAGCTTGTCCCCGAGGTAGTCGGACAAGCGGAAAGGACGGCCGCCGGTCATCTCGGCGCTGAAGTCCGGCACAGCGATGTTCAGAATCGAAGGACGGTCACCCAATTCATTCTCCCTGTTTCAAGCAGTTTGTTTTTCTGGAAGGATCACAGCCAGGGCCACCTTGCGACCCTCGGCCATCAGGATGTTGTAGGTTCGGCATGCGGCCTGGTTGTCCATGCATTCGACCCCGATCCGTTGCGAGAGCAGACTGGCGATCAGGCCCGGCGCGACAAAACGCTGGCGCCGGCCGGTGCCGAGGATCAGTAAATCGGGCCGCAGCGCCTCGACGGCGGCGAAATCAGATGCCTGCAGCGCATCAAAAGAACTGACCGCCCAGCGCGCCGGCAAGACCTCGGGCAACACGATCAGGCTGTGGGTAAAGCGGGCAGCATTGATCTCGATCCAGTCGTCTTCGTAGCCCGTCACCGTCTGGTATTGCTGCGTCGGTGTCGAATGGAGCTTCATAGGTTGGCAATTCTATCCCGATCCGTGGCCGCTGATTGGAAAACCCGCCCAATTTGCGGCAAAATGCTTGTTTTTTCGCGGCGCAACACCAGGTGCGCTGCCATCCATCCATTTTTGCGGGATCCTGCTGTGAAAAATATCCTGAAATCCAACAAGCTGGCAGACGTCTGCTATGACATTCGCGGCCCGGTCCTCGAGAAGGCTCGCCAGATGGAGGAAGAGGGCCACAAGATCATCAAGCTGAACATCGGCAACCTTGCGCCGTTTGGCTTTGATGCGCCCGATGAAATCGTGCAGGACATGATCCGCAACATGGGCAATGCGGCGGGCTATACCGACTCCAAAGGCCTGTTTGCTCCTCGCAAGGCGATCATGCAGTACTGCCAGGAAAAAAAGATCGCCGGCGTCACCATTGACGATATTTATCTGGGAAACGGCGCGTCGGAGCTGATCGTGATGAGCATGAATGCACTGCTGAACAGCGGTGACGAAGTGCTCGTGCCGGCACCGGATTATCCGCTGTGGACGGCGGCTGTCAGCTTGTCCGGAGGCCGGCCCGTGCATTACATGTGCGACGAGCAGGCAGACTGGTACCCCGATATCGAAGACATTCGGAAGAAGATCACGGCCAACACGCGCGCGATTGTCGTTATCAACCCGAATAACCCGACCGGTGCCCTGTATCCCGTCGAATTGCTGGAGCAGATCGTTGAGCTCGCACGCCAGCATCAGCTGATCGTTTTTGCTGATGAGATTTATGACAAGGTGCTCTATGACGGCAATACGCACACATCGCTCGCTTCGCTGGCGGAGGACGTGCTGTTCATCACGCTGAATGGCCTGTCCAAGAATTACCGTTCCTGCGGCTATCGTGCTGGCTGGATGATTGTCTCCGGCGAGAAGCGCCACGCAAGGGATTACATCGAGGGGCTGAACATGCTTGCCTCGATGCGGCTCTGTGCGAACGTCCCGGGCCAGTTCGCGATCCAGACGGCGCTGGGTGGCTATCAGAGCATTAACGACCTCGTCGGGCCGGGTGGCCGCCTGACCCGGCAGCGCGATCTCGCGCACAAGCTACTGACCGAAATCCCGGGCGTGACCTGCGTGAAGCCGAAGTCGGCGCTGTACATGTTCCCGAGGCTTGATCCGCACATGTACCCGATCGAAGACGACCAGCAGTTTGCCTATGAGTTGCTGGCCGAGGAGCGCGTGCTGATCGTGCAAGGCACCGGCTTTAACTGGCCGACGCCTGATCATTTCCGTGTCGTGTTCCTGCCGAACGTAGATGACCTGTCCGTGGCTTTTGGCCGCATTGCCCATTTCCTTGACGGCTATCGCCGTCGCCATGCCCGTTGAGCCTGGATCACCGTATAACTGAAACCGAAACACCATGATGAAACCAATCAAAGTTGGCCTGCTGGGCATTGGCACCGTGGGTGCAGGCACTTTCACTGTCCTGAAACGCAATCAGGAAGAAATCCGTCGCCGCGCTGGTCGCGGCATCGAGATCGTGATGGTCGCCGATCTCGATACCGAGCGCGCGAAGCAGGTGACGGGCGGCGCGGTCGAGGTCGTGAATGACGCCAACCTGGTCGTCAACCATCCTGACATCGACATCGTCGTCGAACTGATCGGTGGCTACGGCATTGCTCGTGATTTGGTCATGAAAGCGATTGCGAACGGCAAGCATGTCGTCACGGCGAACAAGGCGCTGCTGGCCACGCACGGAACCGAAATCTTCCGTGCTGCCCAGGAGAAGGGTGTGGTCGTTGCGTTCGAGGCAGCGGTGGCCGGCGGTATTCCGATCATCAAGGCGCTGCGCGAAGGCCTGACGGCGAACCGGATCCAGTGGATCGCCGGCATCATCAATGGCACGACCAACTTCATCTTGTCGGAGATGCGTGACAAGGGGCTGGATTTTGATGTCGTGCTGAAGCAGGCGCAGCAGTTGGGTTACGCGGAAGCCGATCCGACCTTCGATATCGAGGGGGTCGACGCAGCGCACAAGGCGACCATCATGTCGGCCATTGCTTTTGGCGTTCCGGTGCAGTTCGACAAGGCCTATGTGGAGGGCATCACCAAACTGTCGGCGACAGACATTCGCTATGCTGAGCAGCTTGGTTATCGGATCAAGCTGCTCGGTATTGCGCGTCGCGTGGCCGATGGAATCGAACTGCGTGTGCATCCGACGCTGATCCCCGCGAATCGCCTGATCGCGAACGTGGAAGGCGCGATGAATGCCGTGCTGGTGCAGGGCGACGCGGTGGGCGCGACGCTGTATTACGGAAAGGGCGCCGGCGCTGAGCCGACCGCATCGGCAGTGATTGCTGATCTCGTCGATGTGACCCGCCTGGCAACGGCAGACCCCGAGCATCGCGTGCCTTACCTCGCGTTCCAGCCGAACCAGATGGCGGACACGCCGATCCTGCCGATGTCCGAGGTGACGACCAGCTATTACCTGCGAATTCGTGTCGCGGACAAGCCCGGCGTACTGGCCGATGTCACGCGCATTCTTGCAGACGGAACGATTTCCATCGATGCGATGCTTCAGAAGGAAGCGGGCGAGGGAGAGACGCAGACCGACCTGATCATCCTGACCCACGAGACGAAGGAAAAGAATGTCGATGCGGCGATCGCATCGATCGAAGCCCTGCCGACGGTGTCGGGCAAGGTCAATCGGATCCGGCTGGAGCAGCTCGGTTAATTCGGACTGGCGAGCGCGGGCTTGTACCGCGCTCAGCCGATCTTGTTCGCTGTACCTTTCAGCGAATCAGACACTTCCTTGATGATCGCCGAGAAGACGCTCGCAGTGACTGTATAGCGCGCGATCTG
>CAYZXP010000078.1:0-13292 GCA_964482415.1 uncultured Bifidobacterium sp. | reverse complement strand
ACGGTGGAGTAATTCCGCGAGCCGCCTTGCCCGTGCAGCGCCCCCCGGCGCCGCACTTGGGCAAGGCTTCGCGGACGGCCATCACACCTCAGCAAAAAACCTCTGCCCAACCTCCTCGGACAGCAATACTCCCGTCGCACTCGCCCGCTTGACCAGATTCCAGAAGTACCGGTAGGTCGCGCGGTCATGCAGCTCGCCCTTGTACTGGATCGGCCCCCAGTCGACCTCCTGCGCCGCCTGGATGATCGCGCAGGCATCATCGACCTCGGCCAGCGGAGGGCGCATCGCGGCCACGATGGGCGCGATCTGTGCCGGATGGATGCTCCACATCCGCTGGAAGCCGAACTCCCGCTTGGCGCGGGTCGCGTCGGCGGCAATCACCTCGGCATCCTTCAGGTTCAGGCAGACGTTATGAGCCGGCACGATTCCCTGCGACAGCGCGGCGGCCACGACCTCGGCCTTGGCGCGTGAGATCAGCCGGTGGTCAAACTGCCCGGGGCTGCGCAGTGCTGACGCATCGACCGCGCCATGGTGGCCGCTGACGAAATCCATCAGCCCGAAATCCAGCACCTCCACATGCGGCAGCTTCGCGATCTCGAAAACCTCGTGCAGCGCCCCATGCGTCTCGATCAGCACATGAACCGGCAGCGGCGTGCTGCGCCCCGCCGCACGGGCACGCTGCTGAATCGCGTTGATCACTTCGGCAATCCGGGCCGTGGTCGTCGCCTTCGGAATCGTCACATACGCCAGCCGCTGCCCTGCCCCGCCGACAATGATCTCGACATCCCTTTCCCACGCAGCATGCGAAGGATCATGGATACGCACGCCCATCCGGTTGAAGCGATTGGATGCCGATGCGATCAGCCCGGCCACCATCGCGGCATGCTGCTCTTCCTCGCCGGTGCGCGCGCCGTCTTCGCAGTCGCAGGTAATGTCGAACACCGGGCCGATGTCGGCCTGCAGTGCCATCGCCTTGGTAATCAGCTTCTCGCTGCCGGCAAAGTGCTCGCAGGCCGGCAATGCGGGAAAGACCTTCTCGCCGCTGAACAGGGCCTGATCGGGATGAATGTAGTCACGCATGTTGGGTCTCACGCTGGGCTGGTGGAAGAAGGGAAGCGGAAGCATCCGGGCTGGCCCGGTTCGCGTCCGCAAGGATCATGTCGGCGGCTTTCTCGGCGATCATCAGGGTCGGCGCATTCGTATTCCCCGACGGGATGCGCGGCATCACCGACGCATCGGCCACCCGCAGGCCGGCCAGCCCGCGCACCCGCAGCTGCGGGTCGACCACGGATTGCGCATCGCTGCCCATCCGGCAGGTGCCGACCGGGTGATACATCGACTGCGCATTCGCCCGCAGATAACCCGCCAGTTCGTCGTCTGTCTGCAGCTGCGCGCCCGGCATCATCTCGGCCCGCCAATGCGCGCCAAACGGCGGCGCGGCAAAGATGCCGCGTATCGAGCGGATTCCCCAGATCAACGGCTGCAGGTCGCGCTCGTCGGTCAGGTAATTCGCCTGCATCCGCGGCGCCTCGCGCGGGCTGGCCGAGCGCAGCGTGATCGCGCCGGTCGAGTACGGACGCAGCAAGGTGCAGGACGCCGTCACCGCCGGCGCGCTGTCAGCCTTGTACATGCCCGACTTGCTGATCATGCTGAACGGCCGCATCTGCACCTGCACGTCGGGTGCCGCCAGCTGCGGATCGGAACGCAGGAAAATACCCACCTGCGCCGCTGCCGAGGTAAGCAGGCCACGCCGGCTGGTCAGGTAGCGCAACACATGCGGCAGCATCCGCCATGGGCTGGCGATGACACGATTGATGGAAAACGCCGGGTCCACGCCGGCGAGGCAGTGCGCATAAATATGGTCGTGCAGGTTCTGCCCCACCGCGTCCAGCGCATGCCGCACCGGTATCCCCAACGCACGCAGCTGCTCTGCCGGCCCGATACCGGATAGCATCAGCAGCTGCGGCGAATTGATCGCCCCGCCGCTCAGAATCACCTCACGGCTTGCACGCACCTGCTGCGACTGTCCGTCGCGGGAAAATCGCACGCCGGTCACGCGCCCGCCTTCCAGCACAAGACTCTCAGCCAGCGCACCGGTCTGCACAACGAGGTTGGGGCGCGAACGCACCGGCCTCAGGAAAGCCGATGACGCGGAATCCCGGACACCATTGCGGATGGCGAACTGCAGGTAGCCGACGCCTTCCTGCGTGGCGCCATTGAAGTCGTCATTCCTCGGTATGCCGAGACCTGCGGCCGCATCGACGAACGCGCGTGACGCCGGATGCGGCTCGTACAGCGGCGACACATGCAGCTCGCCGTCGCCGCCGTGCAGTTCGCTCTCGCCGAGGAAATGGCACTCGCTGCGGCGGAAATACGGCAGCACGTCGCGCCAGCCCCAGCCGGTATTGCCGAGCGCTTCCCAGCCGTCATAGTCCTGCGCGGTGCCGCGCATGTACACATGCCCGTTGATGGCGCTGCTGCCACCCAGCGTCTTGCCCCGCGGCCAGATGATGCGGCGATGGTTCAGTCCCGGCTCTGCCTCGGACGTATAGCCCCAGGTCAGGTCCGGATGGTTGACCACGCGCGGCACGCCGGCCGGCACCTTCAGCCAGACGTTGCGGTCTTCGCCGCCCGCCTCCAGCAGCAAGACCCGGTGGCGCGGGTCGCGCGACAGCCGGTTGGCCAGCACGCAACCGGCCGAGCCGGCGCCGACGATGATGTAGTCGTAAGTCGATTGGTCCATGCAGGCCGCCACGGCGCTCAGCTGCCGACGGCAGCGCCGCCGCCATCCGTGCCTTCGAGCAGGTACAGGTGCGCGCGCGAGGAATCGAAGCGGTAGCCGATGACATCCTGATAATCGGCAGAATCGTAGAACTCGCGCGCGCGCTCACGGCTCTCGAACTCAAGGAACACGATCCGCTTCACCACGCGGTCGCCTTCGCGCACCTCCGGCGCGCCGCCCGAGATCAGGAATTTCGCGCCGTACTTCTGCAGCACCGGCTGCACGCGCGGCGCGTACTCGGCATTGAAATACTCCGGATTGGTGACATCGAGTTCGGCGTAGATGTAGCCCTTGGTGGTGCTCATGGGTGCAAGTCTTCCTTGGTCGGTGTGAATATCAGTGAGCATGCGCACCGCCAAGGTAGGCGGCACGAACGGCGGGATCGCCCTTGAGCCGGGCGGCAGGGCCCTCGAGCGCGATGCGGCCGCTCTCGAGCACATAAGCATAGTCAGCCACGTCGAGCGCCGCGGCGGCGAACTGCTCGACCAGCAGCATCGTCACCTGCTGCGACTTGAGCTCGCCGATGATGCGGAACACTTCCTCGACCAGCCGCGGCGCCAGCCCCATCGAGGGTTCGTCCAGCAGGATCACGCGCGGGCGCAGCATCACCGCGCGCGCCATCGCCAGCATCTGCTGCTCGCCGCCGGAGAGCGTGCCGGCCAGCTGCGTGCGCCGCTCCTTCAGCCGCGGAAACAGGGCCAGCGCGCGATCGAGGTCAGCGTCGATGTCGCCGCGCGCCAGCGCGCCGGTGTAGCGCGGAAACGCGCCAAGCCGCAGGTTGTCCATCACCGACAGCGGCGCGAACACCCGGCGCCCCTCGGGCGAATGGGCCAGTCCGCAGCGCGCGATGCGATGCGCGTCGAAACCGGTAATGTCCTGCCCGTCCAATTGCACCGTGCCCGCGCTCGGCCGGATCATGCCGGACACCGCTTTCATCGTGGTCGTCTTGCCCGCGCCGTTGGAGCCGATCAGGCTGACCACCGTGCCCTTCTTCACCTCCAGCGACACGCCGTGCAGGATCTCGGTGCGGCCATATCCGGCGAACAGGCCTTCGATTTTCAGCATCGCGCTCTCCTCAGGCCGTGACGGCTTGCTGCTCGTCCGGGATGGCCGCAGCCGGTGCGGTCGAACTGCCGAGATAGGCCTCGACCACGCGCGGATCGTTCTGCACTTCGGCGCCCGTTCCCTCGGCGATCTTCTGGCCGAAGTCGAGTACGGTGACGCGGTCGCAGATCGACATCACCACATCCATGTGATGCTCAATCAGAATCACGGCAATGCCCTGCTCGCGGATCTTGCGGATCATGCGGACCAGCTCCGGCAGATCGGCCGGCGGCAATCCGGCCGCCGGCTCGTCGAGCAGCAGCAGATCCGGCCCGAGGGCGAGCGCGCGCGCAATCTCCAGTAGCCGCATCTGCCCGTACGGCAGGCTGCGTGCCTCCTCACGGGCCAGCGCCGACAGGCCGACAAAACCGAGCAGTGCGGCGGCCGTGCACCGTGCAGCAGCATCGGCTTCGCGATAGCGCCGCGTGTTGAAGACCACGTCGGCCAGCGACACACGGAACATGTGGTGCAGCCCGACCAGCACGTTCTCCTCCACGCTCATGTCGCCGAACAGCTGCACGTTCTGGAAAGTGCGTGCGATGCCGCCCAGCGCGATCTGCGACGGCGTGCGCCCCGCCAGCGGTTCGCCGCGATGCTCGACGGTGCCGGCCGTCGCCGGGTAAATGCCGGTGAGGACATTCATCATCGTGCTCTTGCCCGAACCGTTCGGCCCGATCAGGCCATGCACCTCGCCGGGCTGCACCGACAGGTCCAGCTGGTTCAGCGCCTTCAGCCCGCCGAACTGCATGACGATGCCGCGCGCCTGCAGCACCGGCGCATGGCCGTCGTACGGACGCCGCTCAAGGCGGATGTCACCCGCATCCCGGCCGGGGTCGGCCGGGCCCGCAGCCGGTGCGCGTGAAGCGGCCAGCTGCAGGACTGCAGTCTTCAGGTAGCCCGTAATGCCTTCCGGCAGGTAGTAGACCACCGCGAGGATCATCAGGCCGAAGATGGTCAGCCGATGCTCCGAAATGTCATTGAGAGTGAACGCAAACACCTGAAAAGCCGTGAGCGCCAGCAACGGCACGGCGGCGTCGCGCAGCGCCAGCCGGCCGCGGCGCACCGACCAGCCGACGAAAGTGACCACGCAGGCCATCACCGCCACGCTGATCAGACGGAACAGCACGATGTCGGACAGCAGGTTCGGCAGCACCACCACGATCGCCGCGCCCAGCACCGAGCCGGTGCGCGATCGCTTGCCGCCGAGGGTCACCGCCAGCAGGAACAGCACCGCAAGCTCGAAGGTGAAATTGTTCGGCGCAATGTATTCCTCGGAAAAGGCAAACAAGCCGCCGGCCAGGCCCGCCAGCGCGGCGCTGATCACGAACGCCAGCACCTTGTAGCGGTGCACCGACACGCCCATGCAGTCCGCCGCCACCGGGCTGCCGCGCAGCGCGATGAAAGCGCGTCCGATATGCGAGCGCAGCAGCCGCGTGACTGCCAGCATCGCAAACGCGGCGGCGGCCAGCGTCAGGTAGTAGAAATCCAGCTGCGTCATGCGGTGGCCCGCCAGCAGCGGCTTGCGCAGCTGCAGGCCCTGCGGCCCGTTGGTCAGGAAATCCATCTCGTTGATCAGGATGCCGGCGATGGTTGCAAAGGCCAGCGTGACCATCGCAAGGTAAGGCCCGGTGACGCGCAGCGAAGGCACGGCCAGCAGCAGCCCGAGGCCCGCGGTGATGGCTACGGCCAGCGGCAGCGCCAGCCAGAACGACAGCTGCAACTTGACGACCAGCAGCGCAGTCGCATACGCGCCGATGCCGAACAGGCCCGCATGGCCCAGCGAGACTTCACCGGTGTAGCCCACCAGCATGTCCAGACCGAACAGCAAAACCGCGTAGATGCCGATCACTACCAGCAGGTGCAGGTAATACGGATTGGAGACGACCTGCGGCAGCGCCGCCAGTACCGCCAGCAGCGCGACCAGCGCGAGGTTTTTTCGGCGGGCCATGTTCATACCTTCGTGATCCGGTTCTTGCCGAACAGGCCGGCGGGACGCACGGCCAGCACCAACAGCAACAACACCAGCCCCGGCACATCCTTGTAGCCGGTGGACAGGTAATAGCCGGTCGCCGTCTCCGAGACGCCGAGCAGCAGGCCGCCGACGATCGCGCCCAGACCGGAGGTCAGCCCGCCGATGATGGCCACTGCAAACGCCTTCAGCCCGAGCGAGGCGCCCATGCCGGCGCCGGCCATCGTCAGCGGCGCCACCAGCACGCCGGCAAATGCGGCCGTCGCCGATGACAGCGCATACGAAAAGACGATCACCCGATGCGTATTGATGCCCATGAGCCCGGCCGCCTCGCGATCGGCGGCCGTCGCGACCACCGCCTTGCCGAAGATGGAGCGGCGGTTGAAGACTTCGATCAGCAGCATCAGCGCCAGCGCGCCGGCCACCACGAGCATTTCCATCGGCAGCAGGCGCGCGCCGGCTATCTCAAGGGCCGTATCGGGCACCGGCGACGGAAAGCGCCGGTCGTCCTTGCCCCAGACATTCTCCGCAACGTTGCGCGCAATGATGCCGACGGCAATCGTCGCCATGATCCAGCCCTCGGAGCGCGACTTCAGCGAGGGCCGCACGCCGGCCCGCTCGACTGCCATGCCGTACAGCGCGCCGAACACGAGCACGAAAAGAATCATCAGCCCGTAGCTCATGTGCGCAACGAGCGACAGGCCGACCAGCGCGCCGACGGCCAGCGCCTCACCCTGGCCGAAATTCAGCGTGCCCGAGGTGGCGAACGTCAGCTGGTAGCCGAAGGCGATCAGGGCGTAGATCATCCCGACCGCACAGCCGCTGAAGAGGATTTGCAAGAGAATGTCCATCGGCGATCTTTCGAAGCGCGCGCGACGAAGCCGCCGCGCGCCGGGGCATGGGACTGACGGTCTAGCGCGCGTCGGTCACGCGCACGACTTCGCCCTTGCGTATCGTCGCCATCAGCACCTTGGACGAATCGCGGAACAGTTCATGGCTGTCCTTCGTAAACGGCTGCGCATAGCGCATCAATACCCCGTCGACGGGCCCGTTCAGGCTCTCCAGCGCCGCGCGGATCTTCGCGCCGTCGGTGCTGCCGGCCTGCCGGATCGCCGCTGCCAGCAGGTACATGCAGTCATAGCCCGGCGCCGCCCAGCCGAGGCCGAAGATGCGGTCCACCTTGTAGGTCTTCTTGTAGCTGTCCATGAAAGCATTGCCCTTCGCGGTCAGTCCCGGCACGAAAGTCTGCGGGAACACCGCGCCTTCCGCATTCGGGCCGGCCGTCTCGATGAAGTTCGGCATCGACAGCGTGTGGCTGCCGATCATGGGCACCTTCCAGCCCAGCTTGGCCATGCCGTTGGCAATCTGCGCCAGTTCCGGACCGACCGCATAGGTCAGGATTGCCTCGGCGCCGGCGCTCTTGGCACGCAGCAGCTGCGGCGTCATGTCCACGTCCTTCACGTTGAACTTCTCCGTCGCGACCGGCTTCACGCCGCGCTTGGCCAGCGAAGCGGACAAGTCCTCGCGACCGAGCTGGCCATAGTTGGTCGAGTCCGCAAGGATCGCGACCTTCTTGTAGCCGCGCCGCACCACCGCCTCCTCGGCAATCATGTCGGCCTGGATGTGGTCCGGCAGCGAAATGCGGAAGACATAGTTTTCGGTGTACTCCGGCGGCGGAAACAGCCTGGTCACCTGCGAGCCGGTCGGGCCGGGCGTGATCACCGGGATCTTCGCCTCCTGGTAGAAACGGGCGCTGGCCAGCATCACGCCGGTGTTGATGATGCCGACCGTCGCGACGATCTTCTCGCGGTGGATCAGCTCCTGCGCCACCTGCGCGCCGCGCTCGTTCTTGGCCTCGTCGTCCCGTTCGACCAGCTGCACCGGACGACCGAGCACGCCGCCGGCGCGGTTGATCTCGTCGGCCGCCAGCCGGATCGCGTCACGCATCGCCACGCCCATCGGACTGGAGCCGCCCGTGAACGGGCCGGACAGTCCGACCCGGATCGGCTCGGCCGCCCGGGCCGGCGCGCACAGGCACAGGACGGCGCTGGCCACGGCGAGAATGCTTAGGGTGCGTGTGAACATGACTTGTCTCCTCGTTTTTTTAATGGGCTGCGATGGGATGCTCAGTGGATGTGCAGGCCGCCGTTCACGTCCAGCACCACGCCGGTCACGTAGCTGGACAGGTCGCTGGCGAGGAACAGGAAGGCATTCGCAATGTCCAGCGGCGTGGCCAGCCGGCCCAGCGGCGTGCTGTCGGCCACGCGCTGCTTGCCGGCGTCGTCGATCTTCCCGATCAGCAGCCCGGTGTCGACCAGCCCGGGCGCGATCGCATTCACGCGGATGCCGTCCGCAGCCAGTTCGCGCGCCATCGCCTTGGCCAGGCTCTGCACGCCGCCCTTCGCGGCCGCATAATGCGGGCCACCGAGGATGCCGCCGCCGCGCTGCGCTGCGACCGAGCCCATGCAGACGATGCTGCCGCTCTTTTGCGATCGCAGGTGCGGCACCACCGCGCGCGACATGTTGTAGGCGCCGCGCAGGCTGACGTCCAGTACCAGGTCGTAGTCGTCCTCGCTGCTCTCCATCAGCCGCTTGGCCTGGCTGACGCCGGCATTGTTGACCAGCGCATCCAGCGCGCCGAACGCCGACAGGACAGCGGCAACGGTGGCCTCGCACTGGCCGGCATCGCGCACGTCACAGGCGAATCCGCGATGCGCCGGCCCGATCTCGCGCGCGGCCGCCGCAGCCGCGTCGCCATCGAGGTCCAGCAGCGCCACGCGCGCGCCTTCGTCGGCAAACCGTCGCGCGGTGGCCCAGCCAATGCCGCTGTGCGACGCAGCGCCGGTAACGATCGCGACTTTGTCCTTCATGAGCATGGAAGGTCTCCCTGTTCAGGTTCGGGAATGCATTGGCGTGCTTTCATTGCGCGGTCCAGCCGCCGTCCACTTTGAGGCAGGTGCCGGTGACCATCGCGGCAGCCGGCGACGCGAGATAGAGCACGGCGGCGGCAATGTCCTGCACGGTGGCCATGCGGCCCATCGGTATGCGTGACAGCACGAAGTCGTGCTTCTCCGGCGTGTCGATCAGCCGGCGGATCAGCGGCGTGTCGACGAAGGTCGGCGCGACGCTGTTGACGCGGATGCCCTGCGGCGCCAGTTCGATGGCCATTGCCTTGGTCAGCCCCTCGACCGCATGCTTGTTCATGCAGTAGACGGTGCGGCCGGGCGAACCGATATGGCCCATCTGCGACGTCATGTTGATCACCACGCCGCCCTTCTCGCGCCGCTGCGGGTCTTCCAGCATCTTCTGCACCGCCGCCTGCGAGACGACGAAGGTGGCGCGCACGTTCAGGTCGCTCATGAAATCCAGCTGCTCGTCGCTGACCTCGGTGAACGGCTGCGGAATGTTGGTGCCGGCGTTGTTGACCACGATGTCCAGCGACGGCAGGCCCGCGACCAGTTCGCGCACGCGCGCCGACTGCGTCACGTCGCAAGGCAGCGCATGCGCGCGCCCGCCGGCCGTGCGAATCTGCTGCGCCACGTCTTCGGTGCCGTCCGGCTGCCGCGATGCGAGGTAGACCTCCGCGCCGGCTTCGGCCAGCGCAGCGGCCGTGGCCGCGCCGATGCCGGCGCCCGCACCGGTCACCAGCGCCGTGCGCCCGTCGAGGCGGAACGCCGCCAGCAGCGGAGAGAGAACAGGCGTGGGATGCACGAGGGTGTCCATGGACGTTTCGGGATCGCGGGAAGGATTCAGCGAATGACGAAGGGATCGGGCGTCTGCAGCGACGTGCTCACCCAGACGCTCTTGGTTTGCAGGTATTCGCGGATCGCCTCCATGCCGTTCTCGCGGCCGAGCCCGGAGCGCTTGAAGCCGCCGAACGGCGACATGTAGCTGACGGCGCGGTACATGTTCACCCAGACGATGCCGACCTTCAGCCGCTTCGGCATCGACAGGCTGCGCTGCAGGCTCTGCGTCCACACGCCGGCGGCCAGCCCGTACGGGCTGTCGTTGGCGATGCGCACCGCGTCGTCCTCATCCTTGAAGCGGATCACGCTGAGCACCGGCCCGAACACTTCCTCGCGGGCGATGCGCATGTCATTGCTCACGTCGGCAAAGATGGTCGGCTCGACGAAGCGACCGTTGCCGCAGTCGCCGCCGCTGGCCGGCCGTCCGCCCAGCACGCAGCGCGCCCCCTCCGCGCGGGCGATGTCGATGTAGTCCAGGATCTTCCGATACTGCGCTTCGGTGGTCACCGGGCCGACCTGGGTGGCCGGATCCATCGGGTTGCCGATCCGCGCGCGGCTGGCAAACGCGACCAGCCGCTCGAGGAACTCGTCGTAAATGGCGTCCTGCACCAGCAGGCGCGAGCCGGCCACGCAGGTTTGCCCGCTGGCGGCGAAGATGCCGGAAATGGCGCCCTTGACCGCGTTGTCCAGCAGTGCATCCGCAAAAACGATGTTGGCGGACTTGCCGCCCAACTCCAGCGTCACGGGCTTCAGCTGCCGCGCCACGCTTTCATAAATGCGCTGCCCGCCGGTTTCGCCGCCGGTGAACGCGACTTTCGCGACATCCGGATGATCGACCAGCCGCGCGCCGACCTCATGACCATAGCCGGTGACCACGTTCAGCACGCCGGCCGGAATCCCGGCTTCCTCGAACAGGCGCGCCAGTTCCAGTGCCGACGCCGACGTGAATTCCGATGGCTTGAGCACGAAGGTATTACCAGCCGCGAGTCCCGGCGCGAGCTTGTTGACCGCCAGCAGCAGCGGGGAATTCCACGCGGTGATCGCGACGCAGACGCCGAGCGGCTCGTGGGTGGTGTAGTTGAAGGTATCGGCCTTGTCGATCGGCAGCACCGCGCCTTCGATCTTGTCCGCCAGTCCGCCGAAGTAGCGGAAATACTGCGGCAGGTAACCGACCTGCGCTCGCATCTCGGACAGCAGCTTGCCGTTGTCGCGCACTTCGGTGCGCGCCAGATGCTCGGCATCGCGCGCAATCAGGTCAGCCAGCCGGCACAGCAGAAGCCCGCGCGCGCTGGCGGTCATGCTGCCCCACGGTCCGTCGAGCGCGCGCCGGGCGGCTTCGACGGCTCGGTCCGCATCGGCAGCGCCCGCACGCGGGAAGCTCGCCCAGGTTTCACCGGTGTAGGGATCGCCGGAATCAAAACGCTCGCCGCCGGCGGCCTCCACCCATTCGCCGCCGATAAACATCGGGTACTGCGTGATCTGCTCGCTGCTCATGTCGTTGTCCACAAGATTCAGATCGCGCCGCATTCGACAGCACGCTGGAGGTCGCTGGCGGTCATGCCCAGCAGGCGCGAATACACTTCTTCGTTGTCGGCGCCGAGCGCGCGACCCGCATGCCGGAAGGCCGGCGGCGAGTCCGACAGCAGCGGCAAGGGCGCCGGCACCACCAGTTCACCGACGCGCGGGTCTTGCACGCGCAGCAGGTTGCCGCGCGCCTCGTACTGCGGTTCTTCGAAGATCTCGCGGATCGAATAAATCTGCGCGCACGGCACACCGCCTTCGCGGGTGGCTGCATCGACCTCGGCCAGGCTGCGCTCGGCAAACCATTGCGCGACCAGCCGGTTGATCTCGGCGCGGTTGGCCACGCGGTCGCGGCTGGTGGGAAAACGTTCGGCCAGCTCCGGCCGGCCCATCACGGCGGCCAGCCGCTCGAACATCTTGTCGTTGGTGCAGGCCAGCGCCATCCATTCGCCGGTGCCGGTCTGGTAATGGCTGTGCGGCACCACGTTGATGGTGTCGGCGCCCATGCGCTCGCGCACCACGCCGTACTTCGCATAGGCAGGCGCCATTTCATCGAGCAGGCGGAACACGGATTCATACAGGCCGATGTCGACGAACTGCCCGCGGCCGGTGCTTTCGCGCGCACGCAGCGCGGCCATCACGCCGATCGCGCCCCACATGCCGGACACGTAATCGGCCATCGACGTCGACCCCGGTACCACCGGCGGTCCATCGGGCTCGCCGGCCAGCCAGGACAGGCCGGCGAACGCGTGGGCAATACGCGCAAAACCGGGCTCGCCTTTTTTCGGGCCAGTCTGACCGTACGCGCTGACGCGCAGCATCACCAGCCCGGGGTTGATCTCGCGCAGCGCCTCGAAACCCAGCCCCCATTTTTCCAGCGTGCCGGGCCGGAAGTTTTCCAGCACCACGTCGGACTGGGCGACGAGGCCGCGGAACATCTCCGCGCCTTCCGGATTGCGCAGGTCCAGTGTGACCGTCTTCTTGTTGCGCGCCTCGCTCAGCCACACCAGGCTGTCGCCACACTCGGTAATGGTGCCGAACTTGCGCAGCGAGTCGCCCTCGCCGGGCTGCTCGATCTTGATGACCTCGGCGCCGAAGTCGGCCAGGATGGTTCCGCAGAACGGCGCGGCGACGAAGGTCGCCACGTCCAGCACCCGCAGGCCCTGCAACGCAGGCACGCCCTTCGCCGCGTCAGTGGCAGCGCTTTCACGAAACTGATCCAAGATGCTCCCCGATGGTTGATCCGGCCACGCTTGCCGACCCGACCGCGCAATGCCAGCGCCAGCCGTTTCGATGCGCTCCACTCTAGGAGTCCTCACATAGTTTCAACAATCGCGTTTATCAGGCTTATTATTCTGTTTGGCAGAACAAAAAGGCGGCGACCGGCCTCCGGTACAAAAATGAAGCCATTTACCAAAACCCTCGCGCGGGTCAACCTGAAGCTGTTGCAGACCTTCCTGCTGGTCGCCGAGGAGAACAGCTTCCGCACCGCGGCCGAAAAATCCTTCCGCTCGCCGTCGGCAGTCAGCTCGCAGATCCGGCAACTGGAAGAGCAGCTCGGCGTGGCGCTGTTCCACCGCACCACCCGCAGCGTGCAGCTGACCACCGAGGGCGTGCAGCTGCTCGAATGCGCGCAACGGGCGGTGCAGGAACTGGAGTCGGGCTTGCGCAAGATCCGCGAGTCGGCTGACATGCGCCGCGGGCGCGTCGCGCTGTCCTGCTCGCCCACCGTCGCAGAGACGCGGCTGGCAAGGGCGCTGGCGGCCTTCGAAAAAGACTATCCGGGCATCGAGGTCTCGGTGCGCGAAGCCACGTCGGCGGCGCTGTTCGACAGCGTGCGCAAGCGCGAGGTGGACTTCGGCATCGGGCCGTCGATCGAGACCTCCGAATTCCAGTTCGACCCGGTGCTCGACGACCCCCTGTTCGCGCTGGTGCCGAAGCGCCTGCTGCCGACCGCGCGCCGCTCTGTATCGCTCGCCACGCTGACGAACATGCCATTGCTGGTGCTTAGTCCCGCGACCGCGCTGCGCGGCATGCTCGAATCGGCGATGCGCGAGCGGCAGCTGGAATTCACGACCCGCTACGAGTTTTCGCAGGCGCAGACGCTGATCTCGATGGCGACCGCCGGCCTCGGCGCCGCCATCCTGCCGAAAATCGCGCTGCCGGCGCG
>CAYZXP010000077.1:7676-13447 GCA_964482415.1 uncultured Bifidobacterium sp. | reverse complement strand
CAAGATCGTGATGGGCCCGGAGCGCAAGTCCGCCGTCATGCGCGAGGAAGAGCGTCGCAACACCGCGTACCACGAGTCCGGCCATGCGGTCGTCGCGAAGCTGCTGCCGAAGGCTGATCCGGTGCACAAGGTCACCATCATGCCGCGCGGCATGGCGCTGGGCCTGACCTGGCAGCTGCCCGAGCATGACCGCGTGAACATGTACAAGGACAAGATGCTCGAGGACATCGCCATCCTGTTCGGCGGCCGTATTGCGGAAGAGATCTTCATGAACCAGATGTCGACCGGCGCATCGAACGACTTCGAGCGTGCGACCAAGATGGCGCGCGCGATGGTCACGCGTTTCGGCATGTCCGAGTCGCTCGGCACGATGGTCTACGAAGACACCGATCAGGATTCGTACTTCGGCCGCATGTCGTCGAAGACCGTGTCCGAGGCGACGCAGCAGAAGGTCGACGGCGAGATTCGCAGCATCCTCGACCAGCAGTACGCGCTGTCGCGCCGCCTGCTCGAGGAGCATCGCGACAAAGTCGAGGCGATGGCCAAAGCGCTGCTCGAATGGGAAACCATCGACGCTGACCAGGTCAGCGACATCATGGCAGGACGCGATCCGAGGCCGCCGAAGGCGCCGCCGACTTCGCGTCCGAGCGGAGGTTCCACCGACGGCGGGGTCGAACCCGCCGCAGCACCGGCCTGACGCAAGTGCAACAAACCATTTGCGTAAATCTCGATTGACGGGCCAATGCTGACACGGGGTGGGGAGCGATCCCCACCCCGTTTTGCTGGCGGCCCCGTGCCTTACCCATGCCTGAGCTTTCCCCTACCTATTTGCAATGCGGCCGTTACCGGCTGCCCATGTCCGGCGACGCGTTCTGTCCGCTGGTGATGGGCATACTGAACGTCACGCCTGATTCCTTTTCCGACGGCGGCCGCTTCGATGCGCTCGAGCTGGCGCTGTCACACGCCGAACAGATGATCGCCGACGGCGTCGACATCATCGACATCGGCGGTGAATCGACGCGCCCCGGCGCGCCGCCGGTCTCGGCGGAAGAAGAACTGCGGCGCGTGATGCCGGTGGTATACGCGCTGCGCGACTGCGGCAAGCCGCTGTCGATCGACACGCGCCGGCCGCTGGTGATGCGCGAGGTGCTGGCCGCCGGCGCCGACATGATCAATGACATCGAAGGCTTTCGCGACCCGGCCGCCTTGGCGGCGGTCAGCGACGGCGATTGCGCGATCTGTATCATGCACATGCAGGGCGAGCCGCAGAGCATGCAGCAGGCGCCGCACTATGACGACGTGTTCGCCGAGGTGCGCGATTTCCTGCGCGAGCGCGTCGCCCGCGCGCAGGCTGCCGGCATCGGTGCCGGCCGCATCTGCGTGGACCCGGGCTACGGATTCGGCAAGACCGTCGCGCACAACCTGAGGCTGCTCGCATGGCAACAGGAGCTGCAGCAGGCCATCGGCTTTCCCTTGCTGGCCGGCCTGTCGCGCAAGAGCACGATAGGGCAGCTCACGGGCAAGCCGGTCGAGCAGCGCATGGCCGGCAGCGTCGGCGCCGCGCTGGTGGCCGCAATGCATGGCGCGCAGATCGTGCGCGTGCATGACGTCGCCGAGACGGTCGATGCGCTGAAGATATGGAATGCGGTGCGCCGTGCGCGCTGAACATGAGCACTGAACGACAGGACACTATGGCACGCAAATATTTCGGCACCGACGGCATTCGCGGCGAGGTCGGCCAGGCGCCGATCACGCCCGATTTCGTGATGCGCCTCGGCTATGCGGCCGGGCAGGTGCTGGCGCACCGCGCCGCCGCCGGCGACCGGCCGACGGTGTTGATCGGCAAGGACACGCGCATCTCCGGCTACATGCTCGAAGCCTCGCTCGAGGCCGGCTTTTCCGCGGCCGGCGTTGACGTGATGCTGGCCGGCCCGATGCCGACGCCGGCCATCGCCTACCTGACCCGCGCATTGCGGCTGTCGGCCGGCGTGGTGATCTCGGCGTCGCACAATCCCTTCCAGGACAACGGCATCAAGTTCTTTTCCGCGACCGGCAACAAGCTGCCCGACGCGGTGGAGGCGGCGATCGAGGAAGCGCTCGAGCTGCCGATGTATTGCGTCAGCTCCGACCGCCTCGGCAAGGCCCGGCGGCTCGACGATGCGCGCGGCCGCTACATCGAATTCTGCAAAAGCACCTTCCCGAACGAGCTTGACCTGCGCGGACTGAAGCTGGTGGTTGATTGCGCGCATGGCGCGGCCTATCACATCGCGCCGGACGTGTTCCATGAACTCGGCGCCGAGGTGATCGCGATCGGCAACCAGCCGAACGGCCTGAACATCAATGACGGCTTTGGCGCGACGCGGCCGGAGGCCTTGTCGGCGGCCGTGCGCGAGCACCGTGCGGATCTTGGCATCGCGCTTGACGGCGACGCCGACCGCCTGCTGATGGTCGACGCCAGCGGCCGCGTGTACAACGGCGACGAACTGCTTTACGTGATGGTGAAAGACCGGCTGGCCAACGGCGGCATTGCCGGCGCGGTGGGCACGCTGATGACCAACATGGCGGTCGAGTCGGCGCTGCGCGAGATGGGCGTGGGCTTTGCGCGCGCGAAGGTGGGCGATCGCTATGTGCTGGAGATGCTGCAGGAGCGCGGCTGGCTGGTCGGCGGCGAAGGTTCCGGCCACATGCTCTTCCTTGACAAGCACACGACCGGCGACGGCATCATCTCGGCGCTGCAGGTGCTGTCCGCTTTGCGGCGCATGGAGTGCACGCTGGCCGACAGCACGGCCGACATGACGCTGTGGCCGCAGACGCTGCTGAACGTGCGCATCCGCGCCGGTTTCGACTGGCAGGCCAGCGCGGACCTGATGGCAGAGAAGCGCCGCGCCGAATCCGAGCTGGGCGACGCCGGCCGCGTGCTGATCCGGCCGTCCGGCACCGAGCCGCTGCTGCGCGTGATGGTCGAGGCACGCGATGCGGCGCTGGCGAAATCACTGGCCGAGCGCATTGCTGCCTGCGTGCCGAACTGACCACGAGTATCACGCGGCAACCCTGAGCCGGCGCCGATCGGCTATAATTCAATTCTTCGGAGTGTGGCGCAGCCCGGTAGCGCACCTGCTTTGGGAGCAGGGGGTCCAAGGTTCGAATCCTTGTACTCCGACCAGACCATCAACGGGTTGTCTCTGACAACCCGTTTTTTTTGCGGCGTCCGCCGCCCTCTCGCACTGCCCATAGCTCAGTTGGATAGAGCAACTGCCTTCTAAGCAGTAGGTCGCAGGTTCGACTCCTGCTGGGCAGGCCACCCGATCCGAACGTCCAGATTGCGGCCAGCCGATGCATCGGCACATGCGGGAATGATGTCTGCCGCCGGACATCTGTTGCCGGCGCCGCTTGCCCGACCGGCCGGCATTGCCGGCTGGATTCGTGGTTGACTTGAAGTTAATATAAATTAACCAATAGTATTTCAAATTGGCAATTTCCTTTATGATTCTCCTGACGTTAATTTAAGGAAGAATGCATGTCACATCCGGTACGCAAGGTGGTCACCGTGCATGACGAACGGGAGGCCGCCCGCTATGCGCACGGGCATGTGTGCGTCGTCGATGACGATGATGCGGTCCGTGTCGCGGTGGCCGCGATGCTGGACCACGAAGGCTACGCGGTCAGCAGTTTCGCGTCCGCCGAAAGCTATCTGGATTTCGAGGCCCGCAACGAGCCGCTCTTTCCGGGGCCGCGCTGCCTGCTGCTCGACGTGAAGATGCCGGGCGAGTCCGGTCTCGAGCTGCAGCGGCGGCTTGCTACGCTGGGCATTGCGCTGCCCGTCGTGTTCATGAGCGGCGGCAGCAGCGCGGCTGAAGCGGTGCAGGCGATGAAGGCTGGCGCGCTCGATTTCCTGATCAAGCCTTTTGATGACGACGAGTTGCTGGCCGTGGTCGACCGTGCGCTGGCCCGCAGCGCCGAGGATGAAAAGGCCAACCTGTCCGTGCAGGAGGCGGCCCGGCGCTTTGCCTCGCTGTCTGCGCGCGAGGCGCAGATTGCCCGCTTCGTTTCGAGCGGCCTGCAGAACCAGCAGATCGCCGGCGAACTCGGCATCGCCGAGCGGACCGTCAAGCTGCACCGCATGCACATGATGCGCAAGCTGGGTGTGTCGAACGTTATCGAGCTGATACGCATCCTCGACAATGTCGGTTGAAGCGCCCGGACGGCGCGGATTGCCCTGACGGGCTATATTCCCGCGTCCGGCCTCTGGTTATATTTTCTGTGGGTATTCAAAGCCCTTGGGGACACAGAAAAACATACAACGGAGAGCCTCGATGACTCACTATGCCTCTACGCTTGCCGAGCCGGTCGCGCTCGACGAACGAAAAGCAAATTACCGATCCAGGCCGGACGCGATTGCCGAGATGTCACGCAAGTGGCTCGAAGGCATCGATCCCGAGCAGTTCGACGCCTGCCATGAGTACCTGCTGGCGGTGCGCCTTGCCCGTCACATGAGCAAGACCGACGTGGTCGCCGCGAGCATGATCAACGGCGACCCGTCCACCGGCGTGTCCCTGCCGACCGTATCGAAGATCGAGAGCGGCACCTATGGCGAACCGGGATTTCGCACCATGATCCGGCTGGCCCGGGGCTACGGCATCAGCGCCAGTTCGCTCGAACGCTTCTTCGTCTGAGTGGCGTCAATCGCGGCGCGGCCTTGGCTGCCTGCATCGCGACATCATCCTTCCCTGCCGCTCTCGCAGCGGCGCGCGGCGCCTTGCAGGCGCAGCGTATTCGTGTTTTTGCCCCGCGCAAACCGGGCCGGTCTGCGGCCAGCCCGTATACTGACGCCATTCCCGGCCGGAAAATGCGCTGGCCTCCGTTGCGGGGCCGGCCGCAGTCATGCGTCCGGCTCCCCCTGAACATTCGCAAACCGAGGCTGAAGTGCAGGTTCACACGCAGACTGTCATCCTGATGATCTCCATGGTCTATCTGGTTATCCATGCAGCTGTGTGGTTTGCCCTGTCGGAGCAGCGCAATTCGCAGGTCCGGCTGTGGAGTTTCTCCGGCGTGCTCAGCGGCCTGGCGATCGTGCTGCTGTCGATGCGGGGTACTGTCAGCGAATTCGCGTTCGCGTACCTCGGGCAGCTGCTGATGGTGCTCGGGAATGCCGGGCGCTGCCTGTCGCTGCGCATGTTCTTCAACAGGGTATCGGCGCGGTCGCTCTGGTTCTACGGCGTCAGCTCACTGATTTTCATGCTGCTGATCATCGGTGGTTATGAGGCGGGCGTATCCGAACGTTATCTCGGGGTGCTGTTCTTCGGATTCTATGCCGTGGTGCCGGTCGATTACGCGCTGATGGGCTACTGGATCAAGGACGGGCGCCGCAGCCTGGGTTGCGATCTGCTGATGGCCAGTGGCCTGGGCGTGTGCTTCACGCAGGGATTCAGGGCCATCGGGGTGGCGATCAACCCGGACGCGCTGGACATTTATGCGCAGACGATCGACCAGACGGTGATGGTGGCAGGCCAGATCATTTTCATCCCGCTCGCCAACATCGGCTTCCTGCGCATCTTCCTCGAGGCGCGCGAGGAGAAGCGACTGCGCGCCGAGCGCGAACTGGCGGTGACGGAGGCGCGCCGCGTGCTGCTCAGCCGCCATCAGGCGGAACTTGAGCTCCTGCTGCGCGAGCGCGAGGAGATCATCCGCCAGCTGACGCTGTCGAACAAGACTGCCGCGATGGGCGCGCTGGTCGCGAGCCTCGCGCATGAGCTGAACCAGCCGCTGTGCTC
>CAYZXP010000077.1:0-7576 GCA_964482415.1 uncultured Bifidobacterium sp. | reverse complement strand
GGCGCGATGGGGCTGCTCGACATGCACGAGGTGATCCGCGATTGTGTCGGCCTGGTCACGCCGGCCGCGCAGGCGAGGGGCGTGGAGCTGCAGATGTTCATTGACGGCGGTTGCGAACTGGTTGGCGACCAGACGCAATTGCAGCAGGTGGTGCTGAACGTGCTGAACAATGCGGTCGAAGCCGCCGCCATGTCGGCGCGGCCGGACAAGTTCGTCCGCCTCTATACGCGGCGGCAGGCGGGGCAGATGGTGCTGACCGTCGAGGACAACGGCATCGGCATTCCGCCGGAAATCCGTCAGTCCATCTTCCAGCTGTTTCGCTCGACCAAGGATGACGGCATGGGCGTGGGGCTGTGGCTGTCGAAGACGGTGGTCAATGCGCATCGCGGCGACATTGTTTTTTCCAGCGCGCCCGGACAGATCACCCGCTTCGAAGTGAGGCTGCCGCTGGATGCGCCCTGACGCTTCCGTCGGTCCGCATGAACGCGCTGCAAGCTTCCGCCGCTGCACAGCGAAGGCCGGGCCGGCCTCGCTTGACCGAACTCAGCAAACTCAGGGTTTGCAAGAATAAATATAAATTTTTGTTCTAGTATCGCGTGCATGTTCCCGCTGCAATGCAGCGGCGTTCACCCAAGGGGAATTGCATGCAGACGCTTCAGCAGAACGGTACTGAACCTGTCGATCCCGCGATGGGCGTCGACGTGCATCGCATCGCGCGGATGGCAGACAATTTCCCGCGGCTCTGGTCGACGGTCGAGCAGCTGTACAAGCTGCTGCGGATCGAGCTGGATGACGCGATCGTCAATGATGCTTATCGTTTCCAGCACATCAAGTCGCGCACCGGCGCGCGCCTGTATTCGGCGGGCGATCGCTGCGACGCGATCTTCGTCGTTTATGCGGGCTTCCTGAAGACCTCATGGGTGGACAAATACGGCAACGAGAAGATCCTCGGCTTCCCGATGAAGGGCGACGTCGTCGGTTTCGACGGCATCGACCTGAAGCAGTTCAGGAACACGCTGGCGGCCTTGTCCGACATTGAGCTGATCGTGGTGCCAATGGACTTCTTCCATTCGAATGGCAGCCACGCGTCCGGGTTCCGCCGCAAGATCATGGAGCTGATGAGCCACGCGCTCGTCGCGGGGCAGAAGGTCGAGTACATGATGGGCACGCTGCCGGCCGAGGCACGTGTCGCGAAGTTCCTGCTGTCGATCTCGCAGAAATTCCGCTCGATGGGATTTTCCGACAAGTCTTTTCACCTGCGCATGACGCGCGAGGACATCGGCAGCTACCTCGGCCTGACGCTCGAGACGGTCAGCCGCACGCTGTCGGGCTTTTCCCGCTGCGGGCTGATCCGGGTCGACCAGAAATTCATCGAGATCGTCGACTGCGACGGGCTGAAGCTGCTGCGCCGCCTGCCGTCCCTGAAGCGTTGACTGCATTGCGAGCGCGAGCCTGTATCATCGCGATCCCGTCAATTCAACGCTTTGCGGCAGGAAGTCCGTGATGGATGCGAAACAGATTGCAAGAGGCCTCGGCGCGCTGTCGATCGAGGAGCGCGTACAGATCATTCAGTCCCTGCTGGAGGCCGGGCCGGGCGGCCTCATGATGCTCGACATCGCCGCGCGCACCGGGCTGGGCGGATCGGCCGTCTTCAAGCAGCTCGAGACGCTGGTCGACCTCGAGATCGTGCTGGTCAGGCCCGTCGGCAACAACAAGACCTACTCGGTCAACGCCGCCCCGCTGAACCAGCTGATCGGATGGCTGTATGACCACTTCGGCCCGGGCTTCCACGCAGCCCGCGACGCTGCCCAGGGCGGCGGCCGCATGCCCGCATCCTTCTAGAAGTCGCGATAGAGCTTCATGCCGCCCGAGTGGCTCAGCAGCGGGCGCTGTTCATCGCTGTAGTTGGTATGCGTCGACTTCAGCTCGCCGCTGATCCACCAGCCGTCTGACAGCCGGTAGCGCGTCGACAGCGACAGCGACGCGATCCGCTGTCCCGGCTGCAGGCCGGTGGCGCCGGCGCTGCGCGCCTCGGACAGGCTGCTCGCCAGCGACCAGCGCCAGCCACTGAGCAGGCGCGCATCGAGGCTCGCCCAGGTCTCCCCGGTGACGCTGGCATCGGTCTCGCCGCCCTCGCGGACTTCGCGCATGCCCGCCGACATCGACCACGCGCCGCCGAAACTGTGCCGCCAGCTGAGCGAGGTCGTGCGCTTGCGCTGCGTCGCGCCCGCATCCTTGCGGCGGCTAATCTTCGCCTCCAGGCGGATCCGGTCGTGCGGTCCCAGAGCAACGGTCATGCGCGGCGAGCCGCCGCTCCAGGTGGATCCGCCGCTGATGCTGTTGGTGTCGTGGCCGGCGTTCCACGGCAGCGCCAGTTCGGCCGCGCCCAGCCGCAGCTGCGGCCCGGTCGACAGACTGATGCCCTGCGCGCGCACCGGCGCCATCTGCTCGTAGCGTATCCGGCTGAGGTCGGTGCTGGTCTGCCATTCCAGCGCGGAATTCAGCGCCAGGCTGCGTTCGGCCGTCAGGTGGCCTTCCCAGCGCTCGCCCGGCAGCGACTGGCTGCTGCCGTAGAAGCGCTGCGGCAGCAGCCAGTTCATTGACGGCGACAGCACGTCGGCGCAGGCGGCGGCCGGCAGCGCGAGCGCCAGCAAAGCGATCGCGGCATGCGCCTTCGGCAGTTGGAGTTGTCGGAAGATCAGGCGCATGCGCTGGGGCGGATCGGTGGACCGGCGAGAGTTTAACTTGCCCGGGCCGCTCGCGCAGGGAAGTCGTGCGGTCGCGCATGAACGCCTTAATCTTGCGCCCCCGCCGCCGTAACCGCGTCACAGCCTTTTCAACCATGCCGCGGGAGCCGAGCACGATGAGCGCATTGAACATGACGAAACTGACACGCCGCTGGGGTATCGGCGCGCGCCTGACGCTGCAGACCTCGGCGCTGGTGGGGCTGGTGCTGGCCGCGCTGGTGGGCGGCATTGGCTATTCGACATCGTCGCTGCTGGAGCGGCGCGCCACCCGCCATGTCGAGGACGATGCGCGCTCGGTGGTCAACATGGTCGGCATGTTCAACCAGGCGATGGTCAGTTCGGTGCTGCGCTTCTCGAAGATGTTCAGCGCCGAGTTCGGCGGCGGCTTCGCGCTTGATGCCGGCCACGCGGCCGACAGCGGCGGCCGTGCCGTGCCCTTGCTGAAAAGCGGCGGCGCGACGCTGAACGGCGACTTCGCGGTGCCCGACCGTTTCACCGCGCGCACCGGCGTGCCGGCCACGATCTTCGTGCGCAGCGGCGATGAATTCATCCGCATCGCGACCTCGGTGCGCAAGGAAAACGGCGAACGCGCGGTCGGCACGGTGCTGGACCACGCGAGCCCGGCGTATGCGCCGCTGCTCGCCGGCCAGCCTTACCAGGGGCTGACGCAATTGTTCGGCAAGCCGGTGATTACCGCCTACCAGCCGGTGCATGACAGCGGCGGCCGTGTCATCGGCGCGCTGTATGTCGGCGTGGACATCAGCACGGACATGGACGCGCTGAAGGACAGGATACGTGCGCTGAAAGTCGGGCAGACCGGCTACTTCTTCGTGCTCGACGCACGCCCTGGCAAGCAGTACGGCACGCTGCTGCTGCACCCGGCGAAGGAAGGCCAGAACATCCTCGAGTCGAAGGACAGCGACGGCCGCCCGTTCATCCGCGAGATGCTGCAGAAAGGCGAGGGCGTGATCCGCTACCCGTGGGCCAACAGCGAGAAGGGCGAGCGCGCGGCGCGCGAGAAGCTGGTCGCCTTCCGCGAATTCCGCGACTGGGGCTGGCTGGTCGCCGGCGGCTCCTACACCGATGAGATCAACAGCGAGTTCGTCGAGCTGCGCAACCTGTATGCGGGCGTGGTGGCCGCGGCGCTGGCGCTGGTGGCGGCGATGCTGCACTTCGCGATTCGCCGGCTGGTCACGCGGCCGCTGGAAGATGCGCGCCAGCTTGCGCAGCAGATGGCGACCGGCGACCTGACCGGCCGGCTGCAGGTGCGCGGCAATGACGAGATCGGCGACCTGGTCACGGCAATGAATGGCGTCAGCGAAGGCCTGTCGTCGGTGGTGCAGAAAGTGCGCGACGGCTGCGACCTGATCGCCACCGCGTCCGGCGAGATCGCCGCCGGCAACCGCGACCTGTCCGCGCGCACCGAGCAGCAGGCCGCTGCCGTCGAGGAGACGGCGTCATCGATGGAAGAGCTGACCTCGACGGTGCGGATGAACGCCGAGCATGCCGGCGAAGCCGACCGCCTTGCCGCGTCGGCCGCCGGGCTGGCGTCGCAGGGCGGCACGATGGTGTCCCGCGTGGTGCAGACGATGTCCGCGATCGACGCCTCGTCGCGCCACATGTCCGACATCATCGCCACGATCGACGGCATTGCCTTCCAGACCAACATCCTCGCGCTGAATGCGGCGGTGGAGGCGGCGCGCGCCGGAGCGCAGGGCCGCGGCTTTGCGGTGGTGGCGACGGAAGTGCGCGCGCTCGCGCAGCGCAGCGCGTCGGCGGCGAAGGAGATCAAGGGACTGATCGGCGATTCCGCCGGTCGTATCGGCGAGGGCAGCGCGATCGCGACCGAGGCCGGCGCGATGATGCAGCAGGTGATGGACGGCGTGTCGCGCGTGTCGTCCATTGTCGGCGAGATCAGCGGTGCCAGCCGCGAGCAGAGCGCAGGCATCGAACAGGTGAATTCAGCAATCGCCCACATTGACCAGGGAACCCAGCAGAACGCCGCGCTGGTCGAGCAGGCCGCCGCAGCGGCCGCCAGCCTCGAACAGCAATCGCGCGAACTGCTGCAGTCGGTGCAGGCGTTCCGCCTGCGCTAACGGCACTCGGCGTCGAATTTCTCGGCCGCGCGGCGCAGGCGGGTGCGCGCCTTGCCGGCCTTGTCCAGCGGCGCCTCGCGCAGGTCTTCTTCGCGCCATTTCATCTGCAGCCCGAGCGCGCGGCACTTGCGCTCGCGCGCTGCCGCGCCGCGAGCGGCCAGATCGCGTATCTGGCGCTCCTGCCGCTCTCGCTGCTCGCGCAGCGCCTGCAGCCGTGCGACCTCGGCGCGCTCGCGCTGGTCTCGGGCGGAGCCGCCGTCAGCCGGATCGCGCGGCGGCTCCTGCGCGGCTGGCGGCAGCGCAGCCGTCTCACGCTCGCCCTGTGCGCAGCGCAGGTCGGTATAGGTGATGCGGCCTTGTCGCTCGCAGCGGTGGATCGCGCCGGCGTCGGCCAGGGACAGTAAAAGGAACAGCAAAAGGACCAGCGCGGCTGGCTGCGCGCTGCAGGGCAAGCGTGTCATGCAGACTCCCGGGACAGTAGGAATCCGGGGCGTGCCCTGACATGTCAGAGGCACGAAAGCGCCAGCCGGCTTTGCCGGCTACAGCACCTTCCCCGGATTCATCAGGTTCAGCGGGTCTAGCGCCCGCTTGATGGCCATCATCATGTCCATCTCGGTCCCGGATTTGTAGCGTCGTATTTCTTCGCGCTTGAGCGCGCCCAGCCCGTGTTCGGCGGAGATCGAGCCGCCGTGCCGGTGCACGCTGTCATGCACGAGCAGGTTGACCGCCGGCTGCGACAGCAGGAAAGCGTCAGCGTCCTGTCCGGCCGGCGCCGACACGTTGTAGTGCAGGTTGCCGTCGCCGAGGTGGCCGAAAGTCACCATCCGGCAGCCGGGGAAGTGCGCCTGCAATGCGGCGTCGGTATCGGCGATGAATTCGGCGATGCGCGAGATCGGCAGCGCGATGTCGTGCTTGATGTTCTTGCCCTCGGCCGCCTGTGCTTCGGAGATGCGTTCGCGCAGCGCCCACAGCGCGGCTGACTGCGCCAGCGAGTTGGCGACCACCGCATCGCGGGCCAGCCCGCGCTCGAACGCGGCCGACGCGACCACCTCCAGCATCGCCGTCGCATGCTGTTCGGACTCGGCGTCGGACAGCTCCAGCAGCACGTAGTGCGGATGGCGCGCTGCAAACGGCGAGCGCAGCGCGGGGAAGTGCTTCTCGACCAGCTGCAGGCAAAAATCGGAGATCAGTTCGAAGCCGGTCAGCGCGGCATCGCATCGCTGCCGCGCCAGCGCCAGCAGCCCGAGCGCCGCGCGCGGCGAGTCGAGCGCGAACAGCGCGGTCACGCGCGCGGCCGGCTGCGCGAACAGCTTCAGCACCGCGCCGGTGATGATGCCGAGCGTGCCTTCGGCGCCGATGAACAGGTCACGCAGGTCGTAGCCGGTATTGTCCTTGCGCAGGCCGCGCAGGCCGTCCCAGAGCTCGCCCTGTGCGGTCACGACTTCCAGTCCGAGCGTCAGTTCGCGCGTGTTCCCGTACCGAAGCACCGCGGTGCCGCCGGCATTCGTCGACAGGTTGCCGCCGATCGTGCAGCTGCCCTCGGAGGCCAGCGACAGCGGGAACAGCCGGCCGGCCGCCGCGGCCGCTTCCTGCACCTGCTGCAGCGCGCAGCCGGCGTCGGCGGTCAGCGTGTCGTTGACGGGGTCGACCGCGCGGATGCGGTTCATGCGCGCCAGCGACAGCACGACCGCCGCGCCGCTGGCATCCGGCACGCTGCCGAGCACGAGGCCGGTGTTGCCGCCCTGCGGCACGACGGGCACGCGCTGCGCCACGCACAGCCTGACCAGCGCGGCGACCTCGGCGGTGCTGCCGGGGCGCAGTACCGCGCGCGCGCGACCGGTGAAGCGGCGTCGCCAGTCGGTCAGGTAGCCGGCCATGTCGTCGCCGGCCAGCACGTTGGCCTGGCCGACGACCCCGGCGCACTGCGCGAGAAAATCAGTGCTCATGCGGTTCGGCGGCGCGCTCGATCGCCTCGCGCGCGAGGCGCTTGGCCTGCCGCTTGTACGGGCGCAGGAAGAAAATCGCGGCGAAGAAATAGATGGACGACAGCAGGATCTCGCCGCCGGCCAGCCATTGCGACAGGCCGGTCTCGCTCCACGCGCGCACCACGCCTTCGGTGAAATACAGCAGGATCATCATCGATGCCCACTGCATCGTGTAGATGTTGCGCCGGAGCGTGCCGGGCAGCGGCGCCAGCAGCGGCAGCGCCTTGATCACCATCCACGAGCCGCCGGGACGCAGTGGCGCAAGCACCAGCTCCCACAGCACGCACAACAGGATCAGCAGCAGCAGGCTGGCGGTGGACGCGCGGTGCAGCCGCACGAGGGCAGGGGTGAGTTCCATGGTTCAGGCAGGTTGCAGTTTTCTGGCGGTGTCGGCGAGCCGCTTGCCGAGTGCGATCGCGAGCTGCCGGCTGTCGTTGGCGAGCGGCCGGTCGCCGTTGACGCCGGACCAGTGGGTCGCGCCGTACGGCGAGCCGCCGTCGGCAGTGGTCATCAGCGCGGCCTCGGTATACGGCAGGCCGACGATCAGCATCCCATGGTGCAGCAGCGGCAGCATCATCGACAGCAGCGTCGATTCCTGGCCGCCGTGCAGGCTGCCGGTCGACGTGAACACGCAGGCAGGCTTGCCGGCGAGCGTGCCGGACAGCCACTCGGCGCTGGTGCCGTCGAGGAAGTACTTCAGCGGCGCGGCCATGTTGCCGAAGCGTGTGGGCGAGCCGAGCGCCAGCGC
>CAYZXP010000076.1:0-13468 GCA_964482415.1 uncultured Bifidobacterium sp. | reverse complement strand
CCACCACCCCAATGTCTGAAGTAGTCTGAAGAAGGCCGGACTCCCTGGAGCAATCCACGGATCCGGCCTTTTTCATATCCTCATCCGTCATTCAGCGCACGAAGGCAATCGAGGAGATTACCGGCCGGCGTCCTCCGGCCATTCGCCCCCACTCTTTGCGCGCGCCCGGCGTCGGTGCGGGCGACCTCAGGGCCGGCGTCATTGTTCCGACGACTTGCCCACCAGTTGAACCGTCCTCACGCGGCAGAGACGGCCTGCTGGATGATCGGACCATTTTTCCGCACCGCTCGGCACCGGCGCTCCCTTGCCGGCGGTGCCTGAGGCAAACGAAAACTGCGCGCACAGTTCGAATTCGCCTACGCGCGCCGCACCTTCGGCGCGCTCGGCGACAACCACCCGGTAGCCATAGCGCTGCCGGGTTTCGCGATCGTAGGTCGGGCAATTAGCGTAGGCATTGGCACGTTCGAGCTGTTCCAGCCTGCCGGGCAGATGACCCATGTCGCGCGCATGGCGTTCGAGGCAGCCGGAAAGCAGATCCATGTCGTGCGCACGCGCACTGTCGGCAGCAAGACTGCGCGCGACCCTCGGCGAACCGGCGGACAGGTAACCGACCAGTGCGGCCAGCAACACCAACGTTGTCGCTGCCCATCCGAAGCCTTTGAACACGCCGCGCGGCACCGCCTTCGCGAACTGCACCGAACGGCGCTCGAACAGGTAGAAGCCGAACACAATGCCTGCAATGCCGAGAATGACCACCACCTTCAGCAGGAAACGCATCGTCATCTCGCCCTGCAGCAGCGAATACACGAGAGCGATCAGGTCGCACACGATCACCAGCGAAGTGATCAGCAGCACGATATAGGTCAGCCATTTGGTCAGGCGTGATTCGCTGCGCTCGCCGCCGTTGGCGAAGCGCATGATCCACCAGCGCATCGCGAAGGCATACAGCGGAAACGCAATGGCCAGCGAAGCAATCGACCGGTGAATTTCGCGCGCAGTGGCGATCTGCGCATACTCGCCGAACAATTCGTTCGGCTCCGGGAAGCTGCGATTGATCAACGCAAAGCACAACACAATCAATGCACCGGCCACGATGCCCAGCAAGACGAAGGAAAACAGGTTGACCGCAACCTCCAGTGTCGCCGCCTTCGGCGCCACGGTGGCGGCAAACGCTTGTTGCTGGTCGCGCAGTTCGTCCGGCAGCGGAATACCGAGGGCGACCAGGCCATCGCGATATGCGGCGTCTGCCGCTTCCTTCGGCCAGCCAACCGCCATCAGCTCCGCATGAATTTCAGCGCCCGGCCGGCCAGCGTCCAGCCGACGCATCACATAGTCCGCAAGACTGCTCATCGTGCTCGCTCCCGCAAAGTAGGTCGATTGACCCAAACCCTTGTTGCAAGACCAGCAGCGCTACCTACGAAGTAATCGCGCGATGCCGCTCCAGCCATTGCTCGAATTCTTTTGCCGGCAGCGCCTTGGTGAAGACAAAACCCTGCCCCTCGTCGCAGCCCAGTTCCTCCAGCACGCGCGCCCGCTCGGCGTCCTCGACGCCTTCTGCGATCGTGCGCAGGTTGAGGCTGCGCGCCATCTGCACGACTGCCTGCACGATCGCCCGGTCTTCGTCATCCTGCAGGATGTCACGCACGAAGGACTGGTCAATCTTCAGCTTGTCCACCCGGAAGCGCTTCAGGTACGACAGGCTCGAATAGCCTGTACCGAAGTCATCGATCGACAGTCGCAGTCCGTGCGCCTTCAGGCGCCGAATGCTGTTCATCACCGCGTCGACATCGCCGAGCAGGATGGACTCGGTCAGTTCGAGCTCCAGGCCGCGCGGCTCCAGCCCGGACTCTCGCAGCGCGGCAAAGATCGTTTCCTCCAGCAGCCCCTGCCGGAACTGCGCGCCCGAGAGGTTCACCGCGACGACCGCCTCGGCCCAGCCGGCGGCGCGCCATGTGGCTGCCTGCGCGCACGCCTCTTGCAGCACCCATTTGCCCAACGGGACGATCAGGCCGCTTTCCTCTGCCGCGCTGATGAATTCAGCGGGCGGCACCAGGCCGCGGTCGGGCCGGTTCCAGCGCACCAGCGCCTCGGCGCCGACGACCCGGCCCGTGCGGAACTCGATCTGCGGCTGGTAGTGCAGTTCAAATTCCTTCCGCTCAAGCGCGAGCCGCAGCGCATCGCGCGTCTGCACATAGCGCAGCATGGCGGCGTTCATTTGCGGGTCAAAGAATCGGTAGATGTTGCGGCCATCCAGCTTCGCCTCGTACATCGCCGTGTCGGCATTGCGCATCAGCGTCCCCGCATCGGCACCGTCCTGCGGGAACATGGCCACGCCGATCGAGAACGACGTGTGCAGGCGCAGTCCCTCGAGGTCGAACGGTTCGGCCAGCCGGCTGAGAATCTTCTCGCACACGCTGACGACATGCTGCTGGTCTTCCACTTCGTGCAGCACGATCATGAATTCGTCGCCGGACAGCCGGCACAACAGGTCCTCGGTGCGCAGCAGATGAATCAGTCGCTGCGACACCGCCTGCAACAAGGCGTCGCCCACCGAATGCCCGTGGGTGTCGTTGACGTACTTGAACTTGTCGAGGTCCATGTACAGCACCGCGAATTTCCGGTGATGGCGCGCGCCGGCAATGACGGCCTGCTTCAGCCGGTCCTGTCCCAGCACGCGGTTGGGCAAATGCGTCAGCGCATCATGGAACGCGAGGAAATCGATCCGCTCCCGCGCCTGCTTCTGAGCGGTGATGTCGGTAAACGTGCCGAGGTAGTGCGACACCTTGCCGGCGTCATCGAACACTGCGCTGACGTTGAGCCGCTCCAGAAACTCTTCGCCATCCTTGCGGCGGCTCCAGAGCTCGCCCTGCCATTGGCGATCACGCACGATGCTGCGCCACATTTGCCGGTAGAAGGCCGGTGACTGCCTCTCCGAATTCAGCAGGCTGGCATGTGCGCCGACGATCTCGTCGCTGTCATAGCCGGTAATGCGGGTGAAGGCCGGGTTGACGGACGCCACCACGCCGCGCGTGTCGATCACCACGATGCCGTCGCTGCTGCTTGCCAGCGCCTTGTCGGCCAGCAGCAGTTTCGACTGGATCTGCTTCTCCTGCGTGACGTCCTCCACCACGTCGAGACGCGCATCGATGTCGCCGTAAGTCGCCGGCGAGGAATTGACCCGCACGTCGATGCGGCTGCCGTCGCTGCGTCGATGCTGCTGCTCATTGCCGTCGCCGATACGGTCGGCCAGCACGATGTCGTCGAGGCGCATCTGCAGCCATTCCTCGCGCGGCCAGCCATAGTGGGCAACCGCGCGATCATTCACCAGCAGGAAACGGCGGGTGGACGTGTCAACCAGCCAGGCGGCCAGCGGGTTCTCGTTGAACAATTGCAGGTAACGGCGCTCGCTGTCGCGCAGTTCGTCATTCTTGCGCTGCACTACCGCGGCCCGGCCTGTCATGCCGAGCATCAGCACCTGCAGCAGGCTGGCGAACAACAGGCCGGCAACGCCTACGGCCCACGCGAACCAGCGACGCCCCTGCTCTCCATACTCCCGGGTCGGGACCAGCGCCAGTTCCCAGGTGCGATCGGCCGCGCCGATCGTCTTGGACCAGGCAATGTCCTGTTTGCCAAACGGCGCCACCACGAGCGCATTCGCATCGGACCGATAGAGCAGCGAATTCGATGCCGGTGCGTGCACGTCGCGGATCTGCACATGCAGTCCCGCCGGCACCACGCCTTTGAGCGCGATTTCGATCAACTGATCGACTTTCAGCACGCCGACGGCGAATCCCAGCGGCGTCGTCCGCGGTTCCGGCGTGTCGCCGTTCGCCCGGTATACGGGATACAGCTCCAGCAGGCCGATACGGCGACGGTGATCCTGCACCAGCCACAAGGGTTCGGTGATGGATATTTCGCCGCGCTCGAGCGCGCTCTGGATGGCCTGTCGCCGCACCGGGTCCGAGTAAATATCGTAGCCGACTGCCGGCAGGTTCTTATCGAGCGGAACGATGAACCGGACCACGACATGCTGCGAGGCCTCGCCGGCGCGAACCAGGCGTCCCTCCGCATTGCGCGCGGTGATCCTGAATCCGGGCAGGGACGTCAGCTTGCCGGCCCGCTTTTCGTAGGCGCCGCGATCCGGCTCTTCGACCAGATCGTTGTAGCTCAGCGCGGAGAGATCGGGATTTTCTTTCAGCGCGTGCTGCGTGAAGCGCTCGAACTGCGGAAAGCTGAATTCAGGCGTCGCCACCACGAAATTGCGCATCGACGCCAACACTTCGCGGTGCCGCATGAGGTGATCGGAAATCCGGTCAGCCAGCTGTTGACCGTCGTCTTCCAGTCGTCGGGCTTCGGCGTTGTATTCGGAGCGCGACGCCGCATAGAAGACCGCGCCGGCGATGGCGAGCGTCAGCAACATTGGCGCCACCACGCGGCGGCGGCGCTGGCGCCACAGGGCGCCGCCCATCAGGAAGCAGAGGCTGAGCGGCGCGAAGATCATCACGCCGAGCGCATCGCCGGTATACCAGTTCCACCAGGTGAAGCCGGCCTGTGACGGCGAAATCACGCCAAGGCTTACCAGTGAAGCGACGCTGATGCTGGCTGACGCCAGTCCCGCCAGCAAACCGCCCTGAACCATGAAGACGAAGGCATCCTGCTCGCGCTCCAGCTGTCGCCATTGTGCGCCTTGGCGGCGCTCCACCAGACTGGCGCCGACCGCCGCCTGCGCAGTCGCGCCGAACGCAATCAGGGCCGCCGCCGCCACGGGAATCCAGTTGAACTCCGGGCCATGCGATGAATGCAGCAGGTTGAGCGTGAAAGATCCGAGCCAGACGCCGGGCAACATGCGGTAGCCCCTGGCCAGCACCATCGCCAGCGCGAGCCCTGCCGCCGGGAACACCGGGCTCGCATAACCGGGCGGGATCGCCAGCCGCAACCCCACCCATCCCAACGCGATATAGCCGACGCTCAGGATGGCGATCCATCGCAGCGAGAGGGATTTGGATGACAAGACGGTTTCAGGCACGCCTGGCTGCGCTCAAGAAGTGATGCACAAGATATTGGGGTTTGCGCACCTGCTTGCGCGCCCGCATTATAAATTTCAATGGTACGCGATAGTGAAGCAGATCAGCCACCTCTGCGGCGGGACTGCCATCCCGAAGATGGCTGCATCGCCGGCGTGAAAGCCTGGCGGGTGAGACAACGCAAACAAGCCAACGGCCTGCTGGAGCAGGCCGTTGGCTATCGGTTGCACGAGTTTCAGCCGCGCCGGCGGCGTCGGATTCAGTGCTTCAGGTCAAAGCGGTCGAGATTCATCACCTTCGTCCAGGCAGCCACGAAGTCACGCACGAATTTTTCTTTCGCATCGCCCTGCGCGTAGACCTCGGCCAGCGCACGCAGCTGCGAGTTCGAGCCGAACACCAGGTCTGCACGGGTCGCCGTCCACTTGCGCTGGCCGGTCTTGCGATCGCGCCCGTCGAAGCTGTCGCCCGCATCCGACGCCGGCGCCCAGACGGTCTGGATGTCCAGCAGGTTGACGAAGAAGTCATTGGTGAGTACCTGCGGCCGCTTCGTGAAGACGCCGTGCGGCGACTGTCCGGCATTGGCGCCCAGCACGCGCAGGCCGCCGACCAGCACCGTCATTTCCGGCGCGCTCAGCGTCAGCAGTTGCGCCTTGTCCAGCAGCAGGCGCTCGGCCGGCACGGCAAGCGTCTTCTGCTGGTAGTTGCGGAAGCCATCAGCGATCGGCTCCAGCACCGCAAAAGACTCGACATCCGTCTGCTCCTGCGTCGCGTCGGTACGGCCCGGCGCAAACGGCACATCAACCGCATGGCCTGCCTCGCGCGCTGCCGTTTCGACCGCAGCGCCGCCTGCCAGCACGATCAGGTCCGCCATCGACACCTTCTTGCCGCCGCCGGCAGACGCATCGAAATCCTTGCGAATGCCGTCGAGAACCGCGAGTACCCTGGCCAGTTGCTGCGGCTGGTTTGCCTCCCAGTCTTTTTGCGGCGCGAGGCGGATGCGCGCGCCGTTTGCGCCGCCGCGCTTGTCGGAGCCGCGGAAAGTCGACGCCGAAGCCCAGGCGACCGACACCAGTTCGGCGACCGACAGACCGGAAGCGAGGATCCGGCCCTTCAGCCTTGCGATATCGGCGGCATCGATGAGCGGATGGTCGACCGGGGGCACCGGATCCTGCCAGATCAAATCCTCTGCCGGCACTTCGGGGCCGAGGTACAGCGCCTTCGGGCCCATGTCACGATGGGTAAGCTTGAACCAGGCGCGCGCGAAAGCCTCGGCGAAGGCCTGCGGGTCCTGATGGAAGCGGCGCGAGATCGGCTCATAGAGCGGATCGAAACGCAGCGACAGGTCGGCCGTGGTCATCATCGGCGGATGCTTTTTCGACGGGTCATGCGCGTCCGGGATCATGTGCTCGTCGCGCACATCCTTCGCGACCCACTGGTGCGCGCCCGCAGGGCTCTTCACCAATTCCCATTCGTAGCCGAACAGCATGTCGAAATAACCGTTGTCCCAGCGCGTGGGGTGCGGCTTCCACGCGCCTTCGATGCCGCTGGTCGTGGTGTGCACGCCCTTGCCTGACCCGAAACGATTGATCCATCCCAGTCCCTGCGCCTCAAGCGGCGCGCCTTCCGGCTCGGGCCCGACCAGCGACGGATCGCCGGCGCCGTGCGCTTTGCCGAAGGTATGGCCGCCGGCCACCAGCGCGACGGTTTCCTCATCATTCATTGCCATGCGCGCGAAGGTCTCGCGCACGTCACGCCCGGAGGCGACGGGATCGGGGTTGCCGTTCGGCCCCTCGGGGTTCACGTAGATCAGGCCCATCTGTACCGCAGCCAGCGGGTTCTCGAGCTCACGTTCGCCGCTGTAGCGCTTGTCGCCGAGCCAGGTGTCCTCGTTGCCCCAGTAGATGTCTTCCTCGGGCTGCCAGATGTCGACGCGGCCGCCGCCGAAGCCGAAGGTCTTGAAGCCCATCGATTCGAGTGCGCAATTCCCGGCCAGGATCATCAGGTCGGCCCAGGAGATCTTGTTGCCGTATTTCTGCTTGATCGGCCACAGCAGTCGGCGCGCCTTGTCCAGGTTGCCGTTATCGGGCCAGCTGTTGAGCGGCGCAAAACGCTGGTTGCCTGTGCCGGCACCGCCGCGGCCGTCCCCGGTGCGATAGGTCCCCGCGCTATGCCATGCCATGCGAATGAACAGCCCGCCATAATGGCCCCAGTCAGCCGGCCACCAGTCCTGCGAATCCGTCATCAGCGCGTAGAGGTCTTGTTTCAGCGCGGCGTAGTCCAGTTTCGCGAATGCTTCCGCATAGTTGAAATCCGGCCCCAGCGGATTCGATGTCGGTGCATGCTGGTGCAGCAGGTTCGGGTTCAGCTGGTTCGGCCACCAGTCGCGATTGGAACGCGCACCGGCCATCGCCTTCGCGCCCTGCATTCCGGCGAACGGGCATTTCTGTTCATTAGACATGGTTTTCTCCGTGGGTCGAATCGATCTCATTCGATGAAGTTTCATTTTATGAAGATCGTTTCTCACGCTCTATTGAATTTCTTTTATTGTTACGATCTGTTTCTCCTATTCGGATGTGCGAAATGCAGAAGCCGGGGCCGGCGATTCCGGCACGGCGTCCCCGGGTGGCGTGCGACTTTTCGTGCGCGGGTCAGGCTTTGAAAAACGCCTGCAGCATGTCAATGAACACCCGCGTCTTCGCAGGCATCAGCTTGCGACCGGGGAACACGGCGGATACGGCGGGGCTGGGCAGACGCCATGCCGGCAGCACACGACGCAAGCTGCCGTCACGCACGAAATCTTTCGCAAAATCGTCCGGCACGGCACCGATGCCCGCGCCTGCGCCGAGGATGCGGATCAGGAATTCCGGTGCGTTCGCACTGACCCGGCCAGGCGGCAAGCCCTCCCAGCGCGCTTCGCCATTCGTCAGCACCCAGGGCACAGGTTCGCCTCCACCGCCCAGCAGGCGCACCGCGCGGTGCGCCATCAGTTCGTCCGGGGCGTGAGGCTCGCCATGTTCGGCGAGATAAGCCGGCGACGCATACAGCCCGGTAGACAGCATGCTCAGGCGGCGCGCCGCCAGCAAGCTGTCGCTCGCCAGTTCACCGACACGAATCGCGAGGTCGAAGCCCTCGCCGAGCAGGTCGACACGCCGCGGCGACAAATCCAGCTCCAGCTGTATGCCCGGATGCAGCGCCACGAAGGCCGCCAGCGCATCGACCAGCAGCAGGTTCGCGAAATCACTCGGCATCGACACGCGCAAGCGGCCGGCCGGCGCCGACTGCCGCTGTTCACTGAGCGCTTCAGCCGCATCGACCTCGGCAACCACCTGCCGCGCATGCTCGAGCAGCTGCAGGCCGAACTCCGTCAGCGTCTGCCTTCGCGTGGTGCGCAACAGCAGGCGCTCGCCGACACGCAGCTCCAGTTCGGACACGCGCCGCGACACGGTCGATTTCGGCAGGCCGAGCCGCTCTGCGGCCCGGCTGAAACTGCCCAGTTCGGCCACCTGCGCAAAGATGACCAAATCGTTCGGATCAATTTTTCCGGTTGATTGTTCCATATGCGGAACGATTATATCCATTTGACCGGGTTTTTCATTTGATTGGCGCGGAATACAGTACACCCATCGCAACCAGCCATGGGAGTACCCGACATGAACATCCTGCAGATCAATGCCAGTTCCCGCCGCGAAGGCGCCAATTCCACCCGTGTCGCCAACAGCATCGTCGACAGCCTGAAGGCGCGGCACCCGGACGCGCGACTGACCGTGCGCGATCTCGCGGCCGACCCGCATCCGGTGCTCGACGAAGCGGCACTCGGCGCGCTGTTCACGCCCGCTGAGCAGCGCACGCCGGAACAGGCCGCCCGCGTCGCGCTCGATGACGCGCTGATCGCGGAAGTGCAGGCACATGACGTGATCGTGCTCGGCGTACCGATGTACAACTTCGGCAATTCGGTCCAGTTCAAGACCTGGATTGATGCGATCGCCCGCGCCGGCGTGACCTTCCGCTACACGGCCTCCGGACCGGAGGGGCTGGTCCAGGGGAAAACGGTGTATGTGGCGCTGGCACGCGGCGGCGTCTACCGCGACACGCCGAACGATTCGCAAGTGCCTTACCTGAAGAAAGTGCTCGGCTTCCTCGGCATGACGGACGTGCGCTTCGTTTACGCCGAAGGACTGGCGATGGGACCGGAAGCGGCGGCGAAGGGCTTCGCGCAGGCACAGGCTGACCTCGAGGCCGCGCTGGCCTGAGCAGCAACGCACATTCCAAAACAACGCGCATCACCTGAAGGAGAAAACTCATGTCTTCATCATCGATCCGGAACGCTTTCCCGCTACTCGCCCGCCTCCTGTTTGCCGCAGTGTTCCTGCCTGCAGGTCTGTCGAAGCTCAGCGGCTTTGATGGCACTGTCGGCTACATCGAATCAGTCGGCCTGCCGCTGCCGGCCATCGGCGCAGTGCTGGCCATTCTTGTCGAGATCGGCGGCAGCGCGGCCCTGCTCGCCGGCTGGGGTACCCGCGCCGCTGCGGTAATCCTCGCGCTGTTCACGCTGGCAGCCAGCGTGTTCTTCCATGCCTACTGGGCGGCGCCGGCCGACCAGGCCTTCATGACGCAACTGCTGTTCTTCAAGAACATCGGCATGGTCGGCGGCCTGCTCGCACTCGCGGCCATCGGTTCCGGCCGCTGGGGCATCGACGCACGCCGCGCAGCGCTGGCCTGATGCCGCACGCTGGCCACTGATCTGTTTCGCGCGCTGCGGCTATCATGGCGCGCGAAACTACCGTCGCTTCGGAAGAGGAATGAAGATGGACAAGCTACATACCACCGGCAACACCTGGACCCATGAAATCGGCAAGGACGGCGCATTCGAACGCGCGCAGACCCGCTTTCATGAAACCGTGTCCGCCGACCCGGCTGCACGGCATGCCGCAGAGCCGGGACGCTACCACCTGTATGTGTCGCTGGCCTGCCCCTGGGCGCACCGCACGCTGATAGTGCGCGCACTGAAAGGGCTCGAGGATGCAATCAGCGTCGATGTGGTGCATCCTCACCTGACCGACAAGGGCTGGTCGTTCGACACCGATTTCCGCGGCGCCACCGGCGACACGGTGGGCGGCAACGACTACCTGCAGCAGGTCTACCTGGCCGCCTCGCCCGGGTATCCTGGCCTGATCACGGTGCCGGTGCTGTGGGACAAAAAACTGAAGACGATCGTCAACAACGAATCGTCGGAGATCATCCGCATGCTGAATTCGGCGTTTCAGCCGTACAGCAAACAGCCGGAACTGGACCTGTACCCGCAAGCCCTGCACAGCGAGATCGACGCCGTCAACGCCTGGATCTACCCGAACATCAACAACGGGGTCTATCGCAGCGGCTTTGCGCAAAGCCAGCGCGCGCACGAGCAGGCTGTCGAGCAGCTGTTCGACGCGCTCGATCGTGCAGAGCGCCTGCTGTCCGGGCAGGATTACCTGTGCGGGAATACGCTGACCGAGGCCGACGTCCGTCTCTTCACCACGCTGATTCGTTTCGACGCGGTCTATCACACGCACTTCAAGTGCAATCGCCGGCAGATCTCTCAGTACCCGGCGCTGCACCGCTTCATGGCGCGGATATACCGGCTGCCCGGCGTGGCCGGCACGGTCTGCATGGAGCAGATCCGCTTTCATTACTACTACTCGCACCGGCACATCAACCCGACCGGCATCGTGCCGCAAGGCCCGGACGTGCTGGCGCAGCTGGCCGCAGAGACTCTCTGACCATGCAATCAGCGAAAAGGAAATGACATGAACACCAAGGACCTTCAACCTACCGTCGCGCAATCGCGCAGCGTCGAGCAACTGATCGCCGGACAAGAAACCTCGGACGGCGCAGGCGTCAGGCTGACACGCGTATTGACGCACAACCTGCAGCGTCGCCTCGACCCGTTTCTGATGCTGGACGCGTTCGGCAGCGACAATCCGGACGACTATATCGCCGGCTTCCCTGACCATCCGCATCGCGGCTTCGAGACCGTCACTTACATGATCGCCGGCCGCATGCTGCACCGGGACAGCGCCGGCCATGAAGGCCTGCTGCAGAACGGCGGCGTGCAGTGGATGACCGCCGGGCGCGGCGTGATCCACTCCGAGATTCCGCAGCAGGAAGAAGGCGTGATGGAAGGCTTCCAGCTGTGGCTGAACCTGCACAGCAGCGAAAAGATGATCCAGCCCTGGTACAAGGACTTCCAGGACAGCGACCTGCCGAAGCTCGTGACTGCCGATGGCGTGGCGGTGACGGTAATCGCCGGCGCGAGCCACGGCGTCACAGGTGCGGTGACGCGCGCCATTACCGAGCCGCTCTACCTCGACATCCACCTGCCGGCAGGCACACGCTTCGCGCAACCGGTACTGCCCGGGCACAACGCCTTCCTCTACGTGTACCGCGGCGACGTGAGTGTCGCCGGCAAGCGCGTGCCGGCGAGGCGCATGGCCATCCTCGCCAGCGATGCGCAGGCCGACGGCGTCATCATCGATGCAGATGCCGATGCAAAGGTGCTGCTGATCGCCGGTCGACCGCTGCGCGAGCCGATCGCCCAGTATGGCCCGTTCGTGATGAACACCGAGGCGGAGATTTATCAGGCGCTGAGCGATTTCCGCGACGGCAGCCTCGGCGAGAAGGCGTAGCCGATCCGTGCGGCGGTGCAGGCGGAACGCCCCGCCTGGCACCGCCGCGGTCTTTGCACGATGCAGATGCGACAGAATTGATGCGGCTGCGCTCTGGCTGATTCACCCTCTACATGCGCCGCGCGGGCCACTCGTCCGGCAGCGCTTGATCGGCACGTCGAACTTCCTGACCTTGCCGCTGCTGTCGGGATCGTGCTATACGATTCTGACAGCAGCGTGGTACCGGCCACCGTGGCCGGCGTGCTGGCCGCGGTCCCTGCAAGTCGCGGGTCCGCGCGCACAATCACTGCATGCACTGGCAGGAAATCAGCCTGCCCTCCGCCAATTTTGATCATGCCCGACATTCCTGATACGTTCCCCAGCCTCTCGGAAGATTGCTTCCGCCTCATCGATCACACGGCCTTGACTGCCGCAAAGCGCTCCACCCATCCGCCGCGCATCCTGCTGCTGTACGGCTCCCTGCGCCAGCGCTCGTTCAGCCGGCTGCTGGCTGAAGAGGCGGCGCGCCTGCTCCGCCGCTTTGGAGCGGAAACCCGTTTCTTCCATCCGTCCGGGCTGCCGCTGCCCGACGATGCCGCCGATACGCATCCGAAAGTGGCTGAACTGCGTGAACTGTGCCAGTGGGCCGAAGGCATGGTGTGGTCGTCGCCGGAACGGCATGGTGCGATGACCGGCATCATGAAAGCGCAGATCGACTGGATTCCGCTGGCGCTGGGCGCAATCCGGCCGACGCAAGGCAAGACGCTGGCGGTGATGCAGGTATGCGGTGGCTCGCAGTCGTTCAATGCGGTCAACCAGATGCGCGTGCTGGGCCGCTGGATGCGGATGCTGACGATTCCGAACCAGTCGTCGGTCGCGAAGGCTTACGAGGAATTTGACGAGGCGGGTCGGATGAAGCCTTCGCCATATTACGACCGCATGGTCGATGTCATGGAAGAGCTGGTGAAATTCACATTGCTGACGCGTGATATCGCACCTTATCTGGTGGACCGCTACAGTGAGCGCAAGGAAGCCGCGGAGGCACTCGAGAAAAGAACCAGCCTCGACAAAATCTGAAAAACGGCTGGCGCGCGATAAAACAAAAACTCCCGCAACCTTCCGGTTGCGGGAGTTTTTTGGTGCTGAGTAGCAGCAGATCCCGGAAAAATGTCCCCGGGATTTTACTGCCCGCCTTCGGGCGATTTACTCCTGGCTTTCGCCTTCAGCCTTTTCTTTTGCCAGGCCGGAGTTGATCATTTCAGCGCGCAGTTCATACGCCAGCGCTTTCGCCTCGCTGCTCACGGCGATGCTTTCTTCCATCTTGCTGCGCATTGCAGCAGCGGTCGAACGGGCATTCGCTGCCATGCCGGCGGCGTCGTAGGCGGCAACTTCGGCCTTCTTCGATGCGATCACCGCTGCGTCAAGCGCTGCCTTCTGGCTCTCGGCGATCGACAGCGCATCCTTGCTGGTGCTGACAGCAGCATCTGCCGAAGCGGTAGCGCTCTTCGAATTCGCTTCTGCAGCGTTGGCGGTCTTCACAGCATCTTGCGCGGCGCCATTGGCTTCTTGCGAAGTCTTGTTGGCTTCTTGCGAAGTCTTCACAGCCTGCTGCGATGCGGCACCTGCCTCTTGCGAGTTCTTCAGTGCCGAATCAGCGGATTGCTCTGCGCTCTGCGAACGGGAAACTGCATTCTCGGACATTGCACGGATCTCAGCGATTTGCGCATCGACGGAATCCTTCAGGGCAGCCAGGTCCTTGTTGGTGGCGCAGCCAGTCATCAGACCCGACAGAACGACCAT